>CAYTWG010000024.1:0-32921 GCA_964442005.1 uncultured Bacteroides sp. | reverse complement strand
GGAACGGGGAGAACGTAAGAGTTGCAACCGCCGATATATTTGTAGAGGGGGAGGTCAAGATAGTCGGCTGCAGCCTTAGCGACAGCGAGAGAAACGCCGAGGATGGCATTGGCACCAAGGTTTGACTTAGTGTCGGTACCGTCGAGAGCGAGCATAGTCTCGTCGATCTTGATCTGGTCGAGGGCGCTCATTCCTACAAGAGCCTGTGCGATAGGACCGTTAACGTTAGCAACGGCTTTAGTTACGCCTTTACCCATGTAACGGCTCTTGTCACCGTCACGAAGCTCGAGAGCCTCATTCTCACCGGTAGATGCGCCGGAGGGAACTGATGCGCGACCACGTGCACCTGACTCAAGGATTACATCAACTTCTACTGTGGGGTTACCACGAGAATCGAGGACTTCGCGTCCAATGATTTTTTCAATTTTCATAGTTGTATTTATTCTTAAAACTTAGAAAAATATTTTGTTAAATTGTTGTTGTCGTTTAACATCGGCAAAGATACAAAAAATATCAATGTGACGTGCATTATTTTCAAAAATAAGAACACACCCGGAGATTCATTTTTACATGGAAACAAGGGCACGATGATTGCGGCTCACGACTTGCCGCGACGCAGGTAGCTGAGGGCGTCGCGCTGTATGCGCGAACCGAGCAGAGCGTTTATTGCGACATAAGCCCCGAGAGCGACCGTCACCTCTGTTATGAGCAGCACGAGTGGCGAATGAATGACCGAAGCTAAAAGTCCCGTCGCAACAGCGATCACCGCCGTCATCGCAAGATATGGCAGACAATCGGCGAGATAGGCAGCGACAGTGCGGTAGGTCATCGGCGCGGTTATAATCATGGTGACAGCCCATGTCAGCGCCGAGGCTCCGATCTGCCCCCATAGAAGGATTCTGATTCCCAGCACGATATCACTGCCGCTCGACAGCGATATAAACGGAAATGTAGCTACGAGAGCTACTGCCGCCGTCACGTCACGCAATAACTCCATGGCAACAATGTATCGTGACCGACCGAGAGCTATGATATAATTGTTATAAAGCGACGTCAGCGTGGTAAAGACACCTCTGAAAAGCAACAGCTGAAAAAGGACTATCGAGGCGTCCCATTTATTGCCGAACAGCACGTGAAAAAGCGGCTCGGCGACAAGGATGAGAAATCCCATTGCAGGAAAGACAAGATAGGCGCAGCAACGGTTCATCTTGGCGGCTGCCCGGGCAAAACGCTCGGGCGAGTCCTGGACCTCCGACAAGGAAGGGAGAAATGAGGAAGTCATCGCCTGAGTAATAGACGTAATGCCCATCTTGCTCCACTTGTCAGCCTGAGTGTAGTAGCCCAGTGGCACTAATCCGACCCATCTGCCTATCAGTGCCGAGTAGATATTCTGAAACAGCGTGTTAAGAAACGATGTCGCCATCATGCTCGAACCTACGCGACAGAACGACTTCAATGACGCAAGAGAGAACCGGAACAAAGGCACCCAACGGGTCCATATCCATATAGCTACGCACTTGACAGCCGTCAGGGTGACATTCTGCCACACGATTGCCCACGCACCGTAGCCTCTGACGGCAAGCCACACACCGACAATACCACCTGACGCCACCCCGATAAAATTGGTGACGGCGATCGGTCGCACGTCCATCTGCTTCATGAGACGGTTGGTCTGCACGATAGCTGCGGCACTGAAGATAAACGACAGAAACGTGACCCTCGACAGAGGGACAAGGCGTGTATCGCCATGATAAAAGTCGGCTATGAGCGGAGCGGCAAACCACAGTATCGCATATAACAGAAGAGCCATCACAACGTTGAACCACAGAACCGACGAATAGTCGAGCCGCGACGGCGACTGCCGCTGTATAAGAGCATAGGCAAATCCGCTGTCGACAAATAGTGACGCGAATGCCTGGAAGATGACGATCGCACCGACAAGACCAAACTCCTCCTGACTCACATTATTGGCAAGCACTATGCCCACGACCGCATAGACGACCTGTGTCAACAACCGGTCGATGACGTTCCATTTCATGGAGCGGGCAGTCAGGGTCTTTAGGTCTCGTTCATCCATGACGACACAAAAGTCAGAAAAAAAATACGCCTACTCCTGTATATTCACAAGTGAGATATGCACACTACGGTCCTTGATCGTCGGGGTTCCTTTATAAAACACGGTGCCGTTCCCGAGTCCCATACCCTGAACCGAGAGATTTTCCTTAGCGCAACAGCCTATCGAGCCCGATCCCATGACCGAGCACTTGACATTGGTAGCCGCCAACTCGTCAGCCTGGATCGATCCGGTGCCGGTGTTGCTGAGATTGGCGCTCTGACAGCGACCGGTGACAACCATCTGCCCGTTACCTCTCTTTATCGAGGCGTCAACCTGATTAGCTGTCACCTCATGGACCGACAAACGACCGTTGCCCATCAGTATCGCCTTGAATTTAGCCCCGGGAGCCACCGATACAACTCTGACAAGCGAATCGGCTGAATTTTCCACCTGCAACAGGAAGTTGGAATAAACGGTCACCACAGGGAGCTCCGTGCGGTCCCGTGCATCGTCAGACAACTGTATTGTCAGACGGTTTTTACCATTATTGGAAAACATTATCATCGAAGCCTCCTGAGGAGTCGCGTCAAAAACGGCGATTCCGGCTGAATCGGGATTACATTTATAGTCTACATTGATCGAGTTGAGAACCAACAACTCGGTAAAATCCTTGACTACCAATTCATATCGTGACGGAGCCTGAGCGGCAACCGTAACGGCAGCGGTGATGTAAAGCAGTAATGATGCTATGACCTGTTTAATTTTCATAAGTTGAAACGAAGAATGTTATATAGTGACAAACAGTGTTACTGACAGTTATTGTCGGGCGTGAGCGACGGGATTATATCGGTTTCTATGTGACGCAGGATCGAGTCAAGCTCGGCGTAAGTCTCGGCTCGCAACATTGCGATACGCGTTTCACGGAAATGAGGTATTCCCTTGAACAGCGGCGACGCCGCAAGATGACGGCGTATGTGCAGTATTCCCCGGTACTCGTCGATACGGTCGATACTCTCTACAATCTGACGCCGCAGAAGAGCAAACTTATCGGCTGTCGACAGCGGATTGACCACCTCCCCATGAACAAGCGTCTGCTTCATTTCATTAAAAATCCAGGGCTGACCTATCGAAGCGCGACCCACCATGATACCGTCTACGCCCGACCGATCGAAAGCCTCGACGAGCCGCCCGGGTGTAGTGATGTCGCCGTTGCCTATGACGGGAATCTTCAGCCGCGGATTGGCTTTCACGCGCGCAATCATCTCCCAATCGGCTTCTCCGGTGTACATCTGCGACCGGGTGCGACCGTGAACTGTCAGAGCCCTGATGCCGCAGTCCTGAAGCTGCTCGGCAAGATCAACAATGATACGGGAGTTATGATCCCACCCGAGACGTGTCTTGACTGTAACCGGGATATTGACCGCGTCGACAACCGCACGTGTAATTGCAAGCATCGTCGGAATGTCTCTGAGCAATCCGGCGCCGGCGCCTTTTCCGGCAACTTTCTTAACCGGGCAACCGAAATTGATGTCAAGTATATCGGGGTGAACACTCTCCACAATCTTTGCAGCCTCAACCATCGGCTCTACCTGACGACCGTAAATCTGTATTGCCGTCGGACGTTCACCTTCATTGATATGAAGCTTGCGCGTAGTCGCAGCGATATTGCGTATCAGAGCATCGGCTGAAACAAACTCGGTGTAAACCATGTCGGCACCCTGCTCCTTACAGATGAGCCTGAACGAGTGGTCGGTTACATCCTCCATCGGAGCAAGCATTACCGGACGTTCCCCTAAGTCAATCTCTCCTATTTTCATGAGTCAGTGGATGATTTTTAATCAGTTTTTACATTACGTAATAGCGTGCCGCCTTCAACCGTAAAATTTTCCACGAAGATAGTAAAATTTTTCGTGTCAGGCAAATGTAAGAGTCGAGCAGTTGACCGGCGCCGTCAGCTCGGCAGCCTGACGCAGATCCTCGGGAGTGATGGCATTAATACATTCGGCAATTTCCGAGGCAACCAGCGCCCGGTTGTGATAAAGTGTGGCGCGCGCAGTCGACAATGCGAGCTGCTCGATGCTTGCCGAAGCTATGACGAGCTGACCGAGATACTGACGTTTGGCACGTGCAAGCTGGCTTTCTGTCAACGAGTTCTGTGCAAGACGGTCAAGTTCGTTCATAACCAGATGACGGCAACGCGACACGTCATCGGGGTCACAGCCGAAATAGATCGTCATCAGACCACAGTCAGTGAACAATGCGGTCGACGCATCGACCGAGTAAACAAGCCCCCTACGCTCACGCAGAGCCACATTCAGACGCGAGTTCATGCCTGGACCACCCAGTATGTTGGTTAGTAATGCCGTAGCATGGCGTGACGGCGAGTACATGCTCCCGACACGTGCTCCTATTATATTGTGAGCCTGATGACTGTCGATAGTACGGTCCACCGAGAACGGGCTGACAACGGCAGGCTCGACACGGCACCCGGCTGCATCGCGCGACGGCAACGAAGAGAAATAGCGCGTAGCGACGGCGATCACACGGGAGACGGCGGCGGGTCCGGTATAGAAAAAGACCATGTCGGGCGCCGTATAAAAGCAATGCAGATATTCCCGACATGCCTCAGTATCAAACCCGGCAAGCATCTCTGTCGTACCCAGAATGTTATGACCGAGCTGAGATCCGGCGAAAATCAGATCCTCAAAATCGTCGTAAACGGCATCGGCAGGAGAGTCAAGATAGGAATTGATTTCATCGGCAACAACTTCGCGCTCACGGTCTATTTCGTCAGCCGGAAAAATCGATGATGACACGAGGTCGGCAATCAGCTCGGCGGCACGCACGAGATTTCCGGCTGGAGAAAGCGTGTAGACCATTGTCTCCTCCTTGGTAGTATAGGCGTTGAGCTCCCCGCCTACGGTCTCCATCCGATTGATGATGTGGTGAGAACGCCGACGTGAAGTGCCCTTGAATATCGTATGCTCGACAAAATGGGCGATTCCGAGACGGTCGGAATCCTCGTCACGGCTGCCGGCATTGACCGCAACACCGCAACACTCCACCGCCCCGGGGTGATACCGGTGGACAACCCGCAGTCCGTTCAAGAGTGTATGATATGTTATCTTGTTATCAGTCATCAGGTAACATGCCTACCGAGGGTCAGTCCAGACGCCGTCGGCTTTAAGAAGTTCTATAAGACGCGGAAGAGCATCTTCCGACGGAATGTTTTTCTCAATACATTCTTTGCCCCGATAAAGACTCACTTTACCGGCAGCGGCACCTACGTAACCATAGTCAGCATCAGCCATCTCGCCGGGACCGTTCACGATACACCCCATTATACCAATCTTAAGCCCCTTAAGGTGAGCGGTAGCCTCCTTGACCGTCTTTACGGTAGACTGTAGGTCAAACATCGTTCTTCCACATCCGGGACACGAAATAAACTCGGTGTGGGTAAAGCGCCGACGGGCAGCCTGGAGTATTCCGAGCGACAACCGGTTGACGGCGTCACGGTCGAGAGCATCGGTCTGTATGTCTATTCCGTCGACAAGACCGTTAAGCAGAAACGCTCCCATGTCGGCGGCAGCCCTGACGGTTACCTGCTCAGGGGTGACACCGTAATATGACAGCGACGCAATGACCGGATTAGTGACTCCGGCATCGGTCAGCGCATGTATGGCTGCGCTGATTTCGCCGACAGGATTGGGATGACGAGAGGTTATCAGCAATATCCTGTCAGGATTGGCATTGGCAAGGGCGATAATCTCATCATGCGCCGACGACGCGTCTACCGGCATGAGCGATGTCGGGTCGACTGCATCATATCCCGGCACAACAGGTTCATTATCTCCACCCGTGATACCAACTGCCGATGAGACTCGACGAGAAGGAGCCACCCGGTCGTAGCCCCGCGAATAACCTCCCGGTATCGGCGCTCCGGCACAGGCACGGCTTGTTATATAGTTTACGAGTTCGGCTGCAACAGGTATCTCAGCTTCAGGTTCTTCACTCAACGACACACGCACAGTGTCGCCGATACCGTCGGCAAGCAGCGTACCGATACCGACAGCCGATTTTACTCGCCCATCCTCACCGTCACCCGCCTCGGTCACGCCGAGGTGGAGCGGGAATTTCATCCCTTCGGCATCCATAGCTGCGACAAGACGACGCACAGTTTCTACCATTATGACCGTGTTGGACGCTTTGATGGATATGACAATGTCATGAAAATCATGCTCGACAGCTATGCGTAGAAACTCCATAGCGCTCTCGACCATACCGTCAGGGGTATCGCCGTAGCGACTCATTATGCGGTCAGAGAGCGACCCGTGATTGACACCTATGCGTATCGCGGTATTATTACGGCGGCACAACTCGAGAAACGGGACAAACGTATCGCTGATTTTCTGTAATTCGCGGCTATACTCCTCGTCGGTGTACTCGAGATGACGGAACGTGCGACCGGGGTCGACAAAATTACCGGGATTGATACGCACTTTCTCAACCGTTTCTGCTGCGGCAAAAGCAGCACGCGGATTAAAATGTATATCGGCAACGAGAGGGACCGAGACTCCGCGCTGACGTGTCAGGCGTCTTATCTCAGCAAGATTTTCAGCCTCGCGCACACCCTGGGCGGTGAGTCTTACATATTCTCCTCCAGCGGCAGCGATGCGGCATATCTGATCGACCGAACCGGCAGTGTCCATTGTCGATGTCGATGTCATCGACTGCAGTCTGACCGGATTGCTACCGCCTAACGGCACCCCGCCGACATTGACCTCCGACGCCTCGCGCCGGCGATAATCCATCTCTCCCATTTCCTAAGATTACGTTTTGTCGATTAATTGGTTTTAAATTTATATTTCACCTCGGCGAGTTCCTTGTTAGCCTTGACGATTTTGGCGCTCAGACCGGCGCGATATGTCGCAAAACGACCGGCTATCTCGCTGTCGGTCAGTGAAAGAATCTGCACGGCGAGGACAGCGGCGTTCATGCCGGCATTGATACCTACTGTCGCCACGGCAATGCCCGGAGGCATCTGCACGATCGACAGAAGCGCGTCACGACCTTCGAGAGTTGCGTTAAGCGGCAATCCGATAACAGGCAGCGGAGTCATGGCTGCGATAACCCCGGGGAGCGCAGCAGCCATGCCGGCAGCAGCTATAATCACTTTTATACCGCGGTCAGCTGCCGTGCGGGCAAATTCCTCGACTTCGGCGGGTGTACGGTGAGCCGAGAGGGCATTCATCTCAAACGGCACCTCCATTTCGTCAAGAAATGCAGCGGTTTTCTGGAGTACGGGAAGGTCTGACATGCTTCCCATGATGATACTTACTAATGGTTTCATATATTGAATAAATTAATAATCACATAATTACTATGCAACGGGCAACATAAACTGGGAGGCGAACACCCATGCGAATCCGTTGAAGAATCCGGCTGTCACCTGAGCGAGCGTGTGACGTTCGAGAATCAAACGCGCAGTACCTACACAACCGGCGATAATAACCAGGATCACAGGCAGCGAGAGATCAATCCAGAGATTATAACCGTGATAGACAAGGGAAAACGCAAGAGCGCACAGACCGCCCATTCCGGTCATGTGACCGCTGATTTTCCATCGCAGGTTGACAATCGCACATGTCACCACAGCAAAAATGGCACTGCACATGAATGCCGACATCCACACCGGCGCATGGACGCGCATATAATAAAACGTCAGTCCGGCATAACATGCCGCACATATAATATATGGTATAGTGCGGTCGCGTCGGGTATTGAGCGACGGATCGCCTATCTTTTTAAGCTTGTAAAGCAGATAGATGGCAATGACCGGAAGCATGCAGCTGACAGCAAATGTCACCGCTATCACGCTAAGCCGGGATGCCGCGGGAGCAAAATAGAGATACGAAAACATGAAAACGATAAATGCCCCATAGGTAGGCATCATTAGCGGACTGAAAACTATCGATATGATTCGTGACAATATTGTCAGGATTTTATTTATCATAGCCGTATAACAAGGTGATGATGAATATATTTACTTTTTAATTATTATAACTCTTTACGCAGTCGTGCCACCGGGAATCCGAGCCGTTCACGATACTTGGCGACGGTGCGCCGCGCTATGTCAAGACCGTTGCGCCGCAGTTTCTCGGTGATAAGTTCGTCGCTGAGCGGACGACGCTTGTCCTCGCGGTTTATGATATCACGGATGGTGGCGAGAATTTCATGTGATGAAGTATCTGTATCATTCTTTGGGCGCTCGTTGAAGAAAAGTTTGAGCGGATAGACACCCTGACGGGTCAGCACATATTTTGACGCCGTTGCACGGGAAATCACTGACAAGTCCTCACCGGTAATCGCCGCAACGTCCTTCAATATCATGGGATGAATGAGACTCTCATCGCCGGTTATGAAGAAATCGCGTTGCAGCCTGACAATCGCCGACATTACCCTGAACAATGTCTCCTGCCTCATTTTCAATATCTTGATAAAGCCCGCCGCCTCATCACGTTTCTGACGTATGAATGTCGAGGCGTTGGCTCTCTCGCGCGGGGTGGAACCGGGTATAGGTGTCTCCTGACGGAACGTCTGCTCGATCTGCAACTCCGGAATATTATTTAGCAGGGTGACTGTTATATCGTCACCGTCGACATCGACAGCAAAATCAGGAATAATCTGGCGCGAATTGTCATCGGCTTTGCCTGAGTCGAGAATACTGCCCGGCTTGGGATTGAGCTGAGTAACTATCTCGATCGCACGACGCAGCTGCTCGCGCGAAATATCAAGTGCCGCAGCGATGCGTTCGTAGTGCTTCTTTGAAAACAGGTCGAAGTAGTGTGACACTATCTCGGTGGCAAGCTGGCTGTCGTCATCGACAGGGAGACGCCGCAATTGAAGAAGCAGGCAATCACGGAGATCGACAGCGCCGACACCTGCCGGGTCAAGACATCTCACGGTCTCCCACACTCGCTTCATGTCATCGTAGCCGGGCTCAATCCCCTGATGTATGGCTATATCGTCGGCTATAGCCCGCAAATCACGGGTCATATATCCGTTATCATCAAGATTACCTATGATATAGTCAGCTATGATCATATCCGTGGGACTCAGGTTGTATTCGGCAAGCTGAGCCGTCAACGTATCGATAAGAGTCTCCGTGTCCGACACGGCGAGAGGCTCGTTGTACTCGTCATTTACCGAGCGGTTATGTGCTTCAAGCCTGTAAGATGGCATCTCGTCCTCATTGCGGTAATCGGCGCGCATAAGCTCTTCGGCAGTCTCGTTAAATTCCTCTCCGTCATTTTCAGCATCATTATGGTTACCGGCATTGTCAACGACCTCGAGAGCAGGCATTTCTTCAATCGTGCGCGACACCTCGTCCTCAATCTCAGGCGCAGTCATTTCAAGCAGACGCACAAACTGCATCTGCATCGGTGTCAGCCGCTGCTGCAACTTCTGCTGTGTCGAAAGTCTGAGAGATTCGTCCATGAATGATGTTTTACGAGACAAATTTACTAACAACCCGCCAAACGACCAAATCAATAATACTTTTTAAAACATGCCGTCAGCACACAACAAGAGCCGTTTCATCACAAAACGACTCTTACTGTTTACCGGAGGACAATCTCAATACTCCGGTGTATCACAAACCTAACATAAAACACGATTATCCTAAATTTCTTTCAGTGGAAAAAATGTCCGTTGAGTCATCCTTTTCTGACTCTGATTAATCCCTAAAAATAAAATCTACAAATCCTCTTGTCTTTAGTCCATGACCCTTAGAAATATCCTTTCGGGTCACCAATCTTAATCAATCATATTGCAAAGATATAGTGTAGCTCAAAGCAAAAAAACAGGGCGACACCCATATATGGTTAAAATATAAATAAAATTAAGCCTCATAAAATTATTTTCAACTAAATATCAATACGTTAACATTCAACGGTCAGCTTACAAATATAAACCGATATATAAATTATCCGCACATAAAAAGCCCTGCCGAGGCTTAATGACGGCAGGGCTGACTATCGGAAATTCCCTAATAGAGGGGAACTGATATCGGTTATTTCAATGAATAGACACTCACGCTTTATGTGCAGGTCGCAAAAGGTCGTTAACGGTCTTTACCGGATTAAATGTAGCAATCGGCACCTGAACAAACACCGTGTTCCAGTCACTCATAGCTCCGTTCCACAGACCGGGAAGTTCAAGAGCCCTGAGGGTCTTGCCATGAAGCGACTTGCTCGATATGAAACCTGTAGCGGGATCAACATAGGCGGGGAGATCAAACGGATTGCCGTCTATATCGCGGATATAGCAGACCAGATCGACCGGATTGAAATGAGTAGCTTTGGCAACCATCGCTGCGTAACCGGCGTTCTCGGGATCGATCTGAGTGCTCTCGAGAATCTGTGGAGAAGCCGTTCCGTCGGCATTGAATGCGATGTAAGGACCGCCACCTGGCTCTCCCTCATTCTTTACCATTCCGCACACACGCAGAGGACGATTGAGTTTTGCCACAAGGAAATCAGCGAGTGTGTCATCATTCATTGCCGAAGAGTCGATACCCGATATGAACAGTTTTTTACGGCAGAAATCAAGCGCCGCTTCAAGATCGGCATGGGTGTAATGCCCTGATCTGATTATCCCGAGATACTTCTCTATCTCATCATGTATTTCAATAAGGTAACCGGCAAGAATACGTTTATAGTCGATTGTCACGTCACGATGCGTGTCAGGCACGACGTTATCGATATTCTTGATAAAGACAACAGCTGAGTCTATGTCATTGAGATTCTGAATCAAAGCTCCGTGACCACCGGGACGGAACACGAGCTTGCCATCCTCACGGAAAAGGGTATTGTCGGGGTTCACAGCGACAGTATCGGTCGATGCTTTCTGCTCCGACATCGTTACATCAAACTTTACTCCCATGCGCTGCTCGATTGCAGGCACCGCCTCGGCAAGTTTTTTCTCAAACAGATTACGATGATTGCCCGACACGGTAAAATGAAGCTTTACATGTCCGTTGGCATCGGTTGCCGATTGAGCGCCCTCGACGAGCTGTTCCTCAACCGGAGTGCGCACCTCTCCGTCGGGATAAGCGTGAAACGACAGGAGTCCCTTGGGGAGATTGCCGTAGTTGAGACCATCCTCAAGAATTATACCGGCTATCACATCCTTGTGACGACCGGCAGCGAGCAAAGCGTCGATATCGAGATTGTGACGACGCATAAGCACCTCATTAAGCTCGGCATAGAACGGAAGTTCATGGACACGATTGAGCAGCACATCTACATCACTGCCGGGAGCCGGCTTCGCTGACTCTCCGTCGACAAACGCAAACAACGCCTTGAACATACGTGACGCCGCACCCGAAGCCGGGACGAATTTCGACACAGTACCACCGTCGGCAAGATATTTTTTCCAGCGGGCGATTGCTTTCTGTTCCTCTTCTGGAGACAACTCGATTATACCGTTCCCGACACGTGCCGAGTCCGAGATACGCAAATATGGAAATCCTGTTTTGAAGCGCTCCACCTGCTGTTCGACATCAGCTTCTGTAATGCCACGGGCGGCAATTGTTTTCTGGTCTTCTTTCGTTAACATGTTATTTATGGTATTATATTAATAAATTCAGATCCGGCGTCAACGGTTCATGCGTTTGAGCAGATTATATGACGGGATGATTCCGAGCTCACCCGCCTTGCTTAGGTCCGATGTGCCTGCGGCACGGTTTCCTATCTGCATGTAGACATATCCTCTGTTATAATATGCTTCACCAAAATCGGGTTTGAGTTCGATTGCACGGTTATACGCATCAAGGGCACCCTGATAATCGTTTGACTCGGCAAGGATGTTACCTTTATTATAGTAGGCAAAGGCAATGCGCGGAGACAGAGATATCACGTGGTCGAGATCAGCAAGTATCATCGACAGGGTCTCGGCGTTACGACTGTTGGCAATGCGCCAGTCATCAGGATGACCGCTGTTATCAGAACTTACCATTGCCCCCGTCTCAGCCTTGAGATTTTTATAACGTGCCACCGCACGCATCAGATAGCCGAGTGAGAAATCGGGAGTCAGTTCGGTCGCACGGGTAAAATCGGAGATAGCCGATGCATAATTATGTAGCATCATAAAGTCCATTGCGCGACCGAAATAGTCGATAGCCCGCGGATTGTGAGTTGCAATATAGGAATTGTAATATTCGATTGACTGGAAGTGCCGTTCGATCTCTTCCTCTGTTGACGGTCCCGTGTCATCAGACGTCAGCATCAGTACGAATCGCAGCGAACGTGTCGAATTGACATCATCGACCTCCTTAATGAAATAGTTTGTCTCACGTAGCTGAGTGGGTGACGTGTAATATGACAATCGGAACAGAGGTTCAAGCTCGATTGTCATGTTGCGGTCCTGCACCTTGCCTCTGATATTCTTATTATTGTACTCTTCATGGAGTGATATGTCATTATTGATGGTCAGGAGGGTTGAGAAGCGTTTGGCAACGAGATCGGCAGGCTCGTCATTGGCAGGCTCGTCTCCCTGAGAATCAGCCGCCGGGTTCATATCTCCCGGAGTGGCGTTGGCGGATGAAGCTGAGCCGGATGCCGCCTTTGCTTCGGCAAGTTCCTTGCGCGACAACTCCATAGCGGCATTGTAGTCACGCTCTGCATTACGCTTGTCACCCATCTTGTCGTAAATGCTGAATCGGGTGAACCTTACTCCTGAAAAATCGGGAAACGCAGCGACCACACGGTCAATATCGGCAAGAGCGCTCCGGTAATTTCCCGCCTCGCTGTAAAGCATCGCCCTGTTATAGAGCGCACGGTAATCATCGGGATCGAGTTGCAGCGCCTTGGTGAAATCGGCTATCGCACGATCGTTGTCATGCACCTCCATTCTCATCAGACCACGGTTGAAAACCGCTACCGGATTGAACGGATCAAGCGATATTGCATAATCATAGTCAGCCATCGCTCCGAAATAATCATCAAGATTATACCGCAGAAAGGCGCGGTTGATGTAGAGCCCGGCGTTATGCGGCTGCAGTCTGACGGCAGCATCCATGTCGGCAAGCGCCCCCGGATAATCGCGGGCACTCTTGATTGCGATTTCAGCACGCAGAATGTATGCGTTGGCTATATTCTTGTTGAGTGAGATGGCTTGGTCAAGGTCGTTTTTCGCAGCTACGGTGTCACCGGTGGCAAGTGACAGTTTGGCTCGACCGACATATCCGTTGTCAAATCGTGGATGGACTTTCAACAGTCGATCGTAGCTCTCCCGCGCCCCGTCATAGTCCTTCACCTCCTCCTGCGCGAGCGCCTTGTTGTACAGGATTCCGCGATTGTCAGGCAACTGCGTCAGTGCCTTGTCATAGTCGGCTATGGCTTCGGCATGCTTCCCGAGATTCTGACGTGCCACGCCACGCACCTCGTAAGCATCAGTTATGAACGGATTGCGTTCGATCGCTGCAGTAGCGTCAGCCTCGGCACCCTGATAATCCTCAAGATTGAGTTTGGCGATAGCTCTGAAGAAATAGGGTTGCGCAAGATAGGGCTTGACCTGTGCGACCTGATTGAAATATTGTATCGAAAGCATGTAATCGTCAAAGTACAGCGCGTTCTGACCGATGCGCAACACCTGGTCGGTGTTGATTTGCGCCCGCATCGGCATCGCAACCATGACCGTGATAATTAACAATATATATCGGGAGATAGCTCTCATCGTTTGATTTCTGAATAATATTCCA
Source organism: uncultured Bacteroides sp. (assembly GCA_964442005.1). Taxonomy (GTDB): domain Bacteria; phylum Bacteroidota; class Bacteroidia; order Bacteroidales; family Muribaculaceae; genus JAAVFS01. The sequence goes on along the minus strand of CAYTWG010000024.1, from coordinate 19,104 downwards.
CAAACTTACGCAAAAATCCCGAAAAACACACCTCCCCCCTACAATAAATATTGTTAAGAACTTAGATTATCAAGATATATCCAAATTTAATATAATTTGTGGGGGTATATTATGGAAAATAGAGCGGCGGGATGGAGAGATTGGGAAATAATTGTTTACTTTGCATTTACAAAAAAACTACAAACGATAAAAAGTGAACAGCAACGACAATAAACCGACCGGCGACATACTGATAACCGGTCGAGACAACTTTCTTGTCAACTACATGGTGAAGGAATTTAACGACCATGTCCCCGACACTGTCAATGTGCTTAGGTTGTCGTCAGGGACCGACATGTCTCTGACCGTCCCCGCTTTCTCCCGACCGATTCACACTGTCGTACATATCGACGAGACCGACGATGACCGCCACCACAATCCTGTCAGCCGCGATGCCGTCATCAATCTATGTAAATCGCTGGAGTCGAAGCCGCCGCGCGAGATGGTCTATATATCGTCGACAGCCGTTTACGGGCGTGAGGAAGGTGACGGGTACGACGAGTCGACATCCGCAGCTCCCGTAACACCTTATGCCAAGTCCAAACTGGAGATTGAAAAGATGTTGACCGACTGGTGCCGCTCCCACAACGTAACGCTCACAATCCTGCGTCCGGCTCTTATTGTCGGTACCGGCATGATGGGCGTTCTGCGCGAGACGGTCAACAGCATCTATCGCGGTACCTACCGACTAATAAAGGACAACGAGGCACGACGCAGCGTCATTCACGCTGTCGACGTGGCACGTGCGGCACGCATTGCTGCTCCTCAAGGAGGCATATACAATCTCACCGACCTTGCCGATCCTACGGTAAACGACCTTGCCGAAGCTCTTGCCTACCGCATCAGCAACAAACGCATTTATGCTCTCGACATCCGACGTGCGCGCAAAGTAGCACGTTTTTGCGACTGGATTCCGCTCCTGCCGCTCAATACCCGTCGGCTCCGTCAACTGACGACATCGCTCACTTTCGACGGCAGGACATTCTGTCATAAATTTGATTTTACACCGGTCAGCGTGACCGATTATCTACATAACCACGTCTACGATGAAAACAGCCTCTGACCGTATCGCAGCAATGCTTGAAAACACGGGGAAATCGATTAAAAGCATTGTCAAAATACTGCTGTCGTCAAGGCGCTCTGACGTGAAACGGGTGCCCGAGGGCGATACCGTAATAATAATGGGAAACGGACCGTCGCTACGCGATGTGATCGACAATCACGCCGACACGTTGCACGCCTACCCTACTCTCGCTGTCAATTTCGCCGCCAACGCTCCGGAATACACATCGTTGCGACCACGGTATTATGTCCTCGCCGACCCGCATTTCTTCAACAACACGACCGACCCAAACGTGGCACGGTTAATCGACAATCTGAACCGCACTGACTGGCAGATGACCCTGTTCCTTCCCGCCACTGTCAGCAACGCCCGCGCCCTTATCACATCACCGACGGTCGACATCCAACGATTCAACGCCATAGCTGTCGAAGGGTGGGAGTGGCTCGAAAACGCAGCTTACAGTTCGGGACGGGGAATGCCGCGACCGCGCAACGTATTGATTCCGTCAATAATGATAGCGATGAGGCTCGGCTACCGCAACATCTTCCTCACCGGCGCCGACCACTCCTGGATGCGCACCCTCGAGGTCAACGACAACAACGAGGTGGTCTCCGTGCAGCCGCACTTCTACAAGGAGGACGCTCATGAAGAGAAACGTGTTGTCACAGCCTACCGCGACATCCCGCTGCACAGTGTCATCCAAAGCTTCTACGTCGCGTTCCGAGCCTATCATGACCTGCAACGTTACGCCGCGTCCCACGGCATAAATATCTATAACGCAACCCCCGGCAGCTTCATCGATGCATTCCCTCGACGACCGCTCCCGTAAGCCGATTTTGAAAAAAGCACGACAGGGTGTTGCACTTATCGATAAAAAAAGATAACTTTGTAATCCTTAACTCTGACAAACAAACTACTGACTGTGAATAAAATAATAAGCAAAGAACATTTCTCTGAAAATGTCGTGAAGCTCGTGGTCGAAGCTCCTATGATCGCCAAGTCTCGCCGACCCGGTCACTTCGTGATTGTTATATGCGGCGAAAAAGGTGAACGCATACCGCTGACAATATCCGATGCCGATATTGCAAAGGGCACGATAACACTCATCGTACAGGCGATAGGCGAGTCGACGCGTAACATCTGCGCCCTCGAGCCGGGCGAGTATCTGACCGATGTCGTGGGACCGCTCGGACGTGCCACCCACATTGACCGTTTCGGGACGGTGGTGTGTTGCGGCGGAGGAGTCGGCGTTGCTCCGCTTCTCCCCATCATCAAGGCTATGAAGGAAGCCGGCAACCGGGTCATATCAGTACTCGCCGCCCGCACCAAAGAACTGATTATTCTTGAAGAAGAGGTGCGCCGCTACTCCGACGAGGTAATTATCATGACCGATGACGGCTCTTACGGGACCAAAGGACTCGTCACCAATGGTGTCGAAAGCGTGATAAACCGCGAACAGGTTGACCTCGTGGTTACTATCGGACCTGCCGTAATGATGAAATTTGTCTCTCTGCTGACAAAGAAATATTCCATACCCACTCTCTGCTCGCTCAACACGATCATGGTCGACGGCACGGGCATGTGTGGCGCTTGCCGTGTCACAGTCGACGGCAGGATGAGATTTGTCTGCGTTGACGGTCCGGAGTTTGACGCCCACAAAGTCGACTTCGACGAGATGATAATGAGACTTAAATCCTATAATTAAAAAACTGATAATACATCATAACCAGTGACTACAATATCTCCCCGCGACGCCGAGTGGCGTGAAGAACTGCGCAAAGCGCTCCCGGTAAAAGAACGCACGGCAATACCCAGGGTAAAAATGCCGGAACTTGATCCCGCCTATCGCGTCACCTGCAACAATGAGGTCAACCAGGGCATCTCTGCCGGTCAGGCTGTTATCGAAGCTACCCGATGCATGGACTGTCCCGACCCACAGTGTGTGACAGGCTGTCCCGTAAACATCAATATACCGGGCTTCATCAAAAACATCGAGCGCAAGCACTTTGCCGAGGCTGCCGCGGTGCTGAAAGAGACAAGCGCACTCCCCGCCGTCTGCGGACGTGTATGTCCTCAGGAACGACAGTGTGAATCGCGCTGCATCTACAACAAGATGAAGAAACCGCCGGTTGCCATAGGCTATCTCGAACGTTTTGCCGCTGACATGCAACAGCTTACCGACGGCGCGGTAGTACCGCCGCGACTCGCGCCCAACGGCATGAAAGTAGCCGTTGTAGGGTCAGGACCCGCCGGACTGTCGTTTGCCGGCGACATGGCTCGACGCGGATACGACGTGACCGTCTACGAAGCTCTGCATGAAATCGGCGGAGTGCTGAAATACGGTATTCCCGAGTTCCGACTTCCCAATTCGGTAGTTGATGTAGAGATTGAAGCACTCAAGGGGCTGGGAGTGAAATTCATCAAGGACTGCGTTATAGGAAAGACTCTCAGCTACGACAATCTGCTCGACGAGGGCTATGATGCGATGTTTGTAGCATCGGGCGCCGGACTCCCGCGTTTCATGGGGATTCCGGGCGAAAACCTTGTAAACGTCATGTCGTCAAATGAATATCTCACCCGCATCAACCTGATGGGTGCCGGTCGTCCCGGCTACGCGACTCCGGTTCCACGCGTGAAGCGTGTCGCTGTCATCGGTGGCGGCAACACGGCGATGGACTCGGTGCGCACGGCTCGACGCATGGGAGCCGAGGTTGCCATGATTGTCTACCGGCGCGGTGAAGAGGAGATGCCGGCGCGCGTAGAGGAGGTAAAACATGCCCGTGAAGAGGGAGTGAGCTTCCTGACTCTCCATAACCCTATAGAATATATCGGCGATGAGAACGGTCGCGTCAAGGCAATGCGTCTGCAGCGCATGGAGCTTGGCGAGCCCGATGCATCAGGCCGGCGTTCACCGGTACCGGTCGAGGGAGCTATCGAGGAGATTCCTGTCGACTTGGTGATTGTCAGCGTAGGCGTGTCACCCAATCCTTTAATTCCCAACTCCATCCAGGGCTTGGAGGTGACGCGCCGCGGCACGATAGCTGTCAACGACGAGACCCTTCAGTCGTCGCTCCCGCTACTCTACGCCGGCGGCGATATAGTGCGAGGAGGAGCTACTGTCATCCTCGCTATGGGTGACGGACGTCATGCCGCCGAGACAATGGACCGCATGTTGTCACGACGCAACAATCAATAACGCGACTCCGGCAGTGCGAATAAGCCGTCTATCAATGGATTGGTTTGAAACAAAAGTTGCCAACTACATTTCCCGCAACGGGCTTGCTCCCGAGCCGGGTAAGGATGTCTACGTAGCACTTAGCGGCGGAGCCGACTCCGTCGCTCTGCTTGCCGTCATGTCGGCTCTGGGCTACTGTTGCCGGGCTTTGCACTGCAATTTCCACCTCCGGGGCGACGAGAGTGACAGAGACGAACGTCACGCCCGCGCCATAGCCGCGTCGATAGGCGTCAGAATTGACGTGATGCAAGCCGATGTAAAAGGATACATTGAAAGTCATCCCGGCACATCGGTCGAGATGGCATGCCGCGAAATACGCTACAAATGGTTTGACTCGGTATTAAAAGACAATCGGGGGTCGGTGCTTGCCACCGGACACCACCGCGAGGACAACATAGAGACAGTGATGCTCAACCTGTTGCGTGGCACCGGACTGAGAGGTCTGACAGGTATCCCACGCCGGCGTGGTGCTTTCGTCCGACCGCTTCTCGACTGCACCCGCGACGAAATCATCCGCTACCTCTCATCGCGGCAGCTCACCTTCGTAACCGACTCGACCAACCTCGCCAACGACTATCGCCGGAACGCTCTGCGCAACGACATCCTGCCTCTGATATACCGCTATTTCCCGTCGGCAATGCAGGGCATCGACACTACGGTTGACAGCTTGCTCGGCAACCGCGCCCTCCTGGAGTCAAAAATCGACGAAGGGTTAAACTCCTATCTATCACCCGACGGGTCAATAGCCCTTGACCAGCTGAAAAACACCGAACAGGCTCCTGCACAGTTGCTTTACGAGATACTCCGCTCTCCGGCAATCGGAGGAAAATTCAGCATGGAGGTCGTAAACGATATACTTGCAAACGATCATCCCGGTAAAATATTCAGCGACGGCTCCGGGACAGTCTTTGTCTCCGACCGCGGCAGACTCGTCAGGGCTTACGGCACCGACACGTCGGAAAGCTACCGTATCAACTTGCCGAACGATGTCACCGAGCCGGTCCCTATCAGTGTCTCCGTAATGTCACCCGAAGAGTTTAATCCCGTGCGCAACAATATGAAAGCCTATTTTGACAAGAAGGTACTGGAGGGTAATCCGGTGTTTGAATTGCGGAGATGGCACGAGGGTGACCGTATGAAACCTTACGGAATGAAAGGGAGCCGCAAACTGAGCGACATATTTACCGATGCACGCATGTCCCGGGTGGATAAGTCGATGGCTTGGGTACTGACCCGCAACGGCAAGATCCTGTGGGTTCCGGGGGTGAGGGCATCACGGCTCTATACTGTTACCGGGCAAACCACTCAAATCCTCTGTCTCGAACTGAAAAAATAGCAGTATTCTCCCTGATTTAATATTTTTTAACCAAAGTCGGGACATTCTGTTCCGACTCGCTTTGTTTTAGATATATAGTCAACAACCTGTATAAAATTTATTACATATATGGATAACCAGAATTACCCGTTAACCGACCAGGATATAAACTTCATGAGAATGGCGACAAAGCTTGCCGAGGAAAATGTAGAAAACGGCGGCGGTCCCTTCGGAGCCGTAATAGTGAAAAACGGCAGAGTCATAGCAACCGGTGTCAACACCGTCACCAAGTCAAACGACCCTACCGCTCATGCCGAAATCAATGCGATCAGGACGGCATGCGATGAAGGGCAGACTTTCTCTCTTAAAGGTTGCGTGGTCTACAGTTCATGCGAACCGTGCCCCATGTGCCTGAGCGCACTTTATTGGGCAGGAGTCAGCCGTGTGTTCTACGGTAATACGCAGCACGACGCCGAGGCAATTAATTTCAGTGACAGATTCATATACCGCGAACTCGAGAAGCCGAAGATCGAACGCGCTATCCCGATGATACATGTCGATGATGCCGCCAATATACGTGCATTTGAAAAATGGGCATCAAAGCCCGACAAGACCGAGTATTGAAATTCCACTGTACCGACACACAATCAGCCGCCGGGGATGCAATTCCATCCTGGCGGTTATTTTTTCACCTCAATACGGTCATTGACGCGCAAAAGCATGTTGACAAACAGGTCACGGTCAACGGGTGAAATTATAAGAGGCTTGGGATCTTTAAAATTACCCCTGTTCGCAAACCGTATCTCGATATTGTCGCGCGACAGAGCCGAGAACGACAGTATGCCATGGACAATTGACACCGATGAAATTTCATCTATCGGGTACCATTTCCACGTATACAGGATCCGTACCCCGAGACTATTGTCTTTCAATGCATATTTTACCGAAGTACATGCCATAAATATAATTACATCGGGAACAATAATAATTACAGAGGTTAATAATAAGCCAAAATATGCCATAGCCGCGACCATTAACACCGAACCCGAAAATAAGATAATGGCATATAATACAAGAATATAGATCAGCACATTAACTTTTGATTTAAAATACACACTCTCCATATTATTTAATTATTTATTATTAAGGTATTATGTCTCTCTCTGTCAAGGCGAGTCTTGCTTTAAGACGGTTGACAAATTCATAGTTTTTCAACCCCCAACGTGGTGAAATGAGCAGATTGTCGGGCGACTGCGATGTGAAACGCTCAATGGCTATATGACGCGGCACATGCTCCACAATGCGACAACACAGATCGATGTAGCTGTCAACCGTGAACCGGTGGACATCATAAAGCCCCGCCGCGACATCAAGAGCCATCCTCGTCCCTTTGATCAGCTGTAACTGATGAATCTTAAGCACTGACACCGGCAGAGCGCAAGCGGCATCGACCGTCGCAATCATGTCATCCTCGGTCTCTCCCGGGAGTCCCATGATAAGATGCAGACCTACCGGAATTCCCGCAGCAGCCGTGCGTCTGACTGCATTTTCCGTATCGCTCCACAAGTGGCAACGGTTCACTCGCCGTAACGTCTCATCATGACAGCTCTCGGCACCATACTCCACCATTACCCACCTGCGACGAGACAGCTCGGCGAGCCGCGACAGCAACGTGTCGGGCATCATGTCAGGTCGCGTACCTATTATCAGCCCGTCCACGCCGTCAACCGCCAATGCTTCTTCGTAGAGTTTCATCAGACGGTCAGAATCGTCATATGTATTAGTATAAGCCTGAAAATAGGCAATATATCGCATCGAAGGATATTTACGGGCAAAAAAACGCTTACCCTCCTCAAGTTGCTCGGCGACCGGGCGGTCACTCGACGAAAAATTAGGATTAAACGTCACATTGTTGCAATAGGTACAGCCGCCGACACCCTTCGACCCGTCACGATTAGGGCAGCTGAAACGGGCATTGACAGTCAGTTTCTGCATCTTCCCCGGAAAAAATTTCGACAGGAAATCAGAGTAATCGGTGTAGTACTTACCCATTCATGCAAACGTTTACATGTGAACCGTCTTATTCATCAGCCATGCGTCCAGAAGCGTCATCGCCGCCATTGCCTCCACTATCGGGACTGCCCGAGGCACAACACACGGGTCATGACGTCCACGCGCTTTAAGCGTGACACGTTCACCCGAGACGTTGACTGTCTCGACCTCCTGTAAAAGCGTAGCGACAGGCTTAAAGGCGACCCGGAACGTGATATCCTCTCCATTGGAAATGCCCCCTTGAATACCGCCTGAATGATTTGACCTGAGACATGTCGACCCGTCGGCTTGCAAGTCAAACAAGTCGATCACTTCACTGCCGCGGCACGAAACTCCGTCAAACCCCATTCCGTAATCAAATCCCTTGGCTGCATTGATTGACAGCATGGCACTGCCAAGCATGGCATGCAGCTTTCCGAACACCGGTTCGCCGAGTCCACGGGGCACTCCGGTCACGACGCCGGTCACGACTCCGCCTATTGTATCACCTTCTGACTTCACCTTCAATATAAGTTCCTCCATCTCTCGGGCAAGAACCGGATCGGGACATCTCACCGGATTAAGCTCCGCATTATCAAGATTCAGTGACTTATAGGATTCAGTAAGTCTGAGATTACCGACCTGTGAAGTGAAAGCCTTTATACCGATTCCTATCGAGGCGAGTGCCTGACGTGCAAAGGCACCGGCTACAACCCGTGCCACCGTCTCACGCGCCGATGACCTGCCGCCTCCGCGATGATCGCGCAATCCATACTTTTCGTTATAGGTAAAATCGGCATGAGAGGGACGGAAGACGTCACGCATGACATCGTAATCCGATGAATGACAATCGGTATTTCTTACAATGAAACCGATAGGAGTCCCGGTAGTCACGCCGTCGAGAAGCCCAGAAAGAATCTCTACACGGTCTTTCTCATCACGCGCCGTAACTATTGACGACTGACCGGGGCGCCGGCGGTCAAGTTCATGTTGCACGAGATTCAGGTCAATATTCACTCCCGCAGGCATGCCGTCGATAACGCCGCCCACAGCTACGCCGTGCGATTCACCGAACGAAGTGAGACGGAATATATTTCCGAAGCTGTTCATTCTTCCGGTTCGGCTACAAGGTCAGTAACAGTCGCCCCCACATAGTCGATAAGGTCGCGGGGCGATATTTTAAGTTGCAATCCACGTTGCCCGGCGCTGACATAGATGTATGGGAAATCCTCAGCCGTGACGTGAAAGAACGTAGGAAACGGCTTTTTCATACCGACAGGACTACAACCGCCACGTATATAACCGGTCAGAGGCAACAACTCCTTCATCGGTATCATTTCCGCTTTCTTGGCACCGGCAGCCTTAGCCGCCTTCTTCAAGTCAACCTCCGTGTTGCCCGGAACGACACACACGAAATAGCCCGAACGGTCACCGTGGAGTATCAGTGTTTTGAAAACCTGATTAATATCTTCGCCGAGCTCCTCTGCGACATGGTCGGCAGCAAGATTGTTCTCGTCGACAGTGTAGGGCACAAGCTCATACTTTATTTTAGCCCTGTCGAGCAGACGCGCTGCGTTGGTCTTGTTGATATTAGCCATTATTATCGGTATATAGATTGTATTATAGAGAGACTCTCATAATTATACACGCTTCATGTTCCACGTATAGTTACGGTTGACATTTAGTCTTGCTCGCAGACGGTAACGGAGATTGTGGAACGGAAGTCTCAACAACAGGAACGGAATGAATCGAGCCTTGATATGCCGCACCGACATTGCATCAATCACCTTGCACCATGCCGATGCGAGAACCCAATACTGTATTACAAGCAATACAATTGACACGACGGCAGGCAGCAGATTGGGAAATCCGGACACTCCCGCCGCAACGGCAATAAAAAGCGACAGCCACATCCCGACAGGACCTGACGAGACAAAACGACGGGCACCTTTAGGCAGAAAACGTGACGTGAAAAGACGGCTCAACTTGTTGGACCGGTAATCGGCAACAATGTCGTGCACGTTGAGCAACAGTGTACCGTCAGCCGACATTTCAGCATCGGCATTGTTACCCGTAGCTATCTCATTTATAAAAATATCATCATCACCGCCATGAATGTTGAGCGAACGGGCAAACCCCTTGTTATCATAAAACAACTTCTTTGTATAGGCGATATTAAACCCGTTGCCGCGATAAGGATGACGATGTGCCGCTGCTCCGAGATAGGTCGAGGCACTGACCGCCTCATCAAGCGCATAAATAGCCGGTGCAGAGAGATCGTGACACATCACGGCATGTCCGAGCACAACATCTTTTCCCGCTGCAAAATGACTACCGATCGCACGCAGCCATCTGCCGGAGGGTATTTTCACTTCAGCCGATGTGATTACAACGCGATCATGGCGTGCAGCCTTGATACCGAGCGTGATGGCAAGTTTACGCCGGCTCAGATTGTGCGCCTCGTCAGGGATAAACGTCAGTTTGATATTATGGTGTTCCATGGCAAGCCGGCTGACCACATCCTTAGTCGCCTCCGACGAGCCGTCGTTAACTACGATAACCTCAAGCCCGCCGGCATAGTCCTGCCCGAGAACATCAGGCAACATGCGAGAAAGCTCCTCGGCATTGTCACGTGAATAAATTATTACCGACAGCGGGGGGAGGAAACGGTCGTCAATATCAATAGCCGACGCCTCGAGAGTGGCACGATGGCGAAGCGAACGGGTGACACGGCGGCGATAGACCGTAATAAGAAACAGAGTGACAGCCGCCAACGATGACAATAGCAATATGTCGGTCAGCGACAGTTGGGTACTGAATATCATTGTATTAAACAGCATAAGAACTTTTTGTAGCTCATTGAGCGAAAATCAAACACAAAAATACATAAAAATCCCGAGATACTTCACTGTTGAATAAAATTACTTTTTAGAGTGTGAAAAAATAATAAAATCCCAATCATTACGTTTAAATAATTGTATAATAATGCTCACAGGGCGGCTCGCAGTTGACCCTGCACCGGCAATTACAGAAACGAAACTTTAAAAGTAACGACAACATAATGAAATTTAAGCCATTGACCATAGTATTGGCAGCAGGGTTAATGTTAGCATCCTGCTCTTCGTCAAAAAACTCGCTGACCTACTTTCAGGACATTAAAACCAGTGTGGACGGCACATTTGACTCAGGAGACTATAGTATCGAAATCATGCCCGACGACGAATTGTTCATTTCAGTAACTTCACTCGTCCCTGAAGCGACCATGATGTACAATCTGCCAGTAACCAATCCGGCTACAATCTCAAACATAAAAACCACAATGTCACCGGCACAGCAGACCTATCTTGTTGACAGCGAAGGTGACATCATCTTCCCGGTACTCGGGAGACTGCACGTGGAAGGACTCACCACCCGCCAGCTCGCGACAAGATTGACCGACATGATCTCACGCGAGGTGGAGGATCCCGTGGTTAATGTCGAACTTGTCAATTTCACTGTAAATGTAATCGGTGAAGTAAAAGAACCGGGACGACAGGATGTCAAGCGACAGCGCTACACACTTTTTGATGCGCTTGCCGCCGCCGGCGACATGACCGTCTATGGCGAACGTTCCAACGTTCTCCTTGTCAGAGAAGAAAATGGAAAAACCATATATCATCGTTTTGACCTTAACGACTCCAAGACTGTCGAATCGCCTTACTTTTATCTGAAACAGAATGATGTGGTCTACGTGGAACCCAACGCCATTCGCAAGGACAATGCCAAGTACAACCAGAACAACTCATTTAAGATTTCTGTAATATCGACAGTAGTGAGCGCATGCTCCGTTATCGCTTCGCTCATCATCGCTCTCGTAGTCAAATAGTTCCTCATAAGCATATTATACAATCCCAATCATCCGCACATATTTTCATCATGGAACAGCAACCCGCAAACAATCATATCAATATAACTTTCGGTGACCTAATAAAAAAATGTCTGTCGCGTTGGAAATTCATCGCCATGTCGGTAATCGTGTTCACCGCTCTGGGTGTATTATGGGCAAAGATAAGTACACCTCGCTCTGAAGTGATTGCCAATGTGCTTATCACCAGTGAGGACGGCATGGGTGCCGCCGGAAGCATGGCGCTTGAGATAGCAAGCAATTTCTCGATGGGCGACATGTTTGGCAGTAACCGCACCGTTGACGATGAACTCGCAGTTATGAGATCTCACTCGGTTTACCGACAGACGGTAAAGGACATGAAACTTAACGAGATCTATACTGTCAAGGAAAACTTCCTGAAGAAGATACAATATTACACCAATCCGCCGGTATCGCTCTCCTATCCTGCCGAACTCGCTGACACGCTCAGTATTCCTATCCGCTTCAAGCTGCATGTCGATGCTCAGGGAAAAGTTGACGTTACCACATATTTCAACCGGCATAAATACAGCAAGGTCGAAGGGCTTACATTTCCTGCCGTGCTGACCAATCCTTACGGCAGTTTCACGCTTGACCGCTCAGCTGATTTCCGCCAGGGCGAAACGCTCGACGAGACAATCATTCTCCTGTCATACGACGGTGCTGCCGACGCTTATTCACAGATTCTGGAGGCATTCATTCCCAACAAGAAAGCCGACATGATATCAATATCTCTGCTCAGCACCGACCCGCGATATGCCTGCAAGATTGTCAATAATTTCATTGAGAACTACAACACCATGGGGATTGAGGAAAAACGCGAACGCGACAATCTCACATCCAAGTTTGTAGCTCAGCGCCTCGCTTCTCTTTCCGATGAACTTGCCGATGCTGAAAGTGATATCGAAAAATTCAAGCGCGAGCAGAATCTCGTCGACGTAGAGACTCAGGCGGGTCTTATGCTCGAAAACGCCAACACCCAGAACAATCAGCTGCTTGAAGCCGAGACCGAATATGAAATTCTCGGCATGATACGCAACTTCATAGCCGACCCCGCCAACCGCTATTCACTTCTTCCACCGCTGCTTAGCGATGACGGTTCGCTCGCTGTGCTCCAGAATTACAATGACTTGATTCTCAAACGCCTCTCCATGGAGGGAAGCGCCCGCAATGACAATGCGCAGCTGCGTCTCATCACTGAGCAGATCGACGCCATGCGCGACAATGTGATACAGTCGCTTGACAAGAAATACGAGCACATGGGAGTACGTGTCGCCGAGTTCCGCCGTCAGGTCAACAAGACCAACGCATTTATCGACCAGATTCCGGCAAAAGAGCGTCAGTATGTCAACATGAAGCGTCAGCAGATTGTAAAGGAGCAACTTTACCTCTATCTGTTGCGTCAGCAGGAAGAGGTAGCGATCAGCATAGCCAACGCCCGTCCCCGCGGACTCGTTATCGACGCGGCTTATATCTCGACTTTCCCGGTAGGACTCACGCCTATCATGAAAATCATACTTCTCTTCCTCCTCGGATGGATCTTCCCGGTACTATATATTTATATTGCTGAGAAATTCCGCAAACACATCACCTCGCGCGATGATGTCGACGCGGTGACAACTCTTCCCGTTCTCGGCGAAGTCTCGGCAACCGGTAACGATAACTGTCCGGTTGTCAGAGAAGGCGACTCGACGGTGACAGGAGCACTATTCCGTATTGCCCGAGCCAATCTCGTCACACTGCTTGGCGACAACCTTAAGGTCACAACAGTCACATCGCCTGCTGATAATGACGGAAAAACATTTGTCGCCCTCAACATTGCCTCAGCGCTCGCACTTACCGGCAAACGCACAGTGATTATTGACACCGAGCTTAACGGCTCGGGACTGTCAGCTGTTGCAGGGCTCGCCGGCGGAAAAGGGCTCGCTGACTATCTGTCGGGAAATATCGACGACATCAATTCAATTATACGCCGCAACGCGCTGACAGGTACCGCTCTTGACGTCATTACGGCTGGACAGCACAGCGTCAATGCTTCAGACTTACTCGCCGGAGACCGCTTCAAGAATCTTATCGCATCACTGCGCGAGAACTACGATTACATAATTCTCGATGCCGACACACTTGAAGGCAATGCAACCATCAGATCTGTCAACCGGGTCACCGATGCAACTGTCATAGTATTCCGTGCCGGCAAGACTCTCTACTCCGAGATTCATCGCGTGAACGAGATAGCCGGTGCACTGAATCACCCTGCCGTAATCGTCAACGATGTCCAGGCAAAGAAGCACAGATAAGACATTCTGACAGTACCACCCAACAGCGATGAAATTCAGACTGTTCATATTCACGCTTCTTGCTGCTGTCGGATTCTACAATCCTGATCAGTTGTTGAGTCCGGCGGTCATCAAGTTGCTGTACTATATTGCCCTGCTGAGTTGCGCCGCATATAGTCTATACGACGGATTACCCCTGTCGCGCATCGACTATCCGCGCCGACTCTGGTGGGTTCTGCTCGGCGGTATGTGCGTGTCGATGTTCATTCCCCCGATATTCCAGAATCAGTCACTGCTGGTCACCATCGTCACATCGCTGCCGTTTATCCTGACCTACGCTTATTTCCTGGTGCTGCTTAAACTTGCGATAAAGCCCGAGAAAATCATACGGCTGATGTTTGTGCTATGCACATTCTCGGTATTTGTCTACTTTGTCAACCTCTATACATTCCCCAACAACTTCTTTGGTGAACGCATCGAGGAAGATCTCTCGCGCGGCATCTTGCGACTGCCTATTGTCTATATCCACCTGATGGTACTTCTCATCTTCTACTCCATCAACCGGTGGCTCATCAAGCATGAGAAGAAATGGATCTTCTGGATAGCCTTATTCATGCTGATGGTATTCCTTTCAGTGACCCGCCAGCTCATTCTGTCGGTAGCGGCACTGTCGGTATTCTTCCTTCTCTCCCGTGTCTCTCTCGCCAAGAAGCTTATAGCGACAGTCATCATCGCCGGGATTGCAGCCTATGCCGTCCCAAAACTTCCTGTTTACAGTGCCATGATGGAAATGTCGGAAAAGACACAGCAACAACAGGAAAAACGCGGACAGGACGACATACGCATCGAGGCTTATCGTCATTATCTCTACGAGAACCAAGTCAACGAGGTGACAGCGATTTTCGGCAACGGTATGCCGGCATACAATGCCAGTCGGTGGGGCATGATGTTTGACAGCGAGACTGAGGTTTCCGGACTGTTTGCATTTGACATCGGCTGGGGCGGATTCTACTATTTCTTCGGCATCTTTTCAACAGTAGCATTACTGCTCATTCTCGCAAAAGCATTCTTTAAGAAAAAACGGAAAGATCAGCAATATCTTACCTATTGGATATGCTACACCGGTGTGATTTCTTTCACGTCGGCACCTATAATATATTATTACGAGATTATAAATGTCGTGATTGTGCTGTATCTCATTTACAGTCCATGCAACACACATGAATCAGAGGACCGAAAGAGCCTTCCGGCAACTCCGATGCACCCTATCCACCCCCATTCAGGCAATGGAATCTATTGAAATCAACAACATCAGAATTTATGCCCGCCACGGCGTGGGCGAGCAGGAGCGCAACGTAGGCAACACTTTTGAAGTCTCGGTAAGGCTTGACTGCGACCTTTCCCGGTCGATGGAGAGCGACAGTGTCTGTGACACCATCAACTACGCCGAGGTCATCGAGCTTGTAAAAGAGGAAATGAGCCATCCGTCACAACTGCTTGAACATGTCGCCGGTCGGCTGCGTAGCTCTATCATAGAACGCTACCCGACAGTGCGAGGTGGAATGATCCGAGTCGCAAAACTCGTTCCGCCGGTCAGCGCGCAACTCGCCTCGGTTGCCATAACCACCCGTTGGTAATCCTTTTACCACGTCCGTATGTTATATTGTAAAAAATATAACTTATGGATGACAAGAAACAGATTATAAAGATAAAGCGCGCCTACGAATCGTTATCGGATGATGACGGTTTCAGAGTCTATGTCGACCGTATATGGCCGCGTGGACTCTCCCATGAGACTTTTCATTATGACTTGTGGGACAAGGATGTGTCTCCATCGGCAGAACTACGCGAATGGTTTCATGCCGATATTTCTGATCGATGGAACGAATTTTCCGAACGATATGCCAACGAACTAAAGGCGGGCACCGCTATCCGGTCCCTGCGAGCCGCCATAATGGATAAACCGGTAGTGACGCTCCTCTACTCATCCCACGATGAAACACACAACAACGCTGTGGTCCTTGCCGGGTGCCTTGCGCATTAGCAACCTCGTTACATAAAAAAGCTGCACCCGGCTTGTTCTTGACAGCTTGGGTGCAGCTTTAAATTATATCGTCAGATTATCGACCGCGGTTACTTCAGTTTGTAATGACGCAGAAGTGCGTCGGCAGTCGGTTTATGACCGCGGAACTTGACAAACAGGTTCATCGGGTCATCGCTGCCACCGGTCTCAAGCACGTTTTCACGGAACGAGCGTGCGGTTTCGGGATCAAAGACGCCATTTTCCTTAAACATTTCAAATCCGTCGTTATCAAGCACCTCAGCCCACAGATAGGTGTAATAGCCCGATGCATATTGGTCGCTGCCGAAGATATGCTTGAAATAGGGGCTGTGATAGCGATATTCTACTTCACGGGGCATGCCGAGCTGTTCAACCACCTGTTCTTCAAACGCATTGATATCTACATCAGCATCAGGATTAAGGTGTCCGTACTGCAGGTCAAGCCATGATGCGCCGATACGCTCTGCGAGATCAAAGCCTGCGTTATGAGCCGAGGCAGCTTCGAGCTTAGCAATCAGGGAGTCGGGGATGACCTCGCCGGTCTGATAGTGGCGGGCATAGAGACGGAGAAGTTCAGGCTCAAACGCCCAGTGCTCGTGAATCTGAGAGGGAAGCTCGACAAAGTCGCGGTCAACGTTGGTTCCGGCTTGTGATTTATATTTGGCGCGGGTCAGCATACCGTGCAGACCGTGACCAAATTCATGGAACATCGTGTGCACCTCGTCGAAAGTGAGAAGCGACGGAGTGTCGGCAGTCGGTTTGGTAAAGTTACCTACGTTGTAAACGATAGGACGCACTTCGGTACCGTCCTCATCGGTGTAGGCTTCCTTAAACACGCTCATCCACGCGCCCTGGCGCTTCGATGCACGGGGATAGTAGTCGGTCATGAACACGGCAAGATGATTACCTTCGCTATCCTTTACATCATAAACTTTTACCTCGGGATTATACTTGGGAGCGTCAGGCATTTCCTCAAAAGAGATACCGTACAGACGGTCAGCCATAGTGAAAATACCGTTGAGCACACTGTCTACCGCAAAATAGGGACGGATAGCATTTTCATCAAGATCATATTTCTGCTTGCGCACCTTCTCGGAATAGTAATAGTAGTCCCAGGGCTCGATTTTGAAATCGCCGCCCTCGCTGTCTACAATAGCCTGCATCTCGGCAACCTCTTCGTTAACACGTTTCACGGTCGGTTTCCAGACCTGCATCAGCAACGCCTCGGCAGCCTCGGGGGTCTTTGCCATCACGGCGTCGGTACAATATGCGGCAAAATCCTTGAAGCCGAGAAGTTGTGCTTTCTTTGAACGTGTCTTGAGTATCTCGTTGATAACCGGGTGATTGTTATACTCGCCCGATGATGCAAGCGATGTATATCCACGATACATCTGCTGACGCAGATCACGATTGTCGGCATACTGAAGTACCGGCAGACGGCTCGGTGCGTGGAGCGTGAACACCCATCCTTCTTTGCCACGCGCAGCAGCTTCCTCAGCTGCGACAGCTATAGTCGATTCAGGAAGTCCGCTGAGCATTGTAGAGTCAGTCACTACGATCTCAAAGTCGTTGGTGGCATTAAGAAGATTCTTATTGAATTTCAGATAAAGCTCTGACAGCGTGAGGTTAAGTTTTTTAAGTTCCTCTTTCTGTTCGGGAGAGAGAAGTGCGCCGTTACGCGCAAACTGCTTGTAAGTGTTCTCGATAGCACGGCGCTGAGCTACCGTGTAGTCAACAGAGTCGATATTATCGTAAAGATATTTCACTCGGTTGAAAAGCCCGTCGTTCATCAGCATATTGTTCTGATATTCCGTAACCATCGGCTCAGCTTTTTCCGCTACCTCTATCATCTCAGGCGATGAGTCGCTCTCTGACAGTGCGAAGAACACCATCGACACTCGTTCAAGAAGCTCCCCGGCTTTATCCATGGCGAGAATTGTGTTGTCAAATGTCGGGGTTTCGGGGTTAGAGACTATCGAGTCGATATCGGCATTTGCCTGCGCGATTCCTGCCTCGAATGCCGGCAGGTAGTCGGTCACGAGGATTTCCTCAAAAGGAGGTATTCCGTAGACATCGGCATATCTCTCGATAAACGGATTGGCACGCTCTTCCTTGGTGCCACACGAAGTGAAAGTAACGGAAGCGATTCCCATCACTGCCGCTGCAGTCATTACAGCTGTTTTTTTCATAAATTGAATTATAGATTTTGTTTTAAATTGTCGCAAAAGCTTACACAATCTTTACGATTGATTACAGTTACAAAGATACGACTAAAAACCTATAATTCAAAATTTATCTTCGCCGCAATGACGCCGGTCAGTGATATGCGAGTTCCGAGAGCGGAATGACTGTACCGGTCGACGATGATTCGCCGTACATCATACGGCTGACTATGTCAGAAACATTGATTACCGGTAGCGGATAATCGGCAAGCACGGTATGGGCGGTACGTTGCGCAAGCATCCCCCTGATGGCACCGACTGCGATGCTATACATTACTGCCATCAGTCTCGGTGTCACTGCCACCGAGCTACCGTCAACCTCAATATGTTCCTCCGGACGGTCGATTTCAAACGTCACTTCTATATGATAATGCAACAGTGTGCGTATTATCATACCGCGCTCCCTGCGATACTTCACGCCGAGCACAAGACTTATGCGGCGCGGGTCTGTCGGTGATGGAACTATATGAGAATTAAGCGAGACGAGTATGTCACCTCCCGAGTGCCGCATCAATTCAAGACGCGAGAAACTGTTAAGCGACGGTAACTCGCGGATGCCGGCTATGCGTATATCGATTTCATGATCTTTCATGCCTTTATAACAATTGTTAACGGCATGATGTTCAAAACGATGACCCGCCTGTCGGAAATCCGGCAAGCGGGTCATCGTTTTTATTGTTGTAACGTGTGCTTAAGCTGCAGACAGAGTGTCAGTCGCCCATCGTGCGGAGAAGTTCGTCATTATCCGACGTACGCTCCATGCGATCCTTGATAAACTCCATTGCCTCGATTGAGTTACGGTCAGACAGGAAGCGGCGGAGAATCCACATGCGGTTAAGCGTTTCGGTGCGAAGCAACAGGTCGTCGCGGCGCGTGCTCGACGCCATGATGTCGACAGCCGGGAAGATACGTTTGTTGGACAACTTACGGTCAAGCTGAAGCTCCATGTTACCCGTT
>CAYTWG010000023.1:0-33027 GCA_964442005.1 uncultured Bacteroides sp. | reverse complement strand
CTCACCTCGACACTGCCAGTGTCGCGCTCTAGCCAGATGAGCTAATACCCCATGGATGTAATTTTACGACGCAAAGTTAATCGATTTTTCAAGATATTCCAAATCTTTTTAAGCCCAATTTTCTATTTTTTAGTAACTTTGCAGCACAAAACCATACATATATTCAACTATGTCAACTAACACAACTGATAATCAACGTAAAGTAACGACACTGCGTCTCAGCGAGATGAAACGCCGCGGTGAAAAGATAGCGATGCTCACAGCCTATGACTACTCAATGGCTAAACTCATAGACGAAGCCGGGATGGACGTTATTCTGGTAGGAGACTCGGCATCAAATGTAATGGCGGGAAACATGACTACTCTCCCTATGACTCTCGATCAGATGATTTATCACGCCAAAAGTGTGGTAAAGGGTGTCAAGCGCGCGCTGGTTGTCTGTGACATGCCTTTCGGCACTTATCAGGGTAACTCCAAAGAGGCTCTTGCGTCGGCAATCCGCATCATGAAAGAGAGTCATGCCGAGGCTGTAAAAATCGAGGGTGGCTCTGAAATCAGAGAGTCGATAGAACGCATACTCTGCGCAGGTATTCCTGTCATGGGACACCTGGGTCTTACGCCTCAGTCGATCAACAAATTTGGCACGTACGCCGTCCGAGCCAAAGAGGAAGCAGAGGCACAGAAACTCATTGACGATGCCAAGATGCTTGATGAAATAGGTTGTTTCGGTCTGGTACTTGAAAAAATTCCCGCCGATCTTGCCCGCAAAGTGTCGGAAGCTGTTTCAATCCCAGTCATAGGTATCGGAGCCGGCAACGGATGCGACGGTCAGGTACTTGTGATGCACGACATGCTCGGTATCAACAAAGGCTTCTCACCCAAGTTCCTGCGTCGTTACGCTGACCTGTCAACCATCATCAATGAGGCTGTCGGTCACTATATCGACGATGTTAAATCGGGAGATTTCCCCAATCAGAACGAGCAGTATTAATCTCCCCTACTCCATTTCCTCACTTTGATTCTCACTTAAACGAATGAGAATGAATGACGATTTGCGGCTTAATGTAGGATTTGATGGAAAAAGAGCGGTGCGCAACTCTACCGGACTCGGCAATTACAGCCGGTTGGCGGTAGAGGTGCTGTCACACCATTATCCTTACAACGACTACCGTCTCTACGCTCCTACCGATCGTTCAATCGACCGCTTCGAACCACTCATGAAGCTTGATAACGTGACGCTTGTCACCCCCGACACGACCACGGGACGCCTGTTCCCTTCAGCGTGGCGGGTCAGCGGCATGACTCGTCAGTTGCGGCGTGACGGTGTGCAGTTGTTTCACGGGCTTAGTAACGAACTGCCTGCAGGGATCGAGCGCCTCGGAATCCCAACGGTAGTAACTATCCACGATGTCATATTCCGACGCTATCCTGAGTATTACAAACCTATTGACAGGTTAATCTATGACGTCAAATTCCGCAGTGCGGCGCGACGTGCAACGCGAGTGATAGCCATAAGCGAGTGCACGGCACGCGAGTTACAGCATTTCTACGACATCGATCCCGCAAAAATCGACATTATATATCAAGGCTGCGACGCCCAGTTCGGGCGACCTATACCGGCAGGCATGATTGACGCCGTCAAGAACCACTATGGAATCAATGGCGAATACATCATAGGAGTAGGCACTATCGAGCGCCGCAAGAATCAGATCATTGCGCTACGTGCCCTCAGAGGGCTACCTGAAGATATCGGACTCGTGCTTGTGGGGCATAATAACAATTATCTTGACGAAATCATTGAAGAGGCTCGACGTCTTGGTCTGACAGAACGTCTTAAGGTGATTGAACATGCTGACTTCAGCGACCTGCCGGCGCTGTACGCCGGTGCGGTCCTATCAAGCTATCCCTCTCGTTACGAAGGGTTCGGCATCCCGATTATCGAGTCGATCAATTCAGGCACACCGGTGATTATAGCCACCGGCTCATGCCTTGAGGAAGCCGCCGGACCGTCTATGCCGGCGATATCTCCCGATGACACTGACGCATTTATAGACGCTGCCCGCCACATAATCAGCGACAGCTCGTACCGTGACCGCATTGTGACTGAAGGACGCGAGTATGTTTCGCGTTTCAGTGACGCCGCCATGGCTGAGGGCATCATGAACAGCTATCAACGAGCCATCGATGAAGTTGCCGGAAGGAATGCACATTGAAATAGCAATCACATTCAAACTATCATAACATCATGGGAAACAAAAAAGTACTGGTTGTAGGAGCCGGAGGCTTCATCGGAGGTTTCATAGCAGGAGAAAGTCTCAGACGCGGTTACGACACCTGGGTAGCCGTCAGAGAGTCGACATCGCGCCGCTATCTCGACGACGAGCGTCTCCACGTGCTGACATTTGACTACGATGACCCCGACAATGTAGAGTCAGTTCTTGCAGGTGCGTTGCCCGAAGGCGAACGCTGGGATTACATAATCTACAATCTGGGCGCCACAAAGTGCGCTAATTTCCGCGATTTCAACCGCATCAACTTCCAGTATCTCCGTACGTTTGTCGAGGCTCTGAAGGTCACGCAACGCGTTCCTGAACGATTTCTGTATATGAGCAGCCTCAGCGCCCTCGGACCCGGCGATGAAAAACACTACACTCCCCTTACCAATGACACTATCCCGGCACCTAACACACGCTACGGACTATCTAAAATCAAGGCAGAGCAATATCTCGAGACCCTGAGCGGAATCCCCTACATCATCTTCCGCGCGACGGGTGTCTACGGACCTCATGAAAAGGATTATCTGATGATGATACAGAGCATCGATTCACACTTTGACTTCGGTGTGGGTTTTCGTAAGCAGATGCTGACATTTATCTATGTCGAGGATCTTGTCAACGCCATGTTTGATGCGATAGTGTCGCCCGCGACCGCCTGCAAGCGATATATTATCTCGGAGGACCGCGCATACTCGCAGAAAGAGTTTCGGCGCATAGTCTCCGAAGAGCTCGGAGGACGATTTGTCATCCCGATGCGATTGCCCATGTGGATTGTGTATATTGCTTCAGCGGTAGCCGAGAAACTCGGAGCATTGCGCGGTAAACCGTCAACTCTCAACCGCGACAAGTTTAAGATAATGAAACAGCGTAACTGGACGTGTGATATCTCTGACGCACAACGCGATTTCAACTTCACGCCGCGTTTCCCGTTGCGTAAGGGCATCAAGGAGACCGTGACATTCTATCTCGCGCAGAAAGAGGCTGACCGCAAAAACAGGAAAGGTTCCAAGTCATGAACAGACGACGTGTACCGATCGGCATCATGCTGCTGATCATCATCGTAATGCTTCCGGGGCTTGCATTCCCGCTGCTACTGTCGCGGTCAACAATCGCTCCTTCATCTACGGTCGACACTTTCTTATGGTTATATCCGTTCTATGTCCTTGCCTCGGGATGGCTGGCATGGTATTGCTACGGACGACGATCGGCACTGACTTGGGTGCTCCTTGTAATCATGCTGCTCACTCATGCCGCGATGTGGATGCTCGTCGATCCACCCTACCCCAAAATGCTATAATTTCTAAATACATCTAAAAAATCTTTATCGGTAAAACCATGTTACCGATAAATCCGTACATTTGTATGTTGAATGTCGGCATATCATAACCGGCATTAATCGCCAGCAAGCAATATGAGTACCACGTTATTAGTCATCGGCATTCTTTTCATGTGCGGAGCCACAGTAGTGGCTTTCCGCCCTATCGTGCCGTCGTCAGTGATAGCTTACGTAGGTCTTATGCTCATGAAATGGAGCGGATATATCTCTATCGGAGCAAATCAGCTTACATTTCTCGGAATTGCTACCCTACTCGTCCTCATGATCGCATCGCTCGGTAATCAGCGACAACACAGTTGCAACTATGGAGCTAACGGCTACACGGCAGGAGGCGCGCTCGCCGGTACTGTCCTGGGGCTTGTCATCTCGCCTTCAATGATACTTGTCGGGTCCTGTGTGGGAGCCATATTGGGCGTAGCAGCCTATTCGCGGACTCCTGTCGGACGCACTGACGGCACCCCTATTCTACGACGTCTGAGTGGCGACGGTCTCCCTGCCATAGTTACATTCTACATCATCGGCGTTGCACTCTCACTGCTTATAACCGCACATCAGGATGCCGGGACGCTAATTCAATAACTAATCACATTAAAAACGTATCCACCGAGCAATGAAAAAACTTCTTATATGCCTGTTTACGGTCGCTATGACAGCCGCTGTCGCCGTATCGGCGCCAACCGATAAGAAAATGACTGTCATACGCCCCGATATGGAGAAAATCAAGCATGCCGTCAATGACCCGTCATCAGGCTATTATTATCCTGAGCTGATCAAGCGCTACGAAGCCAACGAGACCATCATGACGACCGATGAATACCGACACCTGTATCTGGGATATGTGTTTCAGGAGGATTATGACCCCTACCGTCACAGCGAATATGCCAAGAAAATCGAGCCGTTGACCTACAAGGAGAAGCATACACGCGCCGAGCTTGACACCATCATCACGTATGCTCAGAAATCACTCCAGGACACACCGTTTGACCTCAGTCAGATAAACTTTTTGATATATGCCCTGCGTGAAAAAGGAAAAATCAATCTGGCACGTATCTGGCAGTACCGTCTGAACCACCTGCTTGAGGCTATTATCTCAACAGGAACGGGACTCGACGAGGAAAACGCCTGGTACATCATCAACCCCAGTCACGAATACAACCTGATAAACTTCCGCAACGATGTTGCCGAGAAGCAGCAGTTTATCGAGCCGTATTACGACTATATACAGGTCAAGACGGCAGGAGGTAAGACAACGGGATACTACTTCAATATCCATAATATTCTTGAAGAATATTACCGCAAACATCCCGAGAAACAGTATTAGAGCCTGTCTCACTGTATAAAACGACATGAGCGGCGTCCGGTAAAAACGGATGTCGCTCATGTCGTTTTATTGTATGATGAAATGAGGGACGGCGTCAGCGATTGTAATTGCGGATACCTTTCTGCAGAAACTCCACAAACTTAGGAATATTCTCATCGTATGATACAGGACCCGAAATAAGTTCGCCTCGGTCGTTGAGTATAACGTAGTAAGGCTGAGCGTTAGCATTGAATTTATATCGCTGCAGGTAGCTCCAGCGGTCGCCATAAGTTTCAAGGATGATTTTCTTACCATACTCTTCTACAGTAACAGGGTGGGGCAGAGCCTTTTTCTCGTCAACCATAAGCTTGATGACCACGAAATTGTCCTGAATCATCTCAAACACGGCATCATTGTCAAGGACCGCACCTTCCATCTTGCGGCAATTGACACATCCGTAGCCCGAGAAATCGACAAGTACCGGTTTGTTCTCGGCGGCAGCGACTTTCATGCCCTCGTCATAGTCATCATACTCTACAAAATTTCGGTTATAGAGATTGAAATCCTGGGTAAACAACGGTGGAACAAACGCACTGACACCCTTAAGCGGCGCACCCCAGAGACCGGGGACGAGGTAAACTGCAAACGACAGCGAGCACATAGCCATGAAGAACCGGAAAACACCGACACTGCTGTCAGCCTTACCATAATGGCTGAAATTGAACTGTCCGAGAAGATACAGACCGAGCAATACAAAAATGATAACCCACAACACAATAAACACTTCGCGGTCGAGGATATGCCATCCGTAGGCGAGATCGGCTACCGACAGGAACTTGAGCGACAAGGCAAGCTCGATAAAACCAAGCACAACCTTTACGGTGTTCATCCAGCTGCCTGACTTGGGAGTGCTCTGCAACAGAGAGGGGAATATGGCAAACAGACAGAACGGTATAGCAAGTGCGAGAGAGAATCCAAACATTCCTATGGCAGGACCCATCTTATCGCCGGTACTTGCCGCCTCGACGAGCAAAGTACCGATTATAGGACCGGTGCATGAGAACGATACCAGAGTCAGCGTGAATGCCATAAAGAATATGCTCAACAGACCTGTCGTACGTTCGGCAGTGTTATCCATCTTGTTGCTCCACGAAGAGGGTAGTTTGATGTCAAACGCTCCGAAGAACGAAATTGCAAAAATTACAAGTAACAGGAAGAAGATAATATTGCACACCGCACTTGTAGAAAGAGCATTTAGCGAACTTGCTCCAAACAGTGCCGTGATTATGAGTCCGAGTGCAAGATATATTACAATAATCGAGACACCATAGATGCAAGCGTCGACAACCGACTTTGTCGTGCGTTTACCCTTCTTGAGGAAGAAGCTGACAGTCATCGGTATCATAGGCCACACACAGGGCGTCAGAAGCGCCACAAAGCCGCCTAAAAAGCAAGTAAAGAAGATGTACCACAGAGACCCCGATGTCGCGTCAGAATCGTCGCTATCGGCTTGTACGGGCGCCCACAGGTCAGCATCTATGTCGCTGACGGCTGCGTCGGATGTATTTTCAGCCGGAGCATCGGCGGTTTCTGTTTCAGGTGTCTCGGCGGGAACATCCGGTTCGGCAACCTCTACGGGAGGTTCAGCCGAGAACTTACCCTTAGCCGTGCCGGTGAGCGTGAACGATTCCTTGGATGGGGGAATACAGTTCATGTCATTACAAGCCGAGTAGGCAATAACCGGTTCGATAGTAAACTTGGGAGCTACAGCCTTGAATGGCTGTACAAGTGTCACAGCATCGGTCCACCAGCTGAGTTCGGCATCAAACATACTGTCAAATTCACGATGAGGATCACGATCAGCCCTGAGCGTTCCGTCGAGCTTCGCTCCTTCGATAACCGGATAGGAAATAGCAAGAGGGGAGGGACCGACTGATGGATCGACATCAAGAGAATACATGTGCCACCCATCCTCTATCGTAGCTTTGAACACAATGTTTCCGGTGTCGTCACCGGTCATCTCGATGCTTGACGACCATGTAACAGGATTCAGCATCTGAGCTATCGCGGGAACAAATGTAAGCAAACCCGTTATAGCAGTGAAAATCAGTTTTTTAAACATTTTGCCTATAAATGATATTTATTTTTCAAAATCAGTGTCACTTTCTGCCTATTACGACTTTCTTACCATCGACGATATATACGCCGGGAGAGAGCTTGCCGAAACTATCAGTATCAGATGCCGGTGCTATTTTGACTCCTCCCAGAGTATAGATGCCTGCCGGCTGAACATGACCGCCGACCGCTACATCCTCAACGCCGCAAAAGTCGGTACGTATGGTATAGACTACGATTATCTCCTCTGACTCTTTGCGGTCGACACCAAGAAGAAAGTATCCGGCAGGGAAACGCACGAGATAGGTGCCTGAATTGTCGTAAAGAGTTCCGAGTGGCTGTACGATCTCTGACTGATCGCCATCATAATCTGTCGACAAGGGAGGCAGCATAATCGGAGCTCCGTTATCAATAGTCATTACAGCCGTTCCCGCGCCCGCAGCAACGACACTCTGACCGGGGAAAGATACCACTATGTCACTGAGACTTGCCGTTTTACCTTCAGCCGGCGTGAACGTTACAGGGGTTACACCACCCACCGAAAAAGAGTAAAGCCGTTCCATCGAACCGTAGGCAGTCAACTCAGAGCCGATAGTAAACATTCCATGCGGCAGATAAAGCAGATAACGACCGGGAGCCGAGACAGCACGGTCGAGAATCAGAGTCAGTTTCTTGTTTTTGCGAACTGTCATTCCTTCGCCATTGATTGTCGTGACATGAGCAACTTCATTGCCGTAGCAGTCCATCACGATCGCTTTGGCTGGAACATAAAGGTAAGAATATTCAATGCCCTCGTCACTCTGGAGTACAAACGTACTTACTGACTCTTCCTGACCACCGGGTATGGTAATCGAAAAGTCGGCATACTGACTTTCAGTACGGTATATAAAACAGAAATAGGATCCTTCTTCAATACCCATGTTACCGCAGACAAGGAGACCTTTGGTGTCATAGACTTTTATCGATAGAGTCAGTTCGCCTTTCAGGTTTCTGAGAAAATCAGATGTTGTACGGAATATCCATTCATCGGAATAAGTCACTCCGTCAATCTCGACCGGAGCGACCGGAGTAATTGATTTAAAATTGGCATGTGAGCCGCGACCGAGATTTATAAAAGTATTGGCACGATCTACTGTCACACGACCGTCAAAAACAGCGGTGAAAGTGGTATCGGTCGAAATTAGCATTTCGTTGTCAGACAGCTCAGGGGTGAACGAGACAAGTTTTACAGAGCTGAACCTGAACGCCGGTGCTGTACCGTAAATCAGAATGCTGTCATTACCAAGCGATGGTTGCCGGTAGTTTTTATCCATTTCAGTCGCCCATGCCGTGAAATAGATGGAGTAGGTGTGACCGTCTAAAAGCTTGTAATTACCATAGACCGAAGCCGAGTAGCTACCGTTGCTCTGACGATTAAGCCATGTGGAGGATTTTATTATGGATAAATCATTCAGGTCCCTGACCTCATACATAATGTACATCTCAGGATAGTCGCTGCTGAGATTGGTCTTTATCGAAATGACATCGCCACTCGAAAGAGCATCAAGAGATGTGCCGTTAACAGGTGTCGATGATGTTATACGGAACGTTTCTCCTGAAACTGCCATTGCCGAAACAATTGCTATTACAGCTGTTAGGATATTTCTTAGAAACATATCAGTTGTTTTTAGTCAGCTTTTACATGATACTTTAACTAAAGTAAGGCATCTGCTTAAAGATTATTAGTTACAAAATTACGTAAAATCATATAATTATCCAAATAACTTTCACCATTTCGCTGTCACACAGAAAAAAGCGGGTGCCGCGTCATTTAAAAACGGGCACCCGCCTGGATTATCGGTTCAAAGATTAGACTCCCGGTTATTTAACCACGATTTTCACGCCGTTGATTATATAAATACCGGGAGCAAGCGACTTGACATCAGAGATGTTTTCTGTCTCAAGCACCTTTACACCATTGATTGCAAATACATGATAGATACCGTTGGCATCGGCAGTCACAATGCTCACTGATCCATGGAAGATAGTATAGGTTACTGTAACTTCTGCTGAATTACGTCCGTTGCTTCCAAGGAGGAAATATCCGGCGGGGAAAGTGATTACGTAAGTTCCGTCGGCGGTATAGGTTTCTCCGAGGGGCTGGATGAGTTCGTTAAGATCTGCATCAAAGTCAAATGTGAGGTCAGGTAGATACATATCTTCACCACCATCTATCGAGAGGGTAGCCTTTCCTGCACCGATACCAATCTCCTCTTCGTTTACATACTTGATTGTGATGCTTGAGAGTTCCTCGACATCACCCTCGGCAGGGTTAAAGACAATCACGTCATCTGGTTGCGGAATGTCTCCGGCAACAATCGTATAGGTTAAACTCAACTCGTCCGACAGGTCTCCGTCTTCACCGAGCAGGAAATACCCGGCAGGGAATGTTATCACATAGGTACCTGCCGCTGTATATGTCTGTCCAAGATTAAGCATACATTTGTTCCAGATGTCCCAGTCAAGTTCCACGTCATTAAGACGTACAGGATCCCCTCCGTCGATCGAGAGGGTAGGAACTCCGCTGTTAACACCGACTTCTGAATAATCGTCAAATGTAATCTCGATGACACTGAGACTTTCAATCTCGCCGGGAACAGGATTAATGGTTATATTTGCTGCAGGAGCCTCATCGGTCACTCTGTAGTTGTAAACAAACTCCTCAGAGTAGAGATTAGTACCCTTAACATAGAAATACTGTGCCGGGATAACCAGGCTGTACTCTCCAAACTCAGTAATTGACTCGGGGAGAGTAAGAGTCATCAGGCTCGTCCACAGTTCACCCACGGGAAGGTGAAGATCAATGTCGGTAATCTCAATTGTACTGCCATCCGGAAGAGCAAGATAGGGATTGCCTGTCATTTCGGTCTCCATAACGGGAATCGAGAAATTGATGTCAAATGTCGACAGTTCCTTTACATTACCGGGGTTGGGCGAGATAGTGGTAGTAAGCACACCGCCGACCTCGATGGGGAATCGTTTCGCTACCGACAGGTAAGCATCAAACTCACTGCCTATTGCAAAATAATTTGCGGGAAAATACATCATATAACTACCGCCCTCGGTGATAGTCTGGTTGAGGACGAGTCCAAGCATTGTATTAAGCTGGCTTGAACCTTCGTAATATTCTTCCTTGATGACACTCTCGACATGTGCCACCTCAACACCGAATTTATCTACAAGAACGCACGCGTCAAGGGCATATTGATAAGATATATCGATGCCATCCTCGCAAAATACATAAACTGAACTGAGTTTATCAGGGACTTCAACTGGTTCATAATATTCATTCATCAGAAATACCTCAAAGTCATGGAACTGTCCTTCGGTATTATAAATGAAACAGAAATATGATTGATCCTCATAGCCGTCATTACCCTCTACAAGCAGTCCGTCCATATCGTAAGCCTTGACAGAGAGAGTCAGCTGAGATTTAAGACTGTTCATAAATGACTCGGACAGCGACAGAGTCCATGTATTGGCATAAGTGTAACCTGAGTCTTCGACCGGTTCCTCAGGAACGATAGCCGCAAAGGGCATGCTAGAGCCCATGCCGGTGTTGACAAATGTTGTCTCCTGATCAAGACGTACAAGACCGTTGAACTTAAGGACAAAGTTACGGTCATTTTTCGTCAGCACGAGGTTTTCAGAAGGCTGTGGAGTTATACTCTCGAGAAGAATGTCACTGAAACGGAAAGGAGGAGTCAAACCGTTCCATATAACACTTGCTTCACCGATAGGTTCATACATGTAATTCCTATCCATTTCTGTTGCCCAAGCGGTAAAATTGACTTGATAACGGTGACCGAGGATCATCTTATAGTTGCCATATACCTCAGCAACGTAGCTGCCGTCATCCAAGCGGTTAAGCCATGATTGAGACTTAATGATAGCCTCGTTGGGATCAGCTGCATCAAGATCCTTGATATCATACTCCATATACATTTCGGGATAAGTGTCGCTATAATTTGAACGCACTGTAATGACAGTTCCTTCGGTGAGTTGAGCCATCTCTGCTCCGTTAGCTGGATCAACATAAGTGAGTACAAAAGCGTCATAAACGGCACGAACATCGTTGGAGTGGTCAAAACCGTCCTTTGTCTTAAGACCCGAGAGTGTAACGGTCACTCCACTCTTGTCCTTTACAGAAGCAGGGACATCGACAAGATATGTCGCGTCATTACCATCAATTTCCACTCTTGCATTCTCTTTGGGAACATTTACGGTAAATGGAGTCTTGTTTTCGTTGTAAGAAAAATCAAATCCGGTAAAACTGAAACTATTAATATTACTGATCCATACTTCTATCTCATTGACTCCCTTAAGCGAACTACCGTTAGAGGGGATAAATTCCGATGCAATATTGGCACGTTCAATATACTCATAAGGCAAAACATAAGAATAGGAGCCCACAGTGCCGTGCCCTTCGCTTGCCACTGGGTTGCCATATTGGTCAACAACGCCGAATATATCCACTGCCATCGTGGGATAAGTTGTTCCGAAAAGGGGAAGCATAGAGATGGGAGTACGAACTTTTCCGGTAAGATCGAAGCTGATTTTATTGCCGTTTACAGTAGCCGATATCGGCTCGTAATAATATGTTCCGCCCTCAGCGGCTTTACTTCCTCCACCTTTGTCTCCGTAGCCAAGCATCAGGAGCGTCCCTTCGCTCATTCCGAGTTCAGCGTCAAATGTCAATTCAATGACACCGTCCGGATCGCCTTCGACCCAATAGGATTTGAACGTAGCAGGAATCTTCTGTGTAAGACAATTGACAGGAATAGAACCACACTTATAGGTGATATAGTACCATCCGTCAGCAGTAGCATCGGGATGAAGATTACCGTTTTTAGTCTTGATATCTTTAACACCGATCTTTATTTCATCACCGTGGTTGAGATTACCGCTCTGAATTTCTGACTTGAGCATTGATTTGATATCTATGTAAACATAAGTATCAATAATACGAACCGCATTGGGAATAGAAATTCCTTCAGCAGAAGTGCCTGCATATATAAGACGCGCCGTAGCATCAGCAGTCACAGGCTGATTAGCCCGGATAAACGGAGTCTCACCGGTCAGTGCATAAACCTCACCGGGCGCAGGTGACACAGTGAGAAATTCAAGCGGTAATTCTCCTGAGTATCCATCCATGTAAAGCGTCATTTCCTGATCTGTAGTCCATGCATTCACTGCGCTTTTGTAGAAATAATAGGTTGCCCCCTCACTAATTTCAAGAGAGTAGATTCCTCCATTGGTGTAGTAATCTGACCAATTCGCATTCAGCTCATTTTGGTGCTCTGGATCGCTGTAAATACGCATTCCGCCGCTGTTGACAGTGAGAGTACCGGTTGCCGGTGCTGTAAGTGTGGCTATCACATCAGCCATTCTGCCGGGAACAGTATAGGTTTTACCTATCTCCAGCTCGCCGAGATTGATTGGTTCTACTGCTCCGGCGCTACCGGTAGCAATACAGACCATAGCAATCAGCATCAAAAACGCGGATAAGTGTCTTGCGCATGATGTAAAAACTTTTCTCATTGCTTAAAATTTAATGGTATGAATAAATATAAATTATTGTTTACTTCGTATTTAATTATCTACGGGAATGTCGTTTTTTACACGACATTCCCGTAGATATTGACTGCCTTACGGTTACTTGTTATTTCACAATCAATTTCTTTACGACGGGCGCTCCGCCGGCAGCAACCGCTTTCACAATTACTACACCGTTGTAGCCGCCAAGAGGTATCTCTACCAATCCGTTGCCTTTAACGGTCGCAATACGTGCGCCGGTAAGGGTATAGACGTCGGCGGAAATTTCTGAATCAGCGTTGATGCATACCGATCCGCCTACCAAGGCGATATGGATGTTTCCGTCGTCACCGATCACGTTGTCAACACCAAGGTTGGTGTCACCGTTACGTATCGGAGCGATGTTGGCGTTGAGGACATTCCCTTTGACCGAATTTATAAGCATGACTGCGACTTCGCAATTATCAGGATTCTCAACAGTAGAAGGGAGGTCGATTGAGAAAGCTGCCGTGTAAGATTTGCCACTTTCGAGAGTTGATGGCAACATACCGCCGGTGCCGTTAAACGTAGTACCGAATGTAGCACGAGCTACGTCGTTAGCCATCACGGGATATACAAACGATGTACCGTACTTGCCGTTTTTGCCCCAATCTCCGAAGTCGGAATCATCGATGCTTGAGAATCCATTGGACTGATATGTCTCAAGACCGTTTTCTATAATTACTGCAAATATATTCATATTGGCGTCGGTCATATTGAGAGCGCTGCGCACGGTGCATTCGACATTGACTTTTTTAGTCGACTCATCATAAGAGGTAGTGAAATTAATCTCCGACTCGGCAGGCTGAGATATTTCTTCGCGGAAACAGTCAAGCCACAGGCGCTCGTCTTTACCGGTAAGTTCATTAACGATACCGACACCGGAGAAGCGATAGTCGCCAGAAACACTTATCATCGGGAATAGGATGTCGCCTCGGTTGATACGTGCCGATGGTGCTCCCACCTGCTCCATTCCGAGGAACTGCGAGTAAGCCGACATGCCTGTGCCGAGACGATCTCCCTGGTAAGTGCGCAGGGTTATAGGAATCAGCTGTCCGGGATAAAGTGTCTTTATGTTATCAATCGCCACAATACCCTGAGGACAGTTGGAACACTCGCTGCCGGCATACTCCTCAAGCACAATGCGCTTATAGGGCTCAAAGGCAAGATTCTTGACTTCGCCGGTAACAACAGCAGTGTGGTCGCCGAGTATTATTTCGACATATAGACGGTTGGACACTCCGGGATTGAGAGGAAGGGGTGTATCAAACTCAAAGAGGTAGACATCGCCCTTTTTAAGCTCGATATCATTCTCGCTTATCCGGTCGATCTCGGTGTTGTCAGCGTCACGGAGCACCAGTGTGATTGAACTGTAAGTTTCAATATCCGTTGTGATAGTGATATTACCCTTTATGACTATTTCACTCTGATTTACAACACGTGAACTATTCTCAAATGTTGTCAGATAGCGGAGATCATGAATAACCTGAACGTTGTCGACAAATACTGCACTCTGATCATTATTGTCGTTTACAAAAGCGATATATATATCCTTGCCGGCATACTTGTCTAAACGCACTACATACTTCTGCCAGTCATTCTCGAGATCTTCTTCAGATGAGCCTGGCGACAACTGCTCGTCAAACACGAGTTCGCCACAAGCGCGAATATCGGTTATGATCTCAGCATTAAGCGTGTTGTAAACATTACTGTTTTCGTAAACATATATTTTCAGGTGGTCATTGCATTTTTTAAGATAGCTTTGAGCGTCAAATGTCAGATAACAGTCAGCATCAGGAATAAAGAGCTGAGGCAGCACCATCCAGTCATCAGACTGTCCTGCCGGATTATACATCGAGTGAGACGCCATAGCCATGTCGGTTGTCTCGACAGAAGAACGCACAATGTACCAGGGACTGTTATCGGTAGTGAAACCCCATCCGGCAACAACCGAAGCTGGAGTCTTGTGGTCACCCTCATAGAAAAGGAAACTATCATTGTTGCCACAATCACTGCTGAAAAGGAAGCGGTCATCGGCTGACACCTCGCGCACATAACTTCCGTGATAATGCAATGTGATTTCCTCGTTAGCGCAACCGCCCGACAGATCGGTCACCACACCGGCAGGAATTACGACACGGTAATCAGTACCGCTAAAGAGATTCTGGTGAGAGAGGGGGTAAATGGCAACCATCTTTCCTCCACACTCGATGTTGAGGGTACAGAATGGGGTGTCTTCATCCTCACGGTATAGACTGGCTACGCTTCCTGAAACAAGTGCCAGTTCAGCATCAAAAGTCAAGATAATAGGATTGGTGGAAACATCCAGAACAGCTACCGAGGCATCGTCGGCGGGATAAGCCGTTACTACCTTAACAGGAGAATCGTCACGCCCTTTGTAAGGAATGGTGATCTCAGGAGAGGTGACATTGCGATCGCCCTTTATACGTAATAGTCCGGCGGGAAGGCTTAAGGAATAATCGGTATCGGCTTTTAGTTTACGCGTACGGAACTGAACTGTAAGTGTTTTCCCATCAACACTCAGACCACCTGTCTGAAGTGAGGTATAGCTGTCACCACCGCCGGCAAAGGTAGCTGCGGCAGGACTGTTTATTTCTATATCACGTTCAAATGTAATCGAGTAAGAGCGTAATTGCGAAATCACTGCACCGGCAGAAGGATTGACAGTATAGCTTCCGAGAAGATCGACACGCGAGGCTGCCTCGTTGATTGTCTCCTTCAGTTTCAGCACATAAGAATCATGGGGACCGCTGAGCATCACGATAGTCTTGCCGTCGCCTGAAACCGCAATAGGTTTACCCGTATTCTCGAATCCGGTTTTTGCGGCAATGTCGATACCGTATACCTGTTTGAAAATCTGATCGAGACTGATAAAATAGTCTCCATAGCGCATCATAGCCGATGCATAAGGATGGGACGCCGGAGTTGCGGTAAGCACAGTACCGTCATTTAGAATAGAGAATCCTATCATATCCCCCTCGCCGGTCTTGTTGTATATTTCCAATTTGTCCTCGACAATGTTGTAACGGAATGACGCGTGATATTCATTAGGCCACTCGCTGCCTGCTACCGGTTCTACCATATATGCATACCCGGTTATCCATTCTCCGTTAGGACTCATCGCTGGAGAATCGATAAAATAGCAATTGTTGATAATCGGTCGCCAGGTACCTTTAAAGTTCTCGTTGAAACCTATAATTTTATAGGTAGACGTCTGGCGATCGTATATATAACAGCATAGAGCGGTAGGCATCAGGTAGCTTTGTGACAACTCGCCAAGCAAATACCGACCGTCGGGAGATATGCCGTAGAGACAGTTCTGATGCTGATCCTGATTGGTCATGTCAAGAACGGGGAGTCCTGGAAGTTCCAATACCGTATTATTCGTCAGATCATAACAGACAGGGTAGGCGACAAATATGTTATCACCGGGAGCCACGTAACCCACACCATAATGTCCGTCGGGAGTCATTGCATTGATGCGCCCCAGTGCATAGCCGGCAGGAACAGGCAACTCGGTCCACCCCGACCCGGATCGCCAATAGGCCGGTTTACCGTTACACTCGCCGGAAACAATTGTACCGTCATCGGTAACATCGCTTACACCCGAACGCCCTGATGGATGTGAGATATCAATCTGTTCAAATGTATCGAGGTTGAACAGCACCCCTCCGGCAGGAGCTATGGTACCGTCAGTTTTTGATCCGGTCTCCGAAACGCCCCATTTACCGTTGTCCGAAACCTGTTCAATTATTATTGACTCCCCTATGGAAGGCAGATGTATTTCGGGAATGTTTGACTGTGCCACTGCTGTGAATGACAGTAGGCATGCCGCAAATGATAAAGTACGTGATAATATATTCATTTTATTCCGTAAATAAGTAAATATCTTTAAGGTAAGTTGGTTCACGACAAATGCCGAGACTTTTTAGTCCCGACTTAAAAACAGGCTGTTTTTAAGCCCTGTTATGTTTAAAATTTTAATCAGTTTCTTAAATCAACGGCAAAAGTAATAACAAATTATCAATAAATCCCTAAAAAACTTTATTTTTTCACTTCATTTAAATATATCTCAGATAAATTTATTACCTTTGTGGTCTACATTAATTTAATAAATTGACCAACCAATGAAATCGTTTCGTATATTTTTTCTGCTGGTTGCAGTTTTTTGTGTCTCGTCTGCAACAGCCCAGCTGCCGTCGGTACAACTTAAAACTCTCGATGGCAAAACTATCAATACCGCAAGTCTGAATAATGACGGCAAGCCGTTTGTCATCAGCTTTTTCGCCACCTGGTGCAAACCGTGCAACCGCGAGTTGAAAGCAATTAGCGAGGTTTACCCCGACTGGCAGGATGAGACCGGCATGAAACTGATAGCAATCTCTATTGATCAGGCTCAGAACATTAACAAGGTAAAACCTCTTGTCGACGGCGAAGGATGGGAATACGAAATCTTACTTGACCCAAACAGCGACTTCACCCGCGCGCTCGGCATCCAGATGATACCTCATGTGCTTATCATCGACGGAAACGGTAATATCGCTGATTCAAGAAGCGGCTACACAGAGGGAAGCGAGCAGCACATTATCGACAAGATACGCGAGCTGATCGCTCAGTAACATTCAGTGGAAATAACTGCGTTGCGGTTATACGAACCTTAGTTTTTTAGTAACGGGAATTTTT
The DNA here is from genome assembly GCA_964442005.1 of uncultured Bacteroides sp. GTDB lineage: Bacteria > Bacteroidota > Bacteroidia > Bacteroidales > Muribaculaceae > JAAVFS01. Next base: position 15,683 of record CAYTWG010000023.1, on the reverse strand, counting down.
CTAATGAACCTGATAGGCAAACTGACCGTCACGGCAATCGTGGCAAGCGCCATGCCGGTTGTAGTATCGGCACAAGCTCCCGATGACGGGACTCCGGATAAGGCGGTATTTCACGGAAGCGTTCAGAGTGACATACTGTTTCCGGAAAACGATTATAAAATCGGTACTGAGGAATACTCAAGCAAGATTCTGACCAATACCTATGCCAACGCTGCCGTTTACAGCAAATATGTAGACGGAGGCTTGCGGTTTGAATATCTTCAGCATCCGCTGCCCGGATTTGAGCCTGATTTCAAGGGCTGGGGCGTTCCAAACATATATGTCAAAGGTAAATTCAAAAACATGGAACTTACCCTCGGTGACTTTTACGACCAGTTTGGTAGCGGATTCATTCTGCGCACCTACGAGGAACGTTCACTTGGTATCGATAACTCAATACGCGGAGCCCGCTTACGGCTCAACAATATCAACGGAGTGCGTTTCACGGCTCTAGGTGGTGTGCAGCGCCGCTTCTGGGACTGGAGCATGCACTCCAAAATTGCCGGTGCCGATGCTGAGGTCAGCCTTGAGAACTACTCGTCATCGTTACGCGACAAAGGTGTGACATGGACCGTCGGCGCTTCTTATGTGTTCAAGCACGAGAGCGACGAAAATATAATGGTGCCGGGTACCAACTATCGACTCAACCTTCCCAAGAATGTAAACGCCTATGACCTGCGTACCCAGTTTAACAGAGGTGCATGGAGCATTTTGGGCGAATATGCCTGGAAAAGTCCCGACCCGTCGGCTGACAATAATTACACCTACCGTCACGGTGATGCCCTCATGCTCTCGGGATCTTACTCAAAAAAGGGTCTAAGCGCTTTAGTCCAGGCTAAGCGAAGCGAAAACATGTCGTTCCGCTCTCAGCGCTCGATGACATTGACATCGGCGTTTATCAACAACATGCCGGCATTTGCCTATCAGCACACTTACAGTCTCGCCGCAATGTACCCCTATGCGACTCAGGCGGCTCCGGGCGAGTGGGCGTTCCAGGCTTCGTTCGGCTATAACTTCAAGCGCAAGACAGCGCTTGGAGGAAAATACGGAACAAAACTGAAAGCCAATATCAGCTACATACGCGGCATCGACCGGAAGGATGTCGATCTCAAGGACACGCCTCTTAACTCGCTTTATGGCACTGATGGCGGAAAGACAAGCTTCTTCGGTATGGGTGACCTATATTACCAGGACATCAATCTTCAGGTAGAGAAGAAAGTGACCGCTGATTTCAATCTTAACCTGATGTACATGTATCAGCGCTACAATCAGAAAGTCATCGAGGGTCACGGCGACATGGTCAATGCCCACATTGCGGTTGTCGATGCGAAATACCGATTCAGCCGCCGCGTCACGCTGCGTGGCGAAGTGCAGTATCTCGCCACAAAACAGGACAAAGGCGACTGGAGCTACGGACTGCTCGAGCTGTCAGTGCTTCCCTATCTGATGTTCTCGGTGAGCGACATGTGGAACAATGGCAAAACCGATATACACTATTACATGGCATCGGTGACAGCCAACTACCGTGCCAACCGCCTGATGATTGGCTACGGAAGGACACGTGCCGGATATAACTGTTCGGGCGGTGTGTGCCGCTACGTCCCCGCAAGCCGCGGCTTTCAGCTTGTCTATAATTACACATTCTGATATCAACTGATCTTTATCATCTATAACTTATTGAAAAAAACAAGAACATGAAGAAATCAATTATTTCAAAATATCTGTTACCCGCTGTAGCGTTATTGACATTTGTATCATGCGATAATATCGATGCCGATGACCGCTATTTGGAATTGGACGAAATACAGCCTCGACGTGCAGTCCTTATGGAGGAATTCACCGGACAGATGTGCACAAACTGTCCCGAGGGACACGAGATTGTAGCGTCGCTCCGTGAGCAATACGGCACTTCATTTATTCCTGTGAGCATTCATGCCGGTAATCTCGCGCTTAAAGGCGATATCGGCGGCATACAGGGTCTGGCAACCGATGCCGGCGAAGTGTATTATGACGCCGCCGGTAAGCCCAATCTGCCGTCGGCAGTGATAAACCGTAACACAGGCGCAATCGATCGTGCGGCATGGGCGTCGACCGTGCGTGCCGAGCTTGAGAAAGAAGCTCCAGCCGATATCGAGTTGTCGGCTGAGATAGAGAACAATCAGATTGCGATAGACGTTACGCTCAAAAGCAACAATGACATCGATTGCAATCTTCAGCTGTGGATCGTTGAGAGCGGCATCTCAGCCTATCAGTATGACAACGGTAATGATGTGATTGACTACGTTCACAACCATGTTTTCCGCGCTGCTGTCAATGGCGTTGACGGTGATCCGGTAGAAATCAGGTCCAACGTGTTTCTCAATCGCGCCTATGCTATCGACTGCGATGATGTCTGGGTGCGTGACAATCTTTTAGTAGTAGCGTTTATCTACAACAGCAACGGAGTGCTTCAGGCGACTGAGATACCGGTCGCCGTCGCCCGACGCTGACACAAAGACAATAAAAAATTAAAACAACAAATAACTGCTTATGAATAAAACTATTACTTCTATCATCGCTTTGCTCCTCGGCTCGGCTGCGTCTCATGCTGTCGTGACTGTTACAGCCGACGGTGTCAATGTTGCCGACGGCTCAACAATCACTATCGACAAGAATGATTTCGAGCTTAAAATGGGCGCGCCGCTCTTCCGTTGGGAAGGTGGTACGGAGATTACCGTTGAGGGTCAGTTCCCGATTACTGTCAATCTCATCTCCGACGGTACAGACATTCAGTTCTGCCCGCTCGGACAGCAGTGCTACGTGCTCCGTGAGTCAGGAGACATATTCACCGGCAGCGGTTCGATTACCGAGCAGAGCAATGTGGTTCCGGTCCATGTCAGCTTTATGGGTAAGGAGGAACTTCCAGTGTTCCATCAGTATCTCGACATCGAAATGCTTGACAAGGGATTCAACTCGTTTAAGGTACGTATCCAGTTTGACACAGAGCATGCCGGAGTTGAAAATGTGACCCCCGACAACTACTCGATATCTTTCTCTGACAACACGCTCCACTTCTCGGTAGGAACAGTTTCTGAACTTAACGTGTGGACAGTCACCGGCAACCGTGTAATCAACGCTATGGTTGATGCCGTAGGCTCTTATGACCTCGCTGCACTCCCCAAGGGAATATACGTTTACCGTCTTGCAGGTCACACAGGAAAGATTCTCGTAAAATAACACTTTACTATTGTACAAAACGACAGCAAGCCGCCTTATACACGAGGCGGCTTGCTGTTTTTATTACCCCGCATAAACAGCGGGGATTAATAGAATATAGATCAGAAGGGGAAGTTAATACCAAAGCTCAATGAGCCGTTGGACGACAGAGGAACATATTGCTTGGCGAGTTTGCCGAACGTGCGGTCCATGCCGATAAACAGATTGAAACCAGTAACATGTAGATTGGCAATCCAGCCAAATCCAACGCCGAATGTTCCTGCCGACATATTGACACCGGCTGAGAAGCATTTTACGGGAGCAACATTTGCCGACAGGCGGAAATCGGTCCAGCTGTAGCGTCCCTGGATGCGCGTCGTGTTGAGCAGTCCGAATGACAGACGGCGATAAACGGGAAGTTTGTACTCTGCTCCGATACGCATCGTGGCTCCGAGCGCTGTCGTGCGACTACCCTCACTGCCCATGTCGTTGAGCTGATAAAGCGCGGCAACGTCGTCCTTTATTTTGTCTATCTCGTTATCAAAACTGTTTGCAGCGTTATCGTCGACACTGAAGGTGTATTTATCGGTGTTGAAAACCTGATCTCCGTTGGTCGACGCCATGATTCCGTCGCTCCAGTTGATGAAACCGAGGTCGGTGAATGAAGCGCTGAATGACCAGTCGGAATTGAGACGATACTCGGCTCCGAGATCTAATGCAAATCCTAATCCGCTGATTCCGGGCGTATCGATATCGAGACCACTCACATATTCACGACCTGTGTTATCATTGACACTATGATCAAATCTGGCACCTTTCATGTTTACATTGACCTGAGCATTGGCAAGCACGTTCCAGTCGTTTGCGCCAAGAGTGAGATATGCTTTGTTGAAACGTGCATCAACATCGGCTACGCCCAGTAGAACCTTGAGAGTGGCGCCGACACGCAGTTTGCTATTAATGGCATGGGAGTGCCCTATAGCAAGTTCAGCATATCCGCGTGCCATAGAGGCTACATCTGAAATATCGTAGGTGTCATTGGTTATTCCCTCTTTAAGCATAGAGTAAAGAGCGTGAGGCGCATGAAATCCACCGACAGAGCGTGTGTTGATAGAAATTGTGTTATATCCTTTCAGCCCTTTGAATCCTACCGATAAAATGCTGACCTTGGCATCAATATATAAACGGCTGCTGTTGCCTATGTTTTTGAGGAACTCGGAGGTGGAAACAGCAGGATTGAGGAATGTTGTAGTCTTGCCGTTGACGTTGTAAAGGAAATTTTTAAGGTGAAGCGTACCGCTGAACTCCATATTGAAATTACCCAATCCGGGGAACGACACAAAATTCTTATCGTTGCCTAACGCGGGGTTCATCTGATAGCGATAGAGGAAGCCGTCATTAAAGTAAGCCGACTCCAGATCCTGTGCTCCTGCCGTGATACCGCATGCACATATCACTGCAACGGCTGCGAGGAACGACCTGTATATATTTTTAATCTGTATCATTATGTTGTTAAAAAGAATGGTTGAAGGATGTTATAACTCTTTTACATAGGAACCCGAAACGGTAGCTTTAATGTTTTTAAGGTGCAATGTCATGTCAGGGCTGAGTGCCTTACCCGTGTCGACCGAATGAGCTACAGCTTCGAAATAGATACCGTCGAGATGCTTTACCTCTCCGGTGATACGAATATTAAGAGGAACGTCAGCTGTATTTCCCTTGATGACTGCTCCTTCAATCTTTACATTATTAATGATTTTTCCGTTGGCATCAATGGGATAGCCCGACAGCTCCACGTCAAAAGGAAGATCATTGGTTATGTCGGCGGAGACTGACAGTGCCGAGATTGTCAGGTCGTTAAGATCGTCACTGCTCCAGCCGTCTATTCGGTCAGAATAGACAACCGTAGTTCCGTTGCCAAGTTCAAACGGAACATAGAAGAGATAGCTGCCCTCAACGGCATCGAGCTTGCCGAGACGGAAGCTGTTGACAGTCTGTACCGGGATGCCGGGATTGTCGAGCGACACATTGATAGAGTGGGGGACACCCTTGCCGCTTAGTACGTCGGCAAGACCTGAGAAATCAACATGATCGGCGTCCTCATAACCCTCGTAATATGAAGCAGGCTTGCCGGGAAGCGCAAGACAATAAGTATAGGGTCCGACACCTGCCGAGGTACCGATGCGTAATTTACCGTTGTCGAGAGAATATGATTTCGTAGCTTCGTTTTCACGCTCGGCACTGAGGGTGAGTCCTGTCTCGGCATAAACATTGTACGCACCCACAGGATTGTTAAGACGTAGATAAATCTGAGGATTTGACAGCACGATGTTGGTTTCGTCCTGGGCAAGCACGTCGGGGAGATCGTCAAGGTGGATAGCAGGAATAGAGAAGCCCGAGATCTCATATTTCACATCGCCTGAGAACGTATCAATCACGAGATCTGACAGCACGTTGTGTGTGCGGAATTCCAATGCATCAAGATTTGTTATACCGATGAAATCGGCAGTGTTGGCGACGATGAAGCCGCTGACCACGCCCACGTGACCGTTAAATTTGACTGAGTGTGCCGCGTAGTCATACACGATTCCTGACTTTGCAACATCTACACGGTTAACTGAAACACTGAATTCGGCATATCCATTCTCGACCACAATTGACGGAATGTCGATCACTCCGGTTTCAAAGTCATAACTACCGTGTGAAACCTGACAGTCAAGACCGGCGGGAAGTTCAAGTTTGAGGTTACGGAATTCAAATTTACGCAATTTGTCGACTACATTGGTTACCGTCAGCGTTACTGTGTAATTCCAACGGGTACCGATTTCCTTCATTGACACAATATATTCGCTGACAACATCAGTATCGTATGAGAAACTCGAGTCGTGCCCATCCTTTATCGGGAAATAAATATCAATACCCGAGTCCTTTGCCGTCAGATGTGCTGAATTGGGGATTATAGACTCGGGATAAAGAGTCGAAACGCTTGGCTCAAATGTCGGAGCACCGATATGCACTTCGGGAATATCGATAGGCGACGAACTGAACGTACCGCTTTCAATCATTGCATAACCGTCGGCAGTCTTCTTTATCGAACTGTCATCGCCAAGGTCAAAGATATTGCTCAACTTGATTTCATCAATGTTGACAGGAATCGTAAGGTCCTTGACCTTGAACTCAGTCGTAGTGTCGATATCCGACAGATCATAGCTGTCATCAACACATCCGACTATCACAACGCCGCACGTCACCATCAGCGCCGCGGCATTAAGGCAGAAAGTCAACTTTTTCATTTTAATTACTATATCTTAAAAATTAATATATCCAACAATAATATGTTACACGTGTATGAATTATTCAGAAAGCAATAACATCCTGACAGTTATCTGCACATGTATGTCAAGGTATGTGTAATCCCAAATGTTAATTAATACAGCACAAAGTTAAAGAAATTTCTTTAACTACAACTATCTGATCGACACTTTATTCCGATAAATCAAAAAATAATAACACGTAAACCGGGCAGTCCATGCTCCCATAATAAATAAGACCATCGCGGCATATTGTTTTACGGGTTAACGCGTTGTTTTACCTATTACTTGACCCAATATTATTTCGGGTCACCACGCCACTTTGTTAAAAACACAAAAATTCCCGTATCTTTGCACTTGGATTGACCGCTGAGCAAAAAAAGCTGATCGAACGCCTTACAGCAACAGCTTCCGAAATAACTCATATCCCGGAACAGTTCTTTATTGTGACAATCAAAGAAATGCCTGATGAGAATTTTGGTATAGGAGGGAAGTCAGTTCAACCTATTGGAATATGGTCTACGGTAAAAATATCGGTGAAGTATTGAATGATGAAGAAGGAATGTCAAATATGCGTAATCTTGGTCAAAATATGGCATGGCTGTTAAAACGATTGAATGATAACAATGAAAAATATTCTTGACATACGCAGTCGTAATGAGTTCCGTCAATGGCTAAACGAACATGGTGCCACCGAAAAGGAATGTTGGATAGCAGTCAAGCGGGGTAAGACTCCGCCTGACAATGCATTGTGGTATCTCGATGCTGTCGAAGAAGCGTTATGCTTCGGCTGGATTGATTCAACTCTCAAAAATGTAGATGGTATTGCTCTCCAGCGTTTCAGCCCACGGACGAAATCCGGACGATGGACCGAACTCAATAAAGAGCGTTGTCGCCGTCTTGAAAAAATTGGTCTGATGACAGACAAGGGTCGTGCTGTTTGTCCCGATCTTGAGGAAGAATTTGTAATTATCCCTGAAATTATCGAAGCTTTCAACTCACATCCTATAGCGTGGCAAAATTTCAAATCTTTTCCGACTCTATATCAACGAGTACGTATTGATAATATACAGCGTAACAAAGCGTGCAAAGAAATGTTTGACAACCGGTTACAGAAACTCATAGATGCAAGTGAACGCAACGAAATGATTGGAGACTGGCACGACTATGGGCGCTTACTTGATTAAAATATGTCCCGTTCATAACTACAAACCTCATTATATAGAGACGGCACCCTGAAGCAGGATGCCGTCTCTATATATAGGTAGAAAGTAGATTAACGGACTATTACTTTTGCCACTTTATCACCGGCGGTGACTATATAACTTCCTGAAAGAATTTTTATCGCTGTTTCTTCTTCACCGACAGCAATATTGACGAGACGTCCGTCAGCACCATAGACTCTTATACTCTTGCCTGAGGCGTTTCTAACCACTATGGTGTTACCGTTGACCGAAATCGTTATGCCCGAGTCACTGACTGAAGAAACTCCACCATTTTCCACGATTTCGACTTCGACCGCATTGGAAAGGGCTGACTCTCCATAGTTATAGACAGCCGTAACATGATATACGTGAGTTCCCTCGTCAGCATCACTGTCTTTATAAGATGTTACACCGGCAGCGTCAAGAGGCTTGAGATCACGGTAGACGTTATATCCTTTCAACTCAAGATCAGTCGGGAAGAGCGGTGCAGGGATATAGGTGACATCGTCAACCATGAACATGAAGCAGTCCTCCGAAACACATCTGATAGCAAAATATTTAGTTCCGGCAGGTAGTTCCACATTATATTTTGTCCAATTATCAGGTACCTCAACAGTAGAGCGTATGAGCATAAAGTCACCAACTGCCTTACCGGTCATCGAGTAGTAGACTTCAAATTTCTCATTACCGTAGCTTGTTGAAATACTACGTGCCTGGAACGATATAGTCTGAGCATCACCGCTCAAAAGGGGCGAAATGAGCCAGTCGTCATTTTTACCGGGCGATGCCATGCAACCCATGACTTTAGAGCCGCTGAACGAGTGGTTACCTACGAGCACATTGCAATCAAATACGATATAAGCCATGCGACTGCCTTCTCCCGGGAAAGGCATTCCTTCGATAGTATAAGTAGAATTACCGTCGGCATCGATAAACGACCAGTCACCGGCATAGTTGATAGAGAACGAATCGTAAGATTCAAAGTCATCGGTCACGGCAACAGGAGCTACATGTTCTATAACCGGTGCTGACCATGAAAGGTCGGCTTCAGATGCTGTGTTTTCGGCTGCCAGGAGGTCACCGACAACGGGATATACGGGATAGATAACAGTGCTTTCAATATCGTCGGACTTGTTGTCGGCGACATTCTGATCAGCGGCATATTCTATAACAGCGCTATAGACAGGATGTGCTGCAGCTGTCACTGTAAGGGTCTCTTTAAATTCTACAAGAGCTTTCTCGTCGGCGGCAAGAGAGCCGCATGCCGTTTCTGAAACCTTCTCACCGTCACGGTAGAGACTTACCGAATAGGTGTCAGCCTGTTTAGCTCCGTTATTTACAACAGTAACCGATATAACATCCTCTTCACCCGTGCGGAAATGTCGGGGGACACTTACTGAAGCAATCGCAAGGTCGTAATCAAGACGATCGATGACTGAAATGTTATCAAAAAGTATGTACTGCCGGTTAACAATACCTCCCATAAATGCTATTCTTACATTCTTGTTATCCTTATATTCGTCAAGAGGAATGATTATTTTATTCCAGCCTTCAGGAATACCTTCAAGGGTCTTTACCGTGTTGAAACCTTCACCTCCGTCAATCTGAACCATCACCACGTTTTCATCATCTGAGAAACCGTAGGTATAGAATATCAGCACGGGATTCTTAGCAGCAGAAATATCTATCTTACCACTGTAGATGACGCCTACTTCCTGAGTCATCTGACTCGACAATGCAATCAGACCGTTGTCACCGTCAACACTATTGATGCCTGAACCGTCACCAAGCATCAGCCACGAAGCGTAAGAAGTTGTATTGGTAGCCCATTCAGAAGATAACGTGCCGTTGGCAAATGACTCATTGAATGGCAGTTTATAAGCTTCACCGACGGGTATCATGTCAGTAACAGTTACATCACTGATACCGGCTGCCGTCACAGCAGCTACTCCGTAATAGACAAATTCCTGTCCTTTTGCAACAGCCATAAATGTGTAACTGTTGCCCTGAATGTCAGAAGCTATTATACCTTCTTCATCAACAATCACATAGGTCACATTACTGTTATCCAGTTCCGTGCCATTGACATCGGCGGTCACGGGCGACCATGAGACGGTCACTTCACCCGGAACTTCAGTTTCGGTGATAGTAGCAACGGCAGGAGCAAGAGGTTTAGAAACACCTACAAAGAGTGTAGCCGATGATTCCTGACCGCTACCTGCACTGTTACGCGCTACAACAGCATAAGTGTGCGTACCGTTGGTCACATCAGTATCTTTGAAAGTAAGTTTCTCTCCGGGCATGGGCGCTACGAAGGTATGAATCAGTTCTCCGTCACGTTTAAGATCAATTTCGTTTATCACATCAAGTTCATCACCCATAACGTTAAGAGTAGGTGCGGTAAAGTTTACGGTAGCCTCGAGTGCGCCGCGTTCTCCTGCCGTCACATGCAGATCATCTATAGCCGCGGGAGCACCTGAAGGAGCCGATTCTACAACAGAAACATGATCTACATAAAGATAATAAGTGAACGGATCACTGCATCCATGCATTCCGAAATAATAGTTACCCGTAGAGGAAACAGTAATCATTGCTTTAAGAGTCAGAGCATTGGCACGCACTACACCTACCTCAGTAGGAATAACGATCTGACGTGTCATAGCCTCAACTGTGGGAGCATCGCCTATGTAAGCCTCTATACGCTCTATGTCACTGGTGTTGTGAGCATAGGTAGAGAATGAAAATTCATATACTTTACCTGCTTCAAGAACGATACCGGGAGTAATGAGCCAGTCATCCATCGAATTCTTGTTGTGATATGAAATTCTGGCAGCATGATTAGGATTATAGTACTCCCATTGACGTGTATCATTATTAGCATTTATAGTCGTAAATTCATTAAAATCATCCTGCGACTCAAACACTCCGTCATAGGGTACAGTATAGAAGCCGAGACCTACAGGATTGGACTTCGTCACTCCTCCTATCTGAGTTCCATTGACAGCTGCAACCTCATAATAATAATTTGTGCGTGATGCAGGAATTTCAAGAGTTTCAGTAAAACGTGTATCTTTGTGATTTTCAGCGACAACTACAGCATCAGGATAACGTACTATCTTATAGCTGATAAGTGAAGGGTCAAAATAACCATTATTCATTGAATAGCTGACCGGACTCCATGTAAGAGTCATTTTACCATTTTCACTCTTCAGTTCCACATCGTGGACAAATCCCGGCACGTCATATCCTACATAACCGTTGACTTTACTACGTGGACCGTTACCGGCTTCATTAGTCATCCATACACGGAATTCATAATTACCCGGAGCGGGAACTGTTACATCAACTGATACCTGTGAACCTGCCGCAACAGTACCGGTAGTGTAGGTTTCATTATTTACAGTCAATGTATAAGAGAGATCCCCCATTATCACATCACCGTAATAATTATTAACAGGAGCAGTGAATGTCACTGTACCCGTAAGATCCCCCTCATTAAAATTCATGGAGAGATCCTTAACAGCAGCCGGAGCTTCATCTTCAGCAAGAGGTTCAAAGACATACAGACCCATTATTTCCTCGCCATGCTGAAAATCATAAACTTTTGTAGCGACAGCAGTCGATGTGTCGATAGTGTATAGTGCCGATTCATTATCAGTACAAAGCACGTAGTACATCACACCTGTAGAGCGATCAATTGTAGCAGAACTGTTGTAGACCGATACAAGTCCTGTATTACCTATATAAGTTTTTGCACCTGTCGATTTGTCAAGCGTGTATAGCAATCCTTCCTTTGTGAGAGCATACAGAGTGCCTTCGGCATTCACTGCAAGACCTACATAAGCCTCATAAGAATCACATATCCAGTTAAAGGAGTAATCATCCTTACTTATTGTACCGAAACATACTACTTCGCCGGTAGCATAAGCATCAAGACAACAGCCGTAAATCTTATCGGTCACATGGTCATAAGCAAGGTCAAAAGCCTGGCTGGTAATGTCACCCGTAAAACCGTCGATAAGTTCCCATGTTTCAGTGTTCCATATCTGATTAACCCAAAACTCTCCGAAAAACTCGCCAAGATTAAGATATTGCTGACAATAATACTGTCCATCTACGTATGTACCGCCACCGGTGGCATCAACATCTTTTCTTACAAGCTCAGTAACCGGTTCGGTAGTCGATATAGAATACATACCCGACTTATAACCTTCAGCCGAACTTGAAACAATCGATCCCATCAAGACGGTACCTTTCTTAGATGACACTTCCTGACGCACGGCAGTTCTTTCTTTTGGTATAACCGGCACAGTAAGATTTTTTACCGTAGAAAAAGATGATTTAAACGTACCGAAAGGTTTTAAACGAGGGACATCTACCATTTTGTCAGACCTACTCTTAGTCTCAACACCGGTAATGTCTATAATACTTCTCTGCCTTCCACTATCCGAGAAAGATTTTTGAGCTACAGCATCAACTAAAGGCAAAGCTGAAATTACTGCATACACTAATACTCTAAATAAATTTTTCTTCATTCTATAAACATATTTATTATATCAATAAATTTTAGATATATTAAATCTAATAATTTTCGCAAATATATAACTAAAATATAATTTTTGCAACAATAATTCATCTTTTATTATAATTATATGTACATATTGTAACAAAATAGCTATTTTAAATTATACAAAAACTTTTTTTGTTCCAAATGTTTTATTTATATACTTTTGTCCTATCCATCATTCTAAATAATATAATTTATCATGACTGACAACATCGACGTATTTGACTATGAAACTGTAGAAGAACACCTCGGTAATATACTGCGGCGTTCGGATAATCTTGATTTTCACAGTGAAAATTTCTTTCCTGTATCAATAATAGATATGCTCTTTCATTTCAGTGAAAAACTTTCAGAGATAGAAAAACGCCGAGACAGTAAGAGTTTCCGAAATTTTCACGGACATGATTTTGACAGGTGGATAGATAATATGATAGCCAATACTCCACTATATCTCAAAGATGATGATGAAATAAGTAAGGTAAAACTTATAGACATAGATTCAATATCTATTGACCGCACAACCTGTAAAGTCAGTGTAACTCTTCCTGACGAGACAACCTATACACTGCTCTTCATTGACAGCACAGGCAATTATCAACCGTTAATGTTGAAAAGTATTGAAGAACTTACTATATACCTTGACATAGCCCCCGTCTATTCTCTCTTTACTCCAAACGAAGATAATGATAACTATGACGGATTCGGATCTATAGCTCACGTAGTAAGAGTAGTCTGTGAAAAAAGTAATATAACGCCTGACAGTGTTGATAAAAACCTACTTTCAACTAAAATATTTAACGTATTCAAGTTTGAATTATTGCCGCTTATTCCCTCTATATGGAACGATATGGAAGTAATTTATGATACTGTCAAACCACAATTGACACACTGTTTAAAACAATGTTAATATCGTGAAATAACTATTCAATCATTTTTCATAAATAAATTTGTAGATACGGCTATTTTTACCATTTAATAAATCATTCTAAAATTCATGCTTCAGTTGACACTAAGATATATTATTGTTTTAAACAGTTATTTATATAGTTATTGAATAGTTGAATAATGAAATTTTATTAACTTTGCAACTTATAAACATTATGTTAATAACCATCATAAAATGCTTTATATCAAAGCAAGCAGTTGTTAATAAGATGATGATATAAGTGGCTATTATATTTATAACTTAAAAAGCAAATTTTATACTAAAAAGTTATAGTACATATTAACACCACTTATTATTACTCTAATAAATTGAAGTTTTTAAAATTTTAAAATCTAATAAATAATAAATGGATGTTGAAAAAGTCAATTGCAATACTTCTCGATTATCAAATGATAATCTGAAAGAAGAAATATTGAAATTGAAAAAAGAGAAAAATGCAGTCATTCTCGCCCATTATTATCAGAAAGGCGAAATACAGGATATAGCCGATTTTATAGGTGACAGTCTTGCTCTCGCTCAGATAGCATCAAAGCTCGATGCCCCGGTTATTGTCCTCTGTGGTGTTCACTTTATGGGTGAGACCTGTAAGATTCTTTGTCCGGATAAATTGGTTCTCATTCCTGACATCAATGCCGGTTGCTCGCTTGCCGATTCATGTCCTGCCGACAAGTTTGAAGAATTTGTAAAGAGTCATCCCGATCATCAGGTCATAAGTTATGTAAACACGTCGGCAGCCGTCAAGGCGCTTACTGACGTTGTGGTGACATCTTCCAATGCACGTGCGATTGTAGATACTTTCCCGGCTGATGCCAAACTTATATTTGGACCTGACCGCAATCTCGGAAGTTATATAAATAATGTTACCGGTCGCAACATGTTGCTATGGGACGGAGCTTGTCATGTTCACGAACAGTTTTCTCTTGAAAAATTACTTGAGCTTAAGAAACAGTATCCCGATGCCGAGGTACTTGTTCATCCCGAGTGCAAGAAAACGATCGTAATGCTTGCCGACAAGGTAGGATCTACAGCTGCTCTGCTCAATCATGCTGTAAATAGCGATGCTAAAGAGTTTATAGTGGCGACCGAGAGCGGAATACTTCATGAGATGAAAAAGAAATGTCCCGACAAAACTTTCATACCATTACCGCCTGAGGACAGCACATGTGGTTGTAATGATTGCAGTTTCATGAAGCTTAATACTCTTGAAAAGGTTTATAATTGCTTGTTAACCGGGACTCCGGCTGTAGAAGTTGATGCTGATCTGGCTGAAAAAGCACGTCGTCCGATAGAAAAAATGCTGCGTCTGAGCGAGACCATTAAGAAATGAACATTATAATAGAATAATAAATCATCACACATATATATAATAATGGAATATAATCACAAAGATATAGAGAGTAGATGGCAGAAATATTGGAAAGACAATGCTATCTATAAAACCTCTGTCAACAAATCAAAGCCTAAATTTTATGTGCTTGACATGTTTCCTTATCCCTCGGGAGCAGGTCTGCATGTAGGTCATCCGTTAGGATACATAGCTTCTGATATTTATTCACGTTTCAAACGTCAGCAAGGTTTCAACGTGCTCCATCCGATGGGATATGATGCTTACGGATTGCCTGCTGAGCAGTATGCCATACAGACAGGTCAGCATCCTGAGGTGACAACACATAACAATATAAACCGTTATCGTCAGCAGCTTGAAAAAATAGGTTTTTGTTATGATCTTGACCGTGAGATAAAGACATGTGATCCTCATTATTATAAATGGACACAGTGGGCATTCATAAAGATGTTCAATTCCTATTATGACAATCGTCTTCAGAAAGCGATGCCTATTGCCGATCTCATTAAAAATTTTGAAGAACGTGGTAGTGAAGGAATTGATGCTGCATGCTCAAAAGAACTTCACTTTACTGCTGATGAGTGGAAATCCTATACAGAGAAGGAGAAGAGCGATGTGTTGATGAATTATCGCATTGCTTATCTCGGTAACACTATGGTGAACTGGTGTCCTAAACTCGGCACTGTGCTTGCCAATGATGAAGTGAGTGAAGGTGTGTCGATACGTGGAGGCTATCCCGTAGAACAGAAACTGATGTATCAGTGGTGTCTCAGGGTATCGGCTTATGCACAGCGTCTGCTTGACGGTCTTGAAACTCTTGACTGGAGCGACTCTATTAAGGAAACTCAGCGTAACTGGATAGGACGTTCAGAAGGCGCCGAGATGAAGTTCAAGGTAGCGGACAGTGATGTGGAACTTGAAATATTCACTACACGTGCCGATACTATCTTCGGTGTTACTTTCATGGTTCTTGCTCCTGAAAGTAAATATGTGGATGCAGTAGTCACTCCTGAACAACGTGAAGCGGTTGATGAATATATTAAAAGTAGAAAGCATAAGACCGAGCGTGAGCGCA
>CAYTWG010000022.1:0-33392 GCA_964442005.1 uncultured Bacteroides sp. | reverse complement strand
GAGTGATGGGGAAGTTGAGACGGCCAGGACGACGGGGCGTAGCCATACCCATCAAACCAGCCTTGCGACAAGCATCGAGATTGTCATTAGTAGCATCAACATAGTAAGCATGACCGTCGGCACATGAAGCACCCTGATGGTCCACTGACTCAGCATTTTCGGCAATGATATTGCCACAGATTTCACCTACGATTTCGAGCACCTTGTCATAGTTGTCCATTGCGTCGGCATAGTCGAGGGGCGCATAGTCAAACTTCTCGGCATCGGTGTAGTTACGTTCTTTGAGCTCAACGATCTTCTGCATCAAAGGATGATTGAGATGCAGCTTAAGATCGGGATTATCAGTATAAAAGTTAGCCATGACAATCGTTTACTTAGAGTTTTTCTTGTAATACTTAATGAGTTTCGGCACGATGTCTTCCATGTTGCCGGTGATGACATAGTCGGCAATAGTATTGATCGGAGCGTTAGGATCATTATTGATCGAAATAATGATCGAGCTCTCCTGCATGCCGGCAATATGCTGAATCTGACCTGAGATACCGCAGGCGATATAGAGTTTCGGACGGACGGTTACACCGGTCTGACCTATCTGGCGGTCATGATCGATGAAACCGGCGTCAACAGCAGCACGTGAAGCGCCGACCTCTCCGCCGAGAGTGTTGGCAAGTTCAAAAAGGAGATCAAAATTCTCTTTGCTTCCCACACCGTAACCACCGGCAACGATAATGGGCGAATTTTTGATGTTGACTTTTGACTTCTCGATGTGACGATCGATAATTTCAACAACGAAATCGGTATCGTCGACATATTTCTTAGCGTCGAGATTTACGACCTCACCTTTATACTCGGGATCGAACACCTCTTTCTTCATCACGCCTTCACGCACGGTCGCCATCTGAGGACGGCATTCGGGATTAACGATGGTTGCAACAATGTTGCCACCGAAAGCGGGGCGTATCTGATAGAGAAGATTCTCATATTCCTTACCGGTCTTGGGGTCTTTGTGGTCACCGATTTCAAGCGCGGTACAGTCAGCAGTAAGACCGCTGTGCAGACAAGAAGAAACGCGGGGACCGAGGTCACGACCTATGCTTGAAGCGCCCATGAGACAGATCTGAGGCTTGATTTCCTTGAAAAGGTTTATCAACACGGCTGCATGGGGATTTGAAGTATAGGGATAGAGACGCTTGTCCTCTACCTTGTAGACTGTGTCAACGCCATAGGGGAAGAGCTGATTTTCAACACCGTCAAGCTTGTCACCTATAACGATGGCTTCGAGCTTGACACCTAATTTAGAGGCGAGCTGACGACCTTTGGTCAGGAGCTCAAGGCTCACATCGGCAACATTGCCGTCTTCAAACTCGCAATATACGATTAAATTATTATTTGACATGATAATAATGTACGGACGTTAGCCGATGGTGTGGTTAGTAATAAGTTCCTTGATAAGATCTTCGAGCTGCTCGTCGTTGTTTTCAAGCACACGACATTCTTTTGCTGTGAAAACTACGTTCTCGATTGCCTTAACCTTTGTAGGCGAACCGGCGAGACCGATCTGCTCGGGATCAGCTTCAACATAAGCAGCACTCCACTCGGGGATATTGAGATAGGGGCGTTTTTCTACAAATTCCTTACGGGTGTCATCGAGTTTTTCTTTCTCGCTTGTCGAAACCGCATATTTGTATTTCATCAGACGCTGAGCATTACGCGGGCGACATTCAGCAGCCGAACCATTGACAGTAACGACACAGGGAAGAGGCGCTTTAACGACTTCAACACCTGACTCAAGACGACGTTTAACGGTCACCTTACCATCTTTGAGATCAAGAATCTCTTCAGCATAAGTTACCTGAGGAAGACCGAGCTTCTCGGCTATCTGAGGACCAACCTGAGCTGTGTCACCGTCAATAGCCTGACGTCCGCCAAGTATAATGTCATAATTACCGATTTTCTTCACAGCCTGAGCCAGTGAATAGGAAGTTGCAAGTGTATCGGCACCACCGAGTACACGGTCAGTAAGAACGATACCGCCGTCGGCACCGCGATAGATAGCCTCGCGGATAATCTCCGATGCACGGGGAAGTCCCATTGTCAACAAGGTTACAGTAGAACCGGGATTAGCATCCTTAAGACGGAGTGCCTGTTCAAGGGCGTTGAGGTCTTCAGGATTGAAGATAGCAGGAAGCGCTGCGCGGTTGATCGTGCCGTCTTCTTTCATTGCATCTTTGCCCACATTACGAGTGTCAGGCACTTGCTTGGCGAGCACAACGATGTTAAGACTCATAAATGTTTATTTTGTAATAATTAATTTATTAATGATTTTACAGACAAAATTACTTGCAAATTTACAGTTTTTTTTTGATTTATTCAGTTTTTTATCGTAAAATATATGCCACAATCCAATACCACACTGTATATCAGCACATTATTGCCACGATATTATATCATACCACCCCACTCCAGAATCACTCACTCCTCGGCTACACAGAATTTCTCAACGTAAAGGAATCATACAACAACAAGAGACCCGTGACTTGACTGCCACGGGTCTCCCTATTCTATTTATGCTTTGATTTTTATCCTTCCAAGATTATTTCGCAATTGCGATAGCAACACGGTTCTTAGAGTTTTCAGCAAAAGGCTGCTGAGAGTCACCGAGAGCTTCAACCTTGATGCGATCAACGCTGATACCTTGCTTAACGAGAGCATCGGCAACAGACTGAGCACGACGCTTAGAAAGTACCATGTTGTAAGAAGAGCTACCGGTTGCTTTGTCGGCATAGCCAGTTACAACAACCTTAGTATCGGTGTTCTCCTTAAGATACTTAGCGAGTTCAACAATCTTAGCCTGCTCTTTAGCAACGATAGCTGAAGAGTTGATTGTGAAGAAGATGTCGTAAGTAACAGGTGCGGGAGCGGGTGCAGGCGCGGGTGCGGGTGCAGGTGCGGGTGCAGGTTTCTCCTCTACTACTTCGGGAGCGGGAGCGGGAATTTCCTCAACAACAGTTTCTTCTACGAATGCTGCAACGGGAACTTTCTTAGTTGCACCGAACTTGAATACAACACCAACGAGACCGTTGAGCTGCCAGTCAAAAGTAGTACCTTTCTTAGAGTTGAAATCATCGGGGAGCATATTGCCGTTAACTTCAACATTAAGAGCGAATACACGGCTGAGGTTGAAGTTGATGCCGAGACCGGCACGACCTGCCCAAATTACCTTATTACCGGTCCAGAGGTTGAGGAGCTTGTAGCCCTGAGCGTCAAGATCAACAGCTTCGTCGTTGTTGAAGCCTACGTTGCAACCTGCACCGAGGAAAAGGTATGAGTCAATAACTCGTTTAGGATTGTAGCCACAGAAAAGGTTTGTCAGCGACAGCATAGCGTCAACATTACCCTGAACATAGTTGAACTTGTAGTCCTTGCGGGGATCTACCCAACAACCTTTGCCCTGAAAACCGCTTGCACCGAAACGGAGAGCGAAGAGAGGATTGAAACGATAGCCGGCATAGATGGCAGCAGCAGGAGAAATCATATCCTTAATGCCTTCTGATTCACCGAAAGTATAACCTACACCACCCTGTGCCTGGAGGAACCAGTGGTGGTTAAATGTTTCAGTCTCAGCAACTCCAACAGTTGTAGAAACTGCGGCTTCCTGAGCTGACAAGTTGAACGACAGCGCACCGAGTACAAGTGTTAACGCTGCAAACGTGAGTTTTTTTGTGAGCATCATATTATAATTAATTTTAGTACATACAATTTTGCGCTGCAAATATCTAACAAATTTTTAACAAATCCAACTCTTGTTTGATTTATTTTACGATTTTTTTTCGTTAATGCCGTTTTTAACCCGACATTCACGAAAATATAACAAAATTAAACACGTTTTGATTAACTCAAACTAAAAAAAATCTATTTTTTTGCTCTTTATTCTTCTCGGTGCGCGTTGGCTAAGATATATTCTTTCACTTCCTGGAAAAGTCGTGTCGCAAACACAAAATCATTGAGCGCCTCATTGGATGTTTCAAAAATCTTCTTTTTGTCGCCGACCCATTCACGATATCCCTTATTGACAAAAATAATATTCTCTCCGATGCCGAGCACTGAGTTCATGTCATGAGTGTTTATGATGGTCGTTATGTTATACTCGTGGGTGATGTCGCTCAATAATTCGTCAATAAGGATTGATGTCTTGGGATCAAGACCGGAGTTAGGCTCGTCGCAGAAAAGATATTTGGGGTTTAAGGCTATGGCACGGGCAATAGCGACACGTTTCTGCATACCGCCCGAAATCTCAGATGGAAATTTATCCTCAGCACCCTGTAGATTGACACGGTCAAGACAGAAACGGGCACGGTCAAGCATCTCGTCAGGAGTCATGTCGGAAAACATCATCAACGGGAACATTACATTGCCGAGTACAGTCTCGGAATCAAACAGAGCCGAACCCTGAAACAACATTCCTATTTCCTTGCGGATTTCTTTGATCTGACTGAGATTCATTTTCATCATGTCACGCCCGTCATACAATATTTCACCCTGCTCAGGACGCACAAGTCCCACAATCGACTTCATCAGTACGGTCTTTCCCGAACCACTCTGACCGATTATGAGATTAGTCTTACCGGTATAGAATTTGGCGCTGACATCATGAAGGATAGTCTTTCCATCAAATGATTTGGTTATATTTTTTACCTCTATCATTGCAGCAGAAGTTTTGTAAGTAACACATCAAATAACAGAATCAGAATACTGCTCGCCACAACAGCATTAGTGCTTGCCTTACCGACATCAAGAGCACCGCCTTTGACATAATACCCGAAGAATGATGACACTGACGATATTATGAATGCAAATACGACCGACTTTATCAGCGCATACCATATATACCAGGAATTAAAGAATGCCTGCAAACCGTAGGTGTATTTAGTGACGCTGATGACATCTGTCAATACAGCGACACCGAGTCCGCCCATCAACGACGAGCACATACAGAAAATCACAAGTATCGGCACGAAAAACAGAAATGCGACAATCTTTGGCAAAACAAGGAAATTGCATGAATTGACACCCATAATTTCAAGCGCGTCAATCTGCTCGGTAACTCTCATCGTACCTATCTCCGAAGCGATGTTTGAGCCAACCTTACCGGCAAGGATGATACACAATATCGAATTGGAGAACTCAAGCAGCACGATGTCTCGGGTTGCAAGTCCGACAGAATAAGCCGGAATAAGCGGCGAAGAAATATTCAGCTGCATCTGAATAGCTATTACGGCGCCGATAAAAAGCGACACCACTACAACCAACGGTATCGAATCAACTCCTAATTTTGACACCTCGGCAAGTGTACGTTTAAAAAACACCCGCCACTTATCAGGCACCGTAAATACCCGCTTGATAAAAAGGCAGTAGTTTCCAAACTGTGAGATAGAGTGGGTCAATAACATAATGACTTTTGAATTTCTTTAATAATCTGTCTCAGAAAATTTACGTTGCAAAGTTACTGAATTTCTTGTTTAACGCAATAAACGACAATGCCCGATTGGCGGTTTTATCCAACAATCGGGCAAAATAGACAATAATATTTTTAGTCCTCGAGGTAGTATACAATTGTCGACACCACTCTGATTTTCTTTATATAGGGAGTATAATCGTCACGGTCGTTGATAGAAAACTGTCCCTGCGAGGCGGTTTTGATTTTACCGAGATGGCTATCGGAATCAGCAGCAAAGCGATCGCCTGCCTCACGGGCGTTTTTAGTCGCTTCGGTAATCATGTCGGGTTTCACATCGTTAAGTTGTGTGTATTCATATTTAATGGCATTGCCATATTCATTTGTTATAATAGCTATACCCTTATTCAACAGTTCCGACTGTCGATCGATAAGCTGACGCACCTTCTCCACCTGCTCGGAAGTCACAACGATAACCTGCTTGATACTATATCGGTAGAGCGGTTTGTTATCACCATAATAGTCACTTTCCAAATCAGACAAGCGCCCGGGATTGACAGAAATTTCACTATCTGAAATACCGTTAGTCTTCAGAAAGTCAAGTATCACTGTATTGGTCGACTTAATCCGCGAATTAAGCGATGGTAAGTCATTTCCCATTACCTTATAGACTATAGGCCATGTCACTTTATTTGCCGGAACTTCCCGTTCGGCAAGACCGCGCACAGTCACAACCCGATCTTTATATGAGAAATTGTCAAAACCCGCCTTGACACAAAGTCCAAGAGCGAAAATACCGATACTGACAAGTAGAGCCGGAATCAGATTGCTGCTTCTGTTCATAACATTTAGAGATTAGAGATTATTATAATACTATTAATTAAATGTATGTTCATATATTATTATGACAACTTAACAGCAATAGGGTTTAATAAACCCGACCAAATTTCATAGAAAATTATGTGTACCGATCAATATCCTTATTAATATAGTGTATATAATATGACCGGCACTTATGTTTTTTTCAACATTGATGTCGCTCGGCTTGATTTTTTTTCGTAATTTCGTGGCATTATTAAACGACATCAGTCGCCGCAACCCAATAAACAGTCAGTAACAATGCTAATCATAGGAATCGCCGGAGGTACCGGTTCAGGCAAGACAACCGTTGTAAATAAAATAATCGATAGCTTCCCCGCGGGTGAAGTCGCCGTTATCCCGCAGGATTCTTACTACAAAGATTCCAGCCACATCCCGCCCGAGATGCGTAGCAAAATCAACTTTGACGAACCCAATGCAATAGAGTGGACTCTGCTGGTTGAGCACCTTAAGGCACTTAAAGAGGGGAAAACTGTTGAAATGCCCACCTACTCCTATCTGACCTGCACCCGACAGCCCGAGACCGTCAGAGTCGAGCCTCGTGACGTAGTCATCGTAGAAGGCATCCTTGTATTGACCGATCCCGTGCTCCGTGACATGATGGACGTGAAATGTTTTGTCGACGCCGACCCCGACGATCGTCTTATACGTGTTATCTCACGTGACTGCGTAGAACGCGGACGCACTCCCCTCATGGTCATCAACCGCTATCAGGAGGTGCTTAAGCCTATGCACTGCCAGTACATCGAACCGTCCAAACGCTTTGCCGACCTCATCATTCCGCAGGGTGGAGCAAACACAGTCGCAATCCGTCTGCTGACCGACTATATAGAGTCTCGCCTCAAAAAATGATTTACCACTCATGGGAATAAGTTATCCGCTAAATAATCGTAATGAGTCTGCCGAAGAGCTTCCCGTACTCAATATTGACGAAACCGTTATTGCCAACGAGGTGATTGCCGAAACGCCATACACCGGCGAAGAGCCCGAACCACAACGCAACGACGACGGGCTCATGGTGCTGAGTACTGACAACCTTGTAAAGAAATACCGCCAGCGCACTGTTGTCAATCACGTATCCATCAACGTAAAGCAGGGCGAAATTGTAGGACTCCTCGGTCCTAACGGTGCCGGTAAAACCACGACTTTCTATATGACCGTCGGTCTAATAACTCCCAACGAGGGTCGCATCTTTCTCGACGATCTTGATATCACGAAATTCCCTGTATATAAGCGTGCTCAGCAAGGAATCGGTTATCTCGCCCAGGAACCGTCGGTATTCCGCAAACTGAGCGTCGAGGACAACATACGCGCCGTCCTCCAGATGAGAAAAGATCTCAACCGCGATCAGCAACGCGCTAAACTCGAGGATCTTCTCGCCGAATTCCGTCTTGAAAAAGTGAGAAAAAACCTTGGAGACCAGCTATCGGGAGGTGAGCGCCGACGCACCGAAATAGCACGTTGCCTCGCCATCAACCCTAAGTTTATCATGCTTGACGAGCCTTTTGCCGGCGTCGATCCCATCGCGGTAGAGGACATCCAGTACATCGTCTATAAACTCAAGGAGAAAAACATCGGTATCCTTATCACCGACCATAACGCGCCTGAAACGCTCTCTATCACCGACCGCGCCTATCTGCTTTTTGAAGGAAAAATCCTCTTCAAAGGCACGTCAGAAGAGCTTGCCGAAAATCCGATCGTACGAGAGAAATATCTCGGACGCAACTTCATTTTCCACCGTAAAAAATTCGATTAACACCCCGACACCTCATCAGGGCTTACCGAAAACTACTGTTCACGATTGGAAAAAATCACGTGACGCAGAACGGCTATACCTAAAATTGTAGCAACGACACTGACCGCAAGGAGTGCAATTTCGCCACCGGTCTCTGGCGATGCTCCCACGGTATCAACATTAACCGACATGACATCGCGCTCATTCAGCCAGTTAACAATTGTCGCAAGTGTATTATTAAATGCATGAGCCACGACAGGAACCCACAGTGAGCCGCTCCACCAAAGCAGATAGCCGAAAAAGGCACCCAAAAGCATACGGGGCACAAATCCATAAAACTGCATGTGCATAGAGCTGAAAATAATAGCAGCCAACCATATAGCCACATGACGGTTCATGCGGAATGACCCGAGGACATTCTGTAACGCACCTCTGAAAAATATCTCTTCACTGAATCCGGCAAATACACCGACAATAAGAATCGAGATTATAAGCGCTCCGATTGACGTACCGCCCATCATTATCTTTACCGTGTCTCCGGCGGCTTGCTCCATCTCTTTAAGATAGGACTCCAGCCCGGCAAGACTCTCAGGCAGAGTTATCGAAGCGTTCCAGTCGACCAGCCAGTTCATTGCAGGCACACTGAGAATCATCACGAGACAAGTCAATGCAAGAACAATCAGGCGCGGCTTACGATCAACTTCAAGCAATCGTGCCGGAAGACGCGTTGCCGTCATCGCCGTAATCAGTGCCGGCAATACAAACAGGAAAATCCCCTGAAGTATAGTGAATATGCGCAGAGCCACCACCATATTTGAGAATTTAGGCAGCAATATACCGCTTAAAAGAGAAAATACACATAGAAAAAAGAAAAATGATCCGAACAGTATCAATAATGACATTCCGGGATTGAGTACCAGTCTTTGACGGAGATTATTCATCTTGATTATATTTTTATTTCTTATATTTATTCTTACATATTTAAATAGAAATCACGTGTAAGAGCCGTGTACATTTCAGTATAACTGCCGGTCACGGTTCTTACTGCGATACTGTCCGACACGGTTTCCCCCGCTTCAGTCGAAAACTCCCAGAGTAGACGCCGCGGAGCTTTCTCTTCAACCGTCGATACCCGGGTCAATCTACGCAGATGCAGTCGGTTAAACGTAGCCGAATATATAATATCACTCTCACGGTCAGCCGGAGATATGAACCCCACCCTACCGCCTACCGGATTAAGCAGCTGTGCAGAACGCTCAAGCAACGTATCGTAACTCAATCCTGACTCATGACGCGCCCGGGCACGATGAGTGTCCGACGACTCCACTCCATTATTAAAAAACGGAGGATTGCTTACGATTAAATCCCATCTCTGCGTCCCTGCGGCAAAGGCGTAATCCACAAAATCGGCATTAATAACAGATATACGGTCACTCCATGGCGACAGATTGCAATTAACCGTTGCTTCAGCGGCAGCATCAGCATCAATTTCCAGTGCGTCGACAAGTGCCGACGGATTACGCTGTGCTATCATAAGAGCTATCAGCCCCGTCCCGGTGCCTACGTCAAGTACCCTATTGACTCCGCTTACACCGACCCATGCACCTAGCAACACACCGTCAGTTCCCACCTTCATGGCACTGACACTGTCATTCACGTCAAACTGCTTGAACCGAAACCGACTTTCTCTACCGGGATTTCGCATACTTAATGTTTTTACTTTACAAAAATACACATTTTTCCATTAACAAAAAAAGCAATTGCCAACATGCTATGCCGGCAATTGCTTTTATTATCAAATGTCTAAAATAAGCTGTACTATCAATTGCGAACCTTAAGCACCGCAGCGCCGGCACGCACAATGTAAATTCCTTTAAGTCCCATTTCATTGAAATCAATAACTCCTGCCGGACGACCCGCATATACAACGCGACCCGTTACATCAGAGATTATAACTCTATCGACTGTGTTATCGACAACAAGCTTACCGCCAACGAAAACGACCGAGCCGTCCGACTCTACGCGACCAACGCTATTATTCTCGTCGCCTTCAATATGGAAATCGCTTACTGTTACCGATGTGGGACTCATCACGTGGAATCCGAAGGTTATATTCCCGGTAGGAACGGTGATTATACCCTCTTCTTCATCAACGACATCAGTGTCATCTGTTGCAAGAAGTCTTAGAACATATTCACGCTCCTCACTGCCTTCGGATTTTATCGCCATGATGCTGACAGCCCGGTCGGGCGACTTGCCCGCACGCAATTCAAAGTCGGATACGTCATCTACATACTCGTTATATGTGTGGAATGTCACGGTGTAGCGATATCCTTCCTGTAAATAGAGGTAAGGTGAGTAGACACCGTCATTGACAGGACCGGCATTCTGTCTGAACGATACCGTTCCGTTCTTTGCAACTTCCCACTGATACCAAGTATTGGCATAGTCTACAATATTCCAGTCACTGAATTCAGCTTCGTAAGGCACGTCAAGTCCCTCACCTGCATATAGCGTTATTGAGGGAGCTTCCTGTTCCGAACATCCGTTCTCGTTATAGACAATCACATTATAGGTATATTCTCCGCTCTTGCCAGTATCATCAACATAAGTGATTGATTCGCCGGGAACAAGATTTTCAGTCAACGTAGCGATAATCTCGCCGTCGCGTATTACCTCTGCTCGTGACAGCGACTCAAGCGGGCGTTCAGCGTTATCGGTCGACGGATTGATCCACGAGATGTTGACTTCCGTAGATTTACCCTCACTGACGGCATCAAGCCCCGACACAATACCGGGAAGAACCGCCTGATCGGTAAGCGAGATATCAAGGAGCGCGACATCGCGGTAATAAAGTTCATACGACCATCCTATGTGATGCCATACGAGACAATACTCACCTTCAACATCGATCGGAACAATCACCGTGTAGTCACGCGCACCACTCTCACGGACATCGCTCATTTCAAACAACTTTGTAAAAGTTCCGGCAAGATCATGACGATCGGTAGCTATACCAACTTCAAAATTATTTGCTTGCGAAGCAAGTAGAAACTCCAGTCTGTAGTATCCTGGAGTGAGATGGATATACGGACTTGCCAGATAGTCATCAGCTGATGTAGCACCCTCTCCGTTGGTTGAACGGAAATTTCTGTTCCATGAATATTCTCCGTTGAATCGCCACGTAGCGCCATCACTGTTGGCATCCTCAATAGTGAACATGTCAATCTCATCTTGCGATGCCGACGAGCTACGGAAGTCATAAGGGAATGAAGCTACAGGATGTCCCACATAACCGGCTTCGACCGTCATAGGCTCCGCATCCAACATACCATTGTCGCCATATACCTGCACTGAATATTTATATGAACCGGCAACACCGGGCTCGTCAACAAAGGTCATTGCTGCTCCGGGAGCAATATTTTCGGTCAGCTCGGCAATAGGCTCTCCATTACGGTTAACGATTACACTGACCAAATGATTTATATCACTTCCGTCATTGTTCTTCGATGGGTTGGTCCAGGTAAGCACAGTCTTCACAAGGTCAGTCGCGTCAGCTGTGGCACTCAAGTCTGTTACTATAACAGGAACGGCAAGATTATTCTTAATCTTAAACGCATGCAGACGATAGCCCATGAAAGACCCTTCGTCGGCACGTACATGCATAGCCACATAGTAGGTTCCGGGCTGTTCCACTCTGAACGGAATTTCACACTGCTCGTTAAAATCAGTACGATCTTCATACGAAGCAAGGATGTGGTCAAATGAAGAATAATCGGTCTTGTCAGTGCCGAGCATCATATCAAATGACCCGTGCGCCGTGTATTCCATTGTAATCAAGTAATCACCCGCATTAGCAAATTTAAGCGCCGGTGAGATGAAATAATTATCCTCTTTAACACCATAAGCGGCATCAAACTCGGCAAACTTGCTGTAAGAATTATAATTCCATGGTGCCTTTATCTCGGCTGACGGACCGGCAAGACTGCTCCATTCCTTAAATCCTTTGATCGTAGAAAAATCTGCTACATAAGGCAATTCCATTTCCTCCTCAGGATCCTCTTCAGGTAACTTGTCTCCCTCGATTACGAAAAATCCGGTAGCAACGAGATTTCCCTGATAATAATCACTGCATTTATGTATGCCGAAATAAAATTCACCCGTTACATCAGCAACAAACGTTTCTGACACGCGCTCAAAATCATCATTATTAATATAATCATCGCGCTGAATCAGCACAGTCCCCGATTTAAGATCACTGGAATTACCGCTCGGGCTCATATAGAGACGAAAACGCTCAAACTCCGAGCTCGCATTACTTTTGGTTTTCACCCAAAAGCCTACGGTATAAGTAGTTCCGGCATTAAGAACTATCGCCGGAGAGATAAGCATAGCATCAGCGTCGCTTGAAGGTTCCCAAGCCGCCATCAGACCTGCAGCTGTACCGGGCGTCGTATAATTCGTCTGATAGGGGCTTTCGTAAAGCCAGGGACTATCACTGTTGCATATCGAACGCCAACCATCGGAAATACGACCTGTTGACGGATCGGCGAGATCTGCACTATAAGGCACACTCTCGCCCGCATTCACTGATGATACCGCGAATGACGCAAGCAGAAAAGCCGACAATAAAACTTTATTCATACTATTATACTGTATATTATTTGAATATTTAATTTAAAATCACAACTTTATTGACCTTTTCGCCACCTGACAATACACTGACTACGTAACGTCCGGCTGAAAGATGAGAAACGACTGCAATACCATTCTCAACAGGGAGAGTTGCTACCAGTCGACCCTCTATACTATAAACATTGACACTACCGGCAGGAGCCTCAACCACTATGCTTGACGACGAGTCAACGTAAACATTTACCGCATCTGACTCGATGTCTCCTACACCTCCATTACCCTCAAACACAGGTGTCACCACCGTGTAAATGCCGGGCATATAGAAACTGTCATCGGTCATCAGTTCCTCATCGTTAAGATGATATCCCTTATAGGTACATCCCTCATAAGCTACCGGAGTAACCGTGAGCGGGGTATATTTCTTTACCTTTGAACCGCTGCCATATATATTTCCTTCCTTATCGGTAATTACCAGATAACCACCTTTACTAAATTTAACATCCATATATGACGTCGGCGAACCGGCATTGGTACCGACATGTGACGGAGTCCATTTACGGTCAAGTGCAAGTGAGCCGTCAGCACCGTTAGCATCATTCTCACTGCGGTCAGAGCCCTGGAATACAAGTAGATTGTATTTCACCGAATTGGGATCATTATCAGAAGCCTGAGGTTTACGTTCGGGCAGCAGATAATAGACATCGTTAAGTTCTTCGGCTGTCATACCGTTACCGTTGATCGACAGACGGTTGAGATCAGACAACATGCTGACGTCGAGAACATGAATATTATTGTTTGCCACCGACAGGTTCTGCAATACCGGAGTCTCATTTAGATCGATTGAGGTCAGGTTGTTCCCGTCAAGAGAGAGTTCAACAAGAGCACTGTTGCCGATCAGATCTATCTCCGACATATTATTACGGGACAGGTCAAGAACCTGCAAGGCAGTATTCTTTGACAGATCGATTGCTGAAAGATGATTATTTGTCAGGAGGAGCTTCTCAATAAGGGTATTATGAGTCACATCGATTGATGTGAGATTCTGATTCTTAAGATTGACATACTGGAGCTGCGGAAGCGCTGACAGGTCGATCGATGAAATCTGAGAGAACAGGTCACCGAGTTCATCACCGTTGGCATACAGTGCAAGCCATGTAAGCTTGTCATTGTGGCTCAAATCGATTGAAGAAATAGCCGTGTAACTTCCGTCAAAGAAAATCAGTTCGGGATTAGCTGAGAGATCAATCGTTTTGACGGGGTTCCAGTAGAGATTGATATACTTGAGTTCAGGACACTCGGCAACGTCAATTGCAGAAATACGATTGTTGGGCAGTCCGAACAATTCCTCGCCGATTTCGCCGTAGCAGGAGATATCAATAGCAGCGATGTCGCCGTATATCGTTACTGTATTACCGGCTGACTTTCCATCGATGCGTGTGCCTATTGCATCAACGTCACCAACACGATAAGCTCTGATACCATTGTAAGTTGTACGTGTTCCGGTACCCCAGTCAATATCGATGCTTGCGCCGGATGTTGTTGTGGCAACACAGAAAGAAAGTTCCTGACCAAGCGACGAGCCCATGACGATTTTACCTTCGCGTGCCTCAAAATTCACTTTGATAGTCGACGGTTCATCAATAATAAACCAGTTGGAGAAAATCTCTTTGCCGTTGACAGTAACACTGCGGAACTGCATTCCATCAGCCGGATAGGGATAGATACACACGGGAACACCTTGACGCATTTCAGTCGAAACGCTCTCTATTGTCTGGAACCACTCAGGCTGCCACTGACAGATGATAAACTCGCCGCCTTCGGTCGACATAATATCGAAATTGTAGTCGTAACTCATGCCTCCATAGGGGTACAGACGGTCAAGATGACCTCTCTTGTTACGACCTGTATCTGTTGTATTGACAAGAGTTGTGGCAAGCCATGGATAATCGGCAGAACCGTCGCCCTCGGAATCACACTTCCAGTGCATGTCAGTGCTTGTCGCATAAGTAATGTCGGCAATTTCAGGATGCGAACCACTTAAAAGGAGTGACAGATCCTCTTTCTGGGTAGAACGCGCAACGGGAAGAGTCTTGACTGTATAAGCCATCGACATAGGAGTAAATCCGGGACAGTCACGGAGGTCAATAGTCGCCATACGCTCGGGCTGCTGCGCATTGAAATCAACAAACTCGAGCCTGGTGTTTCTCGCATAGAAATTCTTAATGAAGTAGCAACGGAAAAGATCTACACGCGACACGTAGGTATTGGATATGTCTAACGTGACCAACTTATCAAGTTTTGACAAGTTGATTTCCGAGATAGGATTACCGTTGACGTAAAGATAACACAGATCCTTGTTGTTGCCGAGATCGAGCCCGGTGATTTTATTGTTAGATACTGCAAGAGTATTCAACTCGGGACACTGTGAAATGTTTATTTCACTCAGACCGCAGTCCGACAGATGCAGCTGCTGAAGTTCTGTGCATGCGGTAATGTCAAGTTCCGTTATGTATCTGTTACCGCGCAGGTCAAGATTGGCAAGCTTGGGATAATCTCCCAATATAAACGGGTCGGTATCAAAACTGCCTGAAACGAGATTGTTGTTGGCGAGCTCAAGAGTGCGCAGTTGCGGCAAAGATACCGGATAAAAGTGCGCGAGATCACAGTTATTAAAATTGATGGATCGGAGTGTCTGATGAGATTCTTCAGGAGCGCAGATAAATACCGAGCCGAGCACAGGACAGTCATTTGCTGTCAGATAAACAAGATTGGTAAGACTCCCCATATTAAGACACACGATATCGGTATTATAACTGATATTTAAATCTGTCAGCGTCTCTCCCACTTTGTCAAGTGTAAGATTAGCCCTCCAGGTCGTCCCGTTAACAATATTGTTATGACTCAAATCAAGCGTAACGACCGGTGCCTCGTCTACAAAAGCAAAATCGGCGATTTTGTTATTGCTGAGATCAAGTTTTGTCAGACGATTCATTCCTTCTATACTTGCCTCTGTAAGATCGGCTTCGCTACAGCAGAACTCCGTCACGTTGCCCTGCACTTTAATATTCGCCCCCTTGACAGTTCCGGTAATCCATCGATTATACTGTTCCTGCTTAGGATCTATCGTAAACGGGACAAGTTCACCGTCACCAAAATCAATCATCACAGGCTGAATTGCCGATGCTGCATTGATAAGCATTTTTATCTCTGAACCTTCGGAAGCTGAAGTCGTAAGTGATATAACTCCTGCATTCGCTCCGATTGCTGATAACACAACAGCAATAGCGAATAATACTTTTTTCATCTACTAATGGTTTATTATTTATAAAAAATTAATTTACTTAAGTGCGGAAATTTTATTTCAAATTTCGCATATTTTCACTTACAAAGTGACAAATAATCCACAAAATTAGCTAAAACCTTTCAATCTACAGCAAATAGACCCAATAATTAACAACATATTAACGCGATTTAACCGGATTGTAACAACAAGTGTTACAATGACCATCCATGTCGACTGAGTCTCAGTCCACTATTATGAGATCACGCAAGATACTGTCGGCTGTCAAAAGATACTGTTCAGGAATGTAGAGACGCCCGTTGTTCTCCTGTAATTTTCCGGACTTGACGTGATGCCGCGCCTCAGCAAGTACTCGATTTGCAAGCTGTTCGCCCCATTGCTTTTTCATCGATTCCGTGTCGATACCGCGACTGGTACGCAATCGGGTAATAATAAAGTCATTCAGGCGTTCGGTCTCTGTCTCAACCTCTGTCACCGCATATAATTCACCGCTCGAGACCGCTGAGATATAAGCTTTAATATTCGACGGATTATAACGCCGTGTCATTCCGTCAAAACTATGAGCTGACACGCCGATTCCAAGATACGGTACCGACTCCCAATATGCCGAGTTGTGCTTTGCCTCAAGCCCGGGGAGTGCAAAATTTGAGATTTCATAGTGATTGTATCCCCGCTCGCGAAGAGTAGATACCAGAATCCCGTACATCTGGCTTACAACATCCTCTGAAGTCTCGGATATTTTCCCGGCAATCAACCCGGCATAAAGGCTTGTCCCCGGTTCATAAGACAACAGATACGCCGATAGATGCGGAGGCTCATATTCCAAAAGACTGTCGAGCGAATACTTCCAGCTTGCAACCGTCTGTCCGGGGAGTCCGTAAATCAAGTCACAGCTGAAATTTGGAATCTCATCCTTAATAATATCAATGGCTCGACGTGCCGTCGTTGCCGAGTGACGGCGGTTGATGGCGACAAGCTCGCTGTCGACGAGAGACTGTATCCCCATACTGAGGCGATTGACTCCGCATCGCTTCATTGTGGTCAGCATGTCGCGGGTGATATCCTCGGGATTTGCCTCGACGGTAAACTCTGTCACATTGCTAATATCGACATATTTCTTTATCCCGTCAACAAGCCTACAGAACAATTCTGACGGCAATATCGACGGAGTTCCACCACCAATATAAACCGTTGTCACCGGTTCAGGCAGCTCGTTTATACGCAATGAAAGTTCAACAGTCAGTGCCTCTATATAAGCACCAAGATGTTCAAGACGCGGCGTCGAGAAAAAGTCACAATAGCTGCACTTGGAGTGACAAAACGGTATATGAATATACAGACCCGCCATCAACGTGAACAGAATTGAGTGAAATCACAGTAGGTACATGCATGATCATCGGTCGCCGAAGCAAAAATACAATCTGCCGGAGATTCGCCTTTCAGAACCGATGAGAGACGACTGTCAAGCATAGCAAGGAACTCGTCGTTAAAATCGAGATAATTGTCAAGTTCGGTCTTACCGATCTTCAACGGACTGATTCCTTTTCCCGATGCTATATCACGGAACTTATATATAACGGGCTGGATACGTGTTCCTTCAGGCAATCCGGAAAACTGTGCATACGAATTACAGTAAAGCATCAGCTGAAAGATTGCCTTGGGACGTGCCTCCCCGTTATTATCGAACATAGAAGCGACATCTTTTACACTCAGCCTGTCGGAACCGGTCTTATAATCGACAATACGTATATAGCTCTGACCGTCAGGAGCAACGACACGATCTATGCGATCAATTGTATGGGTAAAATTAATCGTTAACGAATCGGATATCTTAAGTCTGCCGCTTTGAGTCGATTCACTGTCAATGAAATAGAAATCGCCCTCGTCAAGTTCATGATCGAGCATACGGCTGATAAACAGTTGCATGATGTCGCCCATAACCTTGGCATCACCTGTCAGGGGAGTCGTGTTGTTATCTCCGAGCATGCGGTAATGCTTGTTGATTGCCACCGTGACCTGCGGAACTATCATTGCCGATTTGTTAAGACGGTTGATTGTCTCTTGATTAACAAAAAGCTCCGGGGCATTCCCGCGTGCATCCTTGTACAGACGCTCGACAATCTCATGCATTATCTTGCCATAGGTTGCCTCGTCCATATAATCTCTCATTTCGTCGTCCGGACGATAGCCTTTCACATAGCTTAGATAAAACTGCAACGAACAGTTTAGCAACATATTAATGGCACTTGCCGACAGATAGCGCGGATCGTCGGTACTTAGATAACGTCTGAGCACATTACGGTCACGTGAGGTACTCAAAAGTGAGATATCCTCAACCGGCGGAAGCTTCATATTGTAGAAACCCACGCGCGTCTTAAGTCCTTCAGGACGATAGATATAGGTCAGCTGATGAAGATAGCGCGACATTTCACCGCTCTTGACTCCCGATGTACGTGCATCATAAAGCAGATAGACCTTGGATGCACGCGATATGAGTCTATAAAAATAGTATGCCGAGATACTTTCCTGATGATCAAGGGTAGCCATTCCGTATCCTCGACGCAGCGCATTAGGGATAAACGACTTGGTGTGATGTTTACGAGGGAAAATACGTTCGTTCATCGACGTGATGATAACATTGTCGAAGTCAAGCGCACGCGTCTCAAGCATACCCATCACCTGCAATCCTTTTAACGGCATACCTTCAAAACTCACACTTTCACCCGAGACAAGGCGATCGACAAGATGAAACACGGTCTTATCCTCAAGATGCACTTTAAGGTCGTCCAGATGAGTGATTCTCAAGCGGCGGAGTGTATCAAGTGCCGATATATAGTGATTAAGGAATCCACGCTCGACAGCAGCTACGGCATTATGTGTCTCAGTCGTAGCGTCATCAGTCTCAGCGTTGTCGGCGGCATCACGCAGCCAAAGCATCAGGCGCTTCAGATAGCTGAACACGGAATCGGCATTATCGGCGTCCGACACGACTTCAAACAACGGTCGGAACGTAGCATACTCATCGTCCTGCAACACCTTAACCGGGATATTGAATAGACGCCTTGAATTGATAAGGCGCACAATACGGTCACATAGTCCCGGATCGATGCTTCTTATAAGCGGATGAGACAAGACTGCAATTACATCTTCGTAGTAAAACGTGTTCTCATACCTGAGTTTCCTGACACGCAGCTGCATGGCAACTATAGTCTTTACCAGCGATGCCACAGGAGTGTGACGCATCGGATATCCCATGGTGATATTTACATCCTTCATTGACGGGGGCAACGAATGTATGACCGGCATACAGAGCGTCTCGTCGGGAAGAACAATAGCAGTTGACAACAGCCGGTCGTCAACAGACTTGTTTTCAACATCTTCCGAATCGTCATCCGGGAACATCTCCCCGATAATCTTACCGACGTATTTTGCCTGACCGACAGCCGACGGCATACCGATAATCTCTATTTCAGGATACTTGTCAAGCGGCTTGTTCCCGATATCATAACCGTCGGAAGTCTTATAGTGATTTAAATAACGCTTCAGGAAACGGGTAGCACGATTACCATCCTCTGCAAACGCCGGCGACGCATAGTCCCAATAAAAATCGGCTATGCCGGCATCCATCAGCTTGTCAAATATCGCTTCTTCCGATGCCGACAACACGTTGAATCCGACAAATATGTATCGCTTATAAGGTAAGCGCGCAATATTATCACTATCTAATTTCTCAACAGCCTCACGATATATCATGCCGGAATATCGTAAATCGCGTTTTATAAGTTCTTCACGAAACTCGGTGTATATCTCCTCCATCGCCTGCCACAGCTTTACAAATCCGGTCGAACTCTTACGACTGGTTCCGTCGCCCGGGTGCACCGTGTGATTCCAGAACTCCTGCACTTCGACGGGAATACGATCCGTATTCCAATAACGGCGTATAACATCAATCTGCTCCGGAGTCAGATAATTGGAGCTTATCTCTTTAAGAGCCTCTATGTTATGAAAAAGCTGATGGGCATCGACAAGATACTTGTCCACGTCATTGAAATCATTGAGCAACACGTCACCCCAATACTGGAATTTATTGAAATCGACGCTGTTATCGGGATTACCATGGCGCGTCATCACCCGACGATAGACACGATAAAGTATAAAAAGTTGCTCTATGCGCGACGCTTCAACACCGCCGGTAAGGTCACTTAGCAATTCGGATATAGTAATAATCGCCGGATAAAGCAGCATGACATCACGCTCACGTGCGACCTCACGCAGATGATAAGAGAAGAACACACCGCTTCGCTTGTTAGGAAACACGAAACAGTAGTCGACAAGTTGGTCGGCATGATTATCGACATAGACCTCGGCTATCTCCCTAAGAAACGGTTTCATTCAGACTATTTCTGTAATCATCAGTTTTTTAACAGCAAGATCACTTTTACGGCAAGATCAAAAAGTATGATCTTGGCGTTACCGTTGCCGGCGATGTCGGTCATCGCGTCATTGATTGCTTTGTCAAGCTTCAGTACATTACGCTCATTAATGAACGGTGCAAATTTCTTGCTGAAGTTAAATTCATCATTGTTAAGATATACCAGATCACCGACATGAAGATTGTATATAAAATTCTCCCGGATGAGGCGACTGCAATACTCCATGAATCGCATTTCCTGTTCACGACCGAGACCGGCAACTTCCACACTCCATTTTCTCAAGTCAGCGACTTTACGCTGATAGGCAAGACGCATAAGCTGCATGAACAGGTCGAGATATCGGCGCTGCTCGTCATTCATTGACAGCTGTTTCTCCGCATTAAGGATACTACCCTCGGCAAGATGAGCTATCGCTGCCGCGTCACGCTCGCCGATTGAGTAATTTTCCATCAGATAACCGGCAATCACCTCGTCAGACAACCGGCGCATCTCTATCATCTGAGTTCGTGAGAATATTGTAGGCAATATTTCTTCAGGTGAATTGCTGACCATTATAAACAGCGTATCATGATGTGGCTCCTCGATTAGTTTCAGCAATTTGTTTGCGCACTCGGCATTCATACGCTCCGGCAACCACATCAGAATTATCTTGTACTTGGCGCTATGGGATGTGAAATTGAGCTTTCTTATCAATTCGCTGCTCTCCTCGACATACATCTTAGGCTGTCCATTGGGATTGTTGAGCAGCGCGAGCCAGTTTTCAAAATTCATGAAACGGTTATCAGTCAAAAATTCACGCCATTCCGATATATAGTCATCGGAAACGGCTGTCGACTTCCCGCCTTTTAATACAGGAAACGAAAAATAAGTATCAATATGATTGAACGACTGATGCTGAATACATGCCGGACACACTCCGCAACTGTCACCATTGACTCGATTCTCACAATGGATATACTGGGCAAGCGCCCGAGCCATGGCAAACTTGCCGATGCCGGGAGTCCCGGCAAGAAGCAATGCATGAGGGATACGATCGCTGTCAACAAGCGCCCGCAGACGCTCCTTGATATTTTCGTGAGCCGGAATATCGCTGAATTTCATGTACTGTGTATTTTTTAATGCAAACTTAGCAAAAAAATCCATAACAATCATTGCCGACATACCATTTTTTAAGGCATCGACGGCATGAAACTATTTTTAAAGTTCGGTTGTTATCATGTTGGATTAATATCACGTTGTTTTTATCTTTGCACATCAAACTACAATTAAGCAAAAAATGAAAAAATATCTTTTAGCGGTTATCGCGTTATTGTCGGTCATCGTTGCCGGCGCCCAATGGAAACCCGACCGTCTCGGCGACGGCTATGAGTATATGACCGTCAGCCAACCTGACGATTACTCAGGTAAAGTTGTCTCCACCGTTATCCGAAAAATGTCAGCTTGTGGCGGCAACCGCGGTGTTCTTTATGTCCACGGCTTCAATGATTACTTTTTTCAGTCGGAAATGGGCGACCTCATGACTGACTCATGCTGGAATTTCTACGCCGTAGACTTGCGTAAATACGGCAGGTCTTACCGCGAGGGACAGGAACACTTCCAGGCTCGCAACCTGAACGAATATTTTGCCGACATAGACTCGGCACTAAGTGTGATGCAGCGCAACGGTATTGACGAGGTAGTTCTTATAGGACACTCCACCGGAGGGCTTATCTCGGCTCTGTTCATGAGCCAACACCCGTCGCCGCTTGTCAAAGGTCTGATTCTCAATAGCCCGTTTCTCGACTGGAACATGCCGCGTTTTACCGAGAAAGTACTTATACCCGTTGTGACATGTATCGGAGGCAAGTTCCCCAATATAAAAATCAAACAGGGTGAAAGTCATGCCTACGCCGAGAGCCTTCTCGCTGACCGACATGGCGAATGGCGCTATGATACCACTTTGAAAATGGTGCAGTCACCGCCCGTCAGCGCAGGCTGGATAAGAGCGATCACACAGGCTCAGCGCGAATTACGTAACGGACCCGCCATAATGGTTCCGATTCTGCTGATGCACTCCGACAATACCGTGTCAGGAAGTGTATGGAACGAGAGTCATAATCATGGCGACGGGGTCCTCGATGTCAAAGATATATCCCGATACGGACGAAATCTCGGACCCGCAGTGACTGAGGCTACAGTCCATGGCGGTCTGCACGATCTTATCCTCTCGGGCAAAGATGTTAGATCGCAGGTCTACGCCTCGATGTTCCGTTTCATGGATTCGCTGAATCTTTAAACCGGCATCATTCTCCCGTTACTTATCCTCCTGGAACGTACGGGCTATCTGGTCGCGGGCTATCTGCAACTGGCGTTCAAGTTTCTCACGCTTGACAGCCATCTCGCGCGAGTCGGTAATTGAGTGAGAAAAAAGATAGCATGTAACGATAGCGTCTCTCTGCTTGTCACTGAGTTTTACCGTATGGTTTTTCTTCTCTCCGTTGAATGTAAGTTTCATAGCGGCGCCACGGTTTGACTCGGCAAGGGCTCCTATCGTGTCACACTGAGCGGGGGTGAACGAGATTACCTCGCTGTTGTTAATCCGATAGTTCATTTCGCCATCGTATGGCACCATACCTGTCGAGGCTTCAACACCACCTGCCGTGACAGTGATACCCTGATGCTTCAGACCGCCAGGATTGACCGACGATATGATATAGAACTCACCAAACTCCGACACTCGCGGTTCGATACCGATAGTGTTAAGAAATTCTTTGTTATAAGTGTCGGCGTAGACATAATAAGGTTCTACAAGATCAGGCGAGCTAATAAGTTTCATGAATCCCTTGAGCTGCTCATAGGTTGCCTGTCTCACGGCAAGCAGACTGTCGACAGTCGATATCTCGGCAAGAGTAGCAAGCTCGATTGCCTTGGGACGCAGATGGAGCGCCTTTCTCTGCACGTCGGTTTCTCCGGGATAAGCCCGTTGAAGCGAGTCGAGCAGAACGATGGCACTTGTCGAGTCTCCATCTCCAATAAACGTCTCAGCCTGACCGAGAAGTGATGTTGCCTGCCGGTTTGCCTCGGTCTGTCCCGAGCAGGAGGTAATGGCAATAGCAGCAGCTATTGCGGTTATCTTAATTGCTTCTTTGTACATCTTTTACGCCTTTTACTGTTTTTAGCTTTTTAATCAAATTATTGAGCGACTGCGTGTCGTTGACACCCACGATAAGATGTCCCTGGAAAAGACCGTCGTTGGAGTCAATCGAAATGCCGCGCAGCGTTATATTCTTCTCCTTATTTATTATTGATGTTATGTTGGTGACAATACCGATGTCATCATTACCGACGACACGTAGCGTAGCGCCATACTGTTCTCCAAGTTTTCCCGACCATCTTGTTGTAATGACTCGATAGGGATAACGCTCACGTATGTTTGCCGCATTCGGACAGTCTGTGCGATGGATTTTTATGACACCTTCAGCCGAGACAAAGCCAAACACATCATCACCGAAAATAGGATTACAGCATCGTGCAAGACGGTAGTTGAGCCCCTTGACATTATCACCGATAACAAGCACATCGTCAGCACGCGACCCGCCTTCCTGTTCCTGAACCGGTTGCAGTGTAAATTCCTCGGCTGACTTGGTCTCGGCAGGCGTCTCTCGGCTGTCAATCTCTATATATCGTTCGATAATAGAGTTAATGTCAAGGGTCTCGTTGGAAATCTCGGTGAAGAAATCTGTCACAGACTTATAACCCAGCTTCTTGATGAGTTTCATCAGCGTCGCCTCGTCCATTTCGATTTTACGGTTCTTAAACCGTCTCTGAAGCATCTCCTTTCCAAGATCGGCGCCGTGGCTGTTGATTTCATTGATTGTCTGACGGATCTTGGTACGTGCTTTAGACGTCACGACAAAGTTGAGCCAGTCAAGTTTAGGGGTTTGCGATGACGATGTCTGAATCTCGACAGTATCTCCGCTCTTGAGCCTATAATTGATTTTCTCATTTTTACCGTTGACACGACCGCCGGTACATGTGCATCCGAGACGGGAATGTATATTGAATGCAAAGTCAAGCACCGTTGCCCCGAGCGGCAGTTTGAAAAGATCTCCTTTGGGAGTGAATACAAACACCTCTTTGTCATAGATGTCCATTTTGAAGTTGCGCATCAGCTCCATGGGACCTGTCTCGGCAGCCTCAAGAATGTCGCGCACATTGTTCATCCATGAGTCGAGATTGCTCTCGCTCTTGATTCCTTTGTAACGCCAGTGTGCCGCCAGACCTTTTTCAGCGACAAGGTCCATGCGACGGGTACGTATCTGTACCTCGACCCATTTTGACTCGGGACCGGCAACCGTGATGTGCAGCGACTCATAACCGTTGCTCTTTGGAATACTTATCCAGTCCTTCATGCGCGAGGGATTGGGTTGATACATGTCGGTTATAATCGAGTAGACCATCCAGCAGTCGCTTTTCTCCCGCTCGGGAGGCGTGTCAAGAATGACACGTATAGCAAAGAGGTCATAGATGTGCTCGATATCGTTCTTCTGCTTCTTTATCTTATTCCAGATAGAGTAGATTGATTTGGTGCGACCTTTGATGTCAAATTTCAATCCCTCTTTTTCAAGACGCTCCTTTATGGGACGGATAAAATCAGCGATATAGGCATCGCGTTTCACCTTCGTCTCGTTAAGTTTATGAGCAATCTCGGTGTAGACCTTGCGGTTTGTGTATTTCAGGGACATATCCTCCAGTTCCGATTTGATGGCATAGAGTCCCAGACGGTGGGCAAGAGGAGCATACAGATAATTTGCTTCGTAGGCGACATCCCTCACAAATTTTTCATTGGGATGATGGTTTATGCTCTTCATCAGCGTCAGTCGGTCGACTATCATGATGATAATCACACGTATGTCTGACGCAAATGTCATCAACAACCGACGGAAATTATCACTCTCGACCGCAGCGCTCTTGCTATACAACGTAGACACCTTGAGCAGACCGGTCACGAGCTTTAACACATCATCGCCCCACATCTCTTCTATCTCCTTTTCCGAGATAAAACCGGCATGACACAACCGGTAGGTCAATATGGCGATAATCATGTTTCGGTCAGGGCTGACGCGCTCACACAAGGCTATGGCTGTATTCATGTGATGAACCACCGGATTGATCCCATACTTGTTTCGAGGATATTCTCCAGTAGCAACAGCTTCGGCAATCATCTTCTTTACTTTCACGAAGTCATCGACAGCCTGAAGGTCAACTGCGTCACGCAGCAGCCGACGATAGAGTATCGGCAACTGAACAGCCTCTTCAGTGTTGAAATATCTTTCAGCCATAGTCTAATTTCAATTTTTGCTTATCAAAATTCAAAATTAGCAATAAATCATCAATCGCCAAAATCTCGTCCCCAAAAACTCAAAAGTATGACTTTGATATATTAAAATTTAGGTAATTATATTATACTTGTTGCGAGACTACGCCTCTTTTAAAATGGGTCTTTAATGATAACGGGTGGCGTCCCAGCTTGGAGCGCCACCCGTTGATATAAAAGGATTAGGTCTATGTTACAATTTCAGTTTACTTATTTGCGAATGTATTCTTTTGTCACCTTATTTCCGCGACGCACGATATAGATACCGTTATCGGGATTGGCGATCTGAATACCCTGAAGATTATAGTAAACGGGAGTTGCATCATCTTCAGCTGCAATCACATCTTCAACACCGAGGTTGGGATGTGCGGCATTGTAATATCTCCAGCCTGTCTGACGGCGACCGAGAAGTGTTGCGGCAGACTCGTCAGTACCAAGATCAAAGAATCGGATTTCTTTGATAAGATAGTTGGTGTTACGGTTGAGCAGGTTGAGCTGAACGCTGATAGTATTAGCCGAAGGTTTGTCCATATAGGTATCAAACTCATACACGCGATAACGCTCGTCGTTGATCAGATAAGCGCGGTTCTCGTTGTTGTCGGTGTGGTTATCCCAAGGTTCTACCTCGCCGTTGGGCTGGTAAACCTGAGGTTCAGCAGGAATATCCTCTACGTTGCCTGTCTCGTCAACCCACTTAGCGAAATCGATACCGGTATCGGCATAACGTGCGCCAAGTTCGTGATCATTAGCAGGAACTACCCAATTGTTTTCATGAGTTGCATAGATAGCACACATGAGATTTTTGGGACCGCCTGCGGCAAGATCCTGTGCATAGTGGCAACCGCGGAGAAGGATGTTGTAAACAACCTGTACACGGATGTAGTGACGCTGATCGGGCTTGTTGGTGATCTCCTCGTTGCGAGCATAGAAACTCAACTGAGCCTGAGCACCTGCATAACCAGCAGATTCCCATCCGAGCATGCTTGCACCGGGTGACCAGGGCTGTGACACTGCGAGTACATTACCTACATTATCATTCATCTTACGTACGATAAATGCCTTCTGCATAGTATTGTCTACATAGTCCTGAGTATTGCGGTCGAGGGCTGCACCACGATCAAGATAAACGGTGAGTTGACCATCCTCCTCAAATGCATTGGGATGTGACACGTGATAAAGTCCTGCGGGAGCTGACCATCCGCCGTTTGACTCGGAAGCGGTGAGCTTGAAGGGAGTACCATCGGCATACGAATCAAAGTCGAGACCTTCGGGAGTGATTTCAACCATTTCTTCGTCCTCGATAGGTGACGTAGAAACACGGAGGAGCGCACCGGCGATAGCACCGTTACCACTACCTTTACCGGCAAAATTACCTGTACAGTTATAAATATAGATATTTACGTTGTTCTCGTCCATCTTGACAGCAGTGATTGTGTTGTATCCTGCCGATGATGTGTAGTCGGGATTATTCCATTCAGCGACAGTTGTACCCTGCTCGTCTTTAACGATTATATGCTGACCGCTCTTGGTGGTAGCAAACTCGGTTGCATCGGCATAAGCGAGTACAAAGTAGCGCT
The DNA here is from genome assembly GCA_964442005.1 of uncultured Bacteroides sp. Classification (GTDB taxonomy): domain Bacteria; phylum Bacteroidota; class Bacteroidia; order Bacteroidales; family Muribaculaceae; genus JAAVFS01. The sequence continues at coordinate 6,021 of CAYTWG010000022.1, read as the reverse complement.
TACCGGCGAGAGTAAAGGTGTCGAAACCGTTCAGAGCCGAGTAGTTCTCCCAGTTCAGTGCATAGTTTACAGAATATGTGCCGTTATTGAAAGTAAAGAGGTCGACAGTGTATTGATTGATACCTTCTGCCTTTGAGTACCAGTAGAATGTATCATTCAGGTCGATGCCCTTCATGCTCTCTACGTTGTCATATTTGGGCTGGCAAGTACTTGCTGTATTTCCGCTGCCGGCGAGATACAATCCGGTTGAGAAACTGTTGGTTGCCTCAACACTTGAGATAGAGCCGTTGCCGGTAAAGTGGATGATATGTGCGCGCTGGCTTTCAAGAGAGCCTGTAGCCTTGGGTGCTACATAAACGTATGCATCCTGGGTGAGATCACCGACTACACGACCGACGTTGTCGATACGACCTGACGAAAGACCGTCACCAGTGGGGAGCGTAAAGTGTTTGGCAAGACCTGTTTTGGGGCTGTAGATTGTCCATACGTTGTAGGTCTCGGGCTTGGTGAAGAGGTGACCGATAAGGAAGTTACCGGCATCATCGCTCGAGATTGCACATCCGTAGTAGTCTTTTACTCCTGAATATTCTCCGTCAAGAGCGGGCAGTTTATAAAGAGGATGGAGGTTACCCTCGTTATCGATTTCTGCAATCGACATTGTTGTCATGTCGACAGTATAGAAACGACCGTTGCGTGCCGTAGCGAAACGGGGACACGGTTTTGACTTGATGGCATCAGTCGATGTCCAGTCGGGGGCTGTGCCGTCCCATCCGTCGTTGTAGGCTTCGTTTACAAAGTGCCATTTCTCTGCCATGAAGAAAGGATCTTTGTCAATTCCGATAGGCTCGTCTGATTCATAGGGAGCCGAAACAGTCAGAGGAGCAGAGTCGTCGCCGCTGGTAACGAAGTCACCGCCACCATTGGTGTAGATGCGTACGCCACACTTCAGGTCGCCGAGAGAAACTACTGCATGAGTTGACTTTGCAGCAGCGCCGGCGGTCAGAGTAGTACCTTCTACCTTACCGAGCTCAGAAGCTACGGTAAATGTTACGTTGGCAACATCAGTGTCGACAAGAACGCCGTACTTGTTATAACCGTAAACACGGGGAGTGAACTTCTCGCCGTTGTTAAGCGATACATTCTTCTTGGACACCTCAATAGCTGCAATCTCGTTGTCCTCGGGAGTATTAGATACTGCAAAGAAACCGTTTGCTACGGGACGGAGATAAGTGTCACCGTAGGGCACATTGCAGATACCGAGTTTGTTGTTGTAAAGCTGCGATGAACCACCACCGTCAAATGCCATTGCTGTGTAGCAGCCAAGGTTGACCATGAGCTGACCCATGCGACGCATTGCAAAACCGGTCGAAGTGCCGTAGCTCAGTTTGTCAGGATCAGTGACTTTAACCACGTCATTGCTTGTAGCATATTTGGTATACTTATCAGCGACAAGTATGATGAGTTTTGAACGATCCTGGTTGTAACCGATCACCGAGCGAGCCTGATTGCTTGTGAAGTGATCGATGATGTCGCCGCTGAAATACTTGCTGTCGGCAACCTGACCGTCCATTACAATCATCGAGCAACCGCCGATAACCTGCTGGGGCTCTACTACATTACCGTTGAAATATACAGTTGTGCCGAGCGAGATGTGGTCACCCACCTTAAGCTGCGCCATCATTGCGTTGGCATTGCCCACACCTGAAAGCACGAAACCGTCACGGGGCACTGTCATGTTACCGTTTCCGGGAGCACCTACATTTCCTACGACTGCGCCTGTGATTTCAAACACGGCATCACCATCTGTAAGTGATCCGGATACAAGCTTCATCGGACATTCGCTACCCCAAACGTTAGTTCCGGTAGAGATACTGTCAGAAGTATATATCACAAGATAATCATTCCAACGACCACCGTTGATATGGTAAGAATGGAGCTGTCCATTAGGAAATTTAACATTTTTCTGAGCACTGACACCCTGCATGATGCGGATATCTTTCTCATGTTCTACAGTAGCGTAAGATGCCCATGCTTCCCAGCCGGCTCCGCCTACACCTACATTATAGAGCTTTCCGTCAACAAGCGAGTGACCGTTGGTACGTGTCGGCGAACCACCCATGTTGAAGAAGTCGCCATTTATACCGGTTATGTATTGTCCCTGACCCGCCTTATTCTTGCGGTTACCCATCGAGAGTACACTTTCGGTTTTGTCAGGATGATCCTGAGCCTGCACGCCGTGAAGTTCAAGCGTGGGGTTGGTCAGGTCGATTGTTGAATAGAACACATTGGTCTTGATGGTGTTAACCGATGAGTCGGCACCCGTCAGACGGAGACCGGTTGTAGTCACACCGGGACCTGTTGTCGCATGGAAAAGCGTGTCGACATTAAACGTGTTGTCGCCCATCTTCCATGTCGTTTCCGCGTTGGCTCCGATTAAGGCGGCACATGCGGCAAACGTCAAAAATAACTTTTTCATAAAGATGTGATAAAAAATTTAGGGTTATTGTTGTTTATCTCTTAATTATCATGGCTTTAGATGTTACCACAACACGATTTATGTCATGACAACAACTGATTTAATTTAAGTCAATCAAAATAATGCGCTAAGTAACCACTATTTTTTCTATTCTACAACTATTTTATTCAAAATTTTAATTTAATACATCGTTAAAAATGTATTTTTTATTTATCTACCCCATTTTTAATACCACGATTACTATATAAAACAATAGCGTCCACACGCTTTTGTCCGACATCATGTCATTGCATGTAGACGCTGTTAACTATTTTACGCAGTCGTTGTGACCGGTTACTTATCGTTACGCGGATTGTTATTGAGAGTACATGTGCGCTCCCTTACCAATGCCGGATCGACTTTTTCTTTATCAGCACTATCAATTGTTGCTCCGGGATATTCATCAGTAGCTTTTACATCACTCTCAACGGTCTTTCTTGAATACTCGTCTTTCATAGCTATAATAGTTTTTAGTTAATATAATCGTTTTATAACTAAACGTCCCGAGAGGTCAAATTGTTTAATCGACTGCATATCATTCCCTACCCTCTTCGAGATCAAGAGGCAGACGATTCATCTCCTCAATATAGGCAAGAATTTCGTCTCTACCACGGCGATCAACGCTCGACGTTCTGAATATCGGCGGCAATGCCTCCCACTCCTCAAGCAGCGTGGCGCAGTAGACTTCGACCGACTTCTTCGCCGCAGTCGATGAAAGTTTGTCAAGTTTTGTAAAAACAATACTGAACGGAACACCATTCTCACCGAGCCATGCCATGAAATCCAGATCTATCTTCTGAGGTTTATGACGACCATCGATAAGCACAAACAGATTTGTCATCTGCGGACGGTTGAGGATGTAATATTTTATCATCTTCTCAAGCTGCTGCCGGCTCTCTTTACTACGCTGAGCATAGCCATACCCGGGGAGATCCACAATATACCACTCGTCATTGACCAGGAAGTGATTTATCAGCATCGTCTTGCCCGGAGTTGACGATGTCATGGCGAGCGACTTGCGACCGGTCAACATATTTATAAGCGACGACTTGCCCACATTGGAACGCCCTATAAACGCATATTCATGACGCACATCCGAAGGACATTTCTCCACCCTGCTGTTACTTATTACGAATCTTGCTGTATTTATTATCATAATCAATCGTTTTTTCTGATTTTGCCCTTTACTTATTATTTACGTATAAGTATAACAATCCTTGCAGCAATATTTCCCTAAAATATCGGTACTATTTTACCACGTGACAGTTGCATCAACCCGTCGTACTATCATCAACGCTTTCATCAGTCGACAAACTGTACCTTGGAGGCATCACGCGGTTTTGCCTCGGGCGACTCGTCGGGATAACCCACAGCGATAGCATATAACAACCGGTGGGTCTCAGGTATATTAAGACGGTCGAGATAGGGTTTAGCTCCCGGATCGGTCGTCATAAACCTGATGGGTCCACCGAGACAACACGTCGCCAGTCCGAGCGACTGAGCCGCGAGCAACATATTCTCGCCAAGAAGTCCGCAGTCGAGCTGTCCGCTTCCGTCGGCAGGCGACGCTATGAAGATAACGGCAGGAGCATTACGGAACATGTTTTTGAAAGCGGGACCCGCCTGACGCGACTCGTCGGCAGCAAGGAATACTTCCGTTATACCGTTGATATACTCAGGATTGTCAACAATTCTTACCTCCCATGGCTGACTGTTCATCCCGCTCGGGGCATTGATGCCGCACTCCGCTATCTGCATTAACTTCTCGCGCTCCACAGGAGTATCCTTGTACTGGCGCACACTCCGACGTGCCATTATTGTTTCTATGACAGAATTTTCTGTTTCAACTGTCGTGGTAACCTCCGCCTTATCCTTGCAATCGCAACCTGATAGCATCGCAGCCACCGCAGCGATATACAATAAATTAAACAGCTTCATATTCATTATATATTATATAAGAGATTTAGTATAATAACTTGACAAAGTTACAAAATCATCGGCTATCTTCCATCGTCACCCTCTCAAAAATTTCAAGAAACAGCACCGGCGCAACCCCGAGGGACAAAATCCGTCAAGGGTTACGCCGGAGCATCTATATTTTAACAACTTCATCCTACGTGTCGCCTCTCCGCGACACGGGGAGGGAGCGCAAAAGAGATCATGCGGTAAGAACGATGTTGTTTTTCTGAGCGATACGACGCATATTCATGATGGCATAACGCATACGACCCAGCGCAGTGTTAATGCTCACGCCTGTTGCGTCGGCTATTTCCTTAAAGCTCATATCGCGGTAGAAGCGCATTTCAAGCACCTCGCGCTGGCTGTCGGGAAGTGACTGCATGATGCGGCGGACATCGTCCTGTATCTGCTCATTGACCATAAAATCCTCAATATTACCGTCACACAGGTCACGGCGATTGAAAATATCGATCTCTTCATTATCTGACGAGAACTTGTTTTCCGACTTTTCCTGACGGAAATAGTCAATAATGAGGTTATGGGCTATGCGCATAATCCAAGCCGAGAACTTTCCGCTCTCGGAGTAACGTCCTTGCTTTATTGTAGTGATTGCCTTGACAAATGTCTCTTGAAAAATGTCATCGGCGATATCCCTGTTCTTTACAATATGCAATATATAGGAGTATACACGATCCTGATATCGATTCAACAATGTGTCGAACGACTCGTTACTGCCTTCAGCATACGCAGCCACCAACTGTTCATCGGTAAGCTGATTCAATTTTTGCATTACTTTACTGTTTTAAAATTTAGAGTAATGTTAGGCTATAGGCTGAATAATTTAGAGTTAGACTTTGGTTATTTTATAAATTTTCAAATCGGCATTATTTGCAATTACAAAGTTAGGAATTAATTATCACATACGCAAGCATACCGACCATCATTTAGCAATGTTTCACACATTTTTCACATTTCTTTTAAATTTGGCATACAATAATCCACGAAATTAACCGTACAGCGGCAATGAGCGGACGCCGACAGCACGACAGAATAACAGAGTCATGGTTGCCGGCGTGAAATTTCTGACTGTCAAGCGCTGATTTTCCGCGAATTTATCGTAAATTTGCGAAAATTTATGTGCCGCGGTAGTTTTACCGCATTTTATCAGAAAAATAAAAACGACATAAACTATTATATGGAGAAGAAATTTACCGAGTACAACGGATTTGACCTGTCTCAAATCAATAAAGACGTACTCAAACGGTGGAACGCCGAGAAACTTTTCGAGCAGAGCATGAAAGAACGTGAGGGTTGTCCTTCATTCGTATTTTACGAAGGTCCCCCCTCGGCAAACGGTATGCCCGGCATCCATCACGTCATGGCTCGTACGATAAAAGATATTTTCTGCCGATACAAGACGATGAAAGGATTTCACGTAAAGCGTAAAGCGGGCTGGGACACACACGGACTGCCGGTAGAACTCGGAGTAGAGAAAGCTCTCGGTATCACCAAAGAGGACATAGGTAAAAAAATCTCGGTTGACGAAT
>CAYTWG010000021.1:0-34401 GCA_964442005.1 uncultured Bacteroides sp. | reverse complement strand
TGGATCTTACCTTCGATGTATTCCTGTGCCGCGATCAGTGTGGGCTTGGGGAGTTTCTCGTAATAGCGGGAGATTTCGATCTGCTCGCGGTTTTCTGAAATTTCCTCGAGGTTATCGTTGAGCGAAGCAAATTCCTGAAGTTTCTTTTCAAGATCATGTTTCATCTCGCCGGCAATCTGATTGGCGCGTTTGGCGATTATGCATACTGTTTCGTAGACGTTACCGGTGTCCTTCGACAGTTCGATCATGTCGCGGGTGACGGTGTTCAGCGGTGCATTGGTCTTTTTATAGTCCATGTTTTCAAGATGGGGTTATATATAATGTTGTATTATTGTTTTTTTGGGATATTTCCGTTTTATTCTTTGACGTGCTTTGAAGCGATCTTGTAGATGTTGTCGGCTTCGTGGCGGTTGGGACCGTCGGGATAGTTGTTGATGAAGCTGTAATACTCGTCGATCACATCGCGGAATCGGTCGAGCTTGCGTTCTTCAACGCTGAGCATCGCTTCCTGATAGCGTGCTTTCAGGATGAGCATTTCGAGGTCCTCTTTGTATTTGGAGTAGGGGTATTCCTTTATCGCATTTTTTGCCACGATGACGGCGCTCTCGAAGTTGTTGCCCATGTAAGTGCCGAGATTGTAGTATAGTTGCGCGTTTTCAAGCTCCTTGAATGTCAGCTTGTCCTGGAGCTCAAATATCGCGTTCTGAGCAATGGAGACGCGCTCGCTGCGGGGGAAGTATTCAAGAAATGACTGGAGCTCTTCGATTGCTTTTATTGTTCCTGACTGGTCAAGCTGGGAGTCGGGCGAGTCAAGATAGTAACCGTAGCCCGAGTAAAAACGGGCGAGCTCGGCATATTGTCCCTTGGGATAACGGTTGTAATAAGTCTGGAAATAGGTCGATGCTTCGATGTAATCTTTGTTCTCGTAGTTGCTTAGACCGAGGAGGTAGAGCGCTTCCTCTCCCTTGCCCGAACCTTTCAGCACCGAGATTACTTCCTGAAGTAAAGTTGCCGACTGCACGTACTTCTTTTCTTCAAAAGCACGCTTGGCATATTCAAATTTATAGTTGTAATCGTTACTCTTAAGCACGCGCTGATATTCGCCGCACGATGACAGCATAACAGTGAGCAGGCACAGAGCAATGAGTTTTCTCATATCGGTTTTACGTTTTAATTCAAGCTGCAAAGTTATAAAATAATTGTCACAACGCAATTGTACTCTCCAAAAAAATCATAAAAAACGTACTAAATACAGTTAAATTTGAATAATAATGCGTAAGTTTGTACCCTAAAAACGTTTGTTCCGCTGTTGTCGGTGAGAGCATCGTTTCACGTATTGATGTTCTAAAAATACACATTATTTATATATGTCAGTCAATTCCGGTTCTTCATCCCCGCATAAGAGCAAGTCTGACGCTTTCACGCGATTCAACAACTTCAGAAAGCGCCATCCCATATTGATGAATCTGTTTTACATCATTCTCACAGGAGTCGTCCTGGTGTGGGTCTTGCTGATGTTTGTCGATTCGTGGACGCTTCACGGCGACAGCCGTCAAGTGCCGTCGGTCAAAGGGCTGTCGCTCGGGTCGGCAACGGCTATGTTACATTCCGACGATCTGTCGGTCGAGGTGATGGACTCGGTGTTTGACTCGGGACACAATCCCGGGTCGGTTGTCGAGCAGACACCTCATGCCGGGTCGAAAGTGAAACCCGGACGCACGGTTTATCTCACTATTGCGGCGTTTTCTCCCAAGATGGTCACGGTCCCGGATTTTCGTAACGTGTCGGCTCGGCAGGGGCAGTCGATGTTTGAGGGACTCGGACTTAAATCGGTGAGAGTGGTCAATGTCCCGTCAGAGTATAAGGACCTCGTGCTTGGCGTGAAATATAACGGAGTGCCTATAAGCCCCGGAGCCCGCATCCCCGTCACATCCAGTGTGACAATAGAGGTCGGTACAGGATATGCCGGTATGCAGCCCGACGAGGAGCTTGACCTTATGATTGAAGAATCAATAACTTCTGACGAAAATATCGACTGAGCCGAATGATTGAATCAGATATGATACCTCCCGCTACTGACAGCGGAGCCGACCTTGACACCGAACTTGATTTTGAAGACTCTCCGTCGGAGTGTTACACCGGTCCCGACGGACAGGAGATGTATGAACATTTCCGGTTTGTAGCCGACAAGGGGCAGGCGCTTTTGCGTGTTGACAAGTTCCTGGTCGCCCACATGCAGAAATCGTCGCGCAACCGCATCCAGCAGGCTGCCGATGCCGGATGTATTCTCGTTAACGGACGCCCCGTCAAGTCCAACTATCGTGTCAAGCCCGCCGACGTTGTCACCATCGTGATGGACCGTCCGCGCTACGAGCTTGAGATAATTGCCGAGGATATCCCGCTTGACATCGTCTATGAGGATGATTTCCTGCTTGTGGTCAACAAGCCTCCCGGTCTCGTTGTCCATCCGGGACACGGCAACTATCACGGTACGCTTGTCAATGCCCTCGCATGGCATTTCCGCAACAACCCCGACTATGATGTCAACGACCCTCGTCTCGGACTCGTTCACCGCATAGATAAAGATACCTCCGGACTTCTTGTCGTGGCAAAGACCCCCGATGCGAAAACCCATCTCGGACGCCAGTTTTTCAATAAAACGACCAAGCGCGAGTATGTAGCCGTCGTGTGGGGCGTTCCCGAGCCGCCGGTAGGGCGCATCGAGGGAAATATCGGGCGCAGTCTCAAAGACCGGTTGCAGATGGCTGTCTTTCCCGCCGGCGACTATGGCAAGCATGCTGTGACTCACTATGAGGTCATCGAACCGCTGGGCTACGTGTCGGTGGTGAAATGTGTGCTTGAGACCGGTCGTACTCATCAGATACGTGTCCACATGAAACATATAGGGCATCCGTTGCTCAACGACGCCCGCTATGGCGGCGACCAGATACTCCGCGGCACTACGGCGGCAAAGTACCGTCAGTTTGTCGCCAACTGTTTCGCAGCCTGTCCGCGACAGGCTCTTCATGCCCGCACGCTCGGATTTGTCCATCCCGTCACCGGCGAAGAAATGTTTTTCAGTTGTCCTGTACCGGCCGACATGACGGCGATGATTGAAAAATGGCGCGCCTATTCTCCCGCATGATGTCACCGACCTCTGTTATCAGGGCTTGACTTAGTTGGGTTATGCAATTGTTTATGCGGTTATGCAATGATACGGTGTCATTTTGTTACGATTAATAGCTTATATGGGAATAAAACTGACTGTTTTAAACGAGAATTTGTGTATAATGGTATTTTTGTAGGAAAAAGCTTGCTGTAATGAAAAATATGTTATACTTTTGTGGCATGCTTTAAAAACATGTTGTAAAACATGGTGGCATGGTTTCTGAAATACAATTTAATAACCAACTAAATAATAACAGAATGAAGAAACTTTACACAGTTCTCGTCTCGGTAGCTGTAGCTTTGTCAGCATCAGCTTTTGATTTTGCTCCTGCCGAAACTTATGCTCTCGATTTTCAGAAAGCAGTTAATAATCAAAAAAGCGTTTCTGTATCTTTTGAAAAGAAAGTTGCTGATATGAAGAAATCAGCTGCTGTTAAGAAAGCTCCTGCTAAGGCTCCTGCCGTTGCCGATATCGAAGGTGAATATTACTGGACAGGTACAACCCTGCTTCAGAACGTTGGAGATATCGCTGATTATGTTTACCTGATTACAGATGAAGAGAGCGGGCAGCTCTATTGTGTCTTCCCTCTTCTCAGCACTACAGTTCCTATTCCCGTTACTTATGACGCGACTGAGGGTTCAATCACATTCCCCGCTAAGTATAAATTCGGTTCTTTCGATAACGATGGTAAAGCTACTGACCTCATTTTCGATCCCGGTACAGTTACATTTACCAACGACGGTTATATTGACAAGGTAGGTCGTAATAGTATTAAGGCTTATTATCAGGACGGTCAGTTTGTATTTGATTTCGATGATTTGATTTCATTTGCTGCATACCAGGGCATCCAGCGCGTAGGTTATTATGGTGCATGGCTTGAAAACGAATTTGGCGAAGCTCCTACCTTTACCTGGAATCTCCTTGGTGTAGGAAGCATGGTTGAAAGCATCTGCTCTCCTTGGTTTGATGAGTTTACCGATGTTCCCTTTGACGTAAACATCTATGAGCTTGAAGAACTTCCCGGTGCTTATCTTGTTGAAGATCCCTGGGGTACCGGAGCTAACCTCCTTATCGATGCTACCGATCCCGGTTGCTGCATTATCCCCGAGACCGAAACCGGTTTTTCGTTTGAAGGCGACGGTGCATTCAGCATCCTGAGCTGCTCGGCAAATTATGAGACTCGTGAGTCATTCCTTAGCTCGGCAAATGCTGATAGAAATATCTATCTTGAGGACGGTGTGATCATCCTTCCCCCCAATGCATGTTTCGGTTACTTCCCCGAGACTGATCCCGAGCATATCTATTCTTTGAATACTGAGTATGCCAAGGCTGGTTATATCAAGCTTCCTACAGAGGATAATGGTCTTGTTGAAAGTATTTCTGCCGACAACGTAAATGCTCCTGTTGAATACTTCAATCTCCAGGGCGTTAAGGTTGCTAATCCCGCTGCAGGTGGTCTCTACATCAAGCGTCAGGGCTCTTCGGTGGCAAAGGTTATCGTGAAATAATTCATTATACGTTATATTATGAGCGCGGAGCCGTAACCGGTTCCGCGCTTTTTTTGTTTAACATTGTTTTTTGAGGAGATCGTTCAATGCTGATATTAACCTGATGAAATTTTTGGCATCGTTGTGTCATTCGTTTATTTGATTCCGATTTATCCTGACACTTTGTTTATTTTAAATTTTAAGTTAATTTTTTGCGAAAATTTTAAGATTTATGCAAGATGAATATTTATGCATGTTATCATTGGTTTAATTCTCTGTAAAATAGGTTGTTATGACGAGATGCTGAAAAATGATGTTTAACAGCAGTGTTTTGGAAGTGTTAAAAAGGCACGATATTTGTTGATGTAGTTTAAAATTTCCATAAAAAACGCTATCTTTGTAAAATATTTTAAATGAAAAGGCATCTAAAACTTCTAAAGTAAAAGTGCGGATTTAACTTAAAATATATATAACGATTGAATGTAATTATTTAACAATCAATATTATGTCTAATTAAATTATTAGTATGAAAAAGCTGTTTCTATTACTGATGACAGTCATGTTGACTGCGACCTGTGCGATGGCTCAGGCTCGTCCCCTTCATGGTACTGTCGTTTCGGCAGATGATGATGAGCCTATTATCGGCGCAGCTGTCGTGATCGTGAGCTCCGGTCAAGGTACCGCTACCGATCTTGACGGTAACTTTGTCCTGAATACCGTTCCCGGTACAGAGGTACAGGTTTCCTATGTGGGATTCAATCCTGCCAAGATTAAGCTTGAGGACGGTATGACTATCGCTCTTAAACCTTCTGACAATCGTCTTGATGAACTCGTTGTAACCGGTTACGGTTCGACCAAGAAACTCGGTTCGTTTGTCGGTTCAGCTGCCGTTGTCGGTGCAGCCGAGCTTGAAAACAATCCTTCCGGTAACGTTGTTGATGCTCTTCAGGGTCAGGTTGCCGGTCTTGCCATCTATTCTAACACCGGTGAGCCTTCGTCGACACCTTCTACAATCAATCTTCGTGGTATCAGCTCGCTGACAGCCGGAACAACTCCTCTCTTCATTCTTGACGGAGCGCCCGTGAGCAGCAACGTGTTCTCGCTTCTCAATCCCAACGATATCGAGAGCGTAACTACCCTTAAGGACGCTGCTTCTACAGCAATCTACGGTTCACGTGCAGCAAATGGTGTTATCGTCATTACTACTAAGCGCGGTAAGATGGGTGAGAATGCCACCGTTACTATCCGTGGTAGCATCGGTTGGTCGGCACGCGTTAACTCTAAGATCAATATGATGGACTCATATCAGTATCTTGAATTCCGCGATCGCATGGCTGACGAGATGGGCGCAACTCCTATGTCGCCGGTAGAACGTGACCTTATCACAAAATACGGTATCAACACCGACTGGACCAAATACATGATGAAGGACAACGCGCTGACCTACTCAACTGAGGCTGTCGTTCGCGGTGGTACTGAATCGACCAATTATTATCTCTCGCTCGGTCATCGTGACATGGACGGTCTTATCGCCAAGTCAGGTTCTCGCCGCGAGACCCTCCGCGCAAGCTTCAACAGCATTATCAAGCCCTGGTTGCGCATCGGTTTCAACGGTAACCTCGGTTACGAGCGTTATGAGACCAACAACGTTGCTTCTTATGCAGGTAACTTCTATATCAATAACCCCATCGTGCTCTCTTACATGATGCTTCCCTACGATGCACCCAACTACTACTCATTTGATGAGAACGGCAACATCGTTTACGGTGAAAAGGCTATCTGGTATCGTTACACCAACGGCGGTATCTCTGACGCAAACTTTACCAGCTCTCTTAATGAGGGTCACCGCAGCAATGTAAGCGCCAACGTTTCGATCTATCAGCAGATCAACCCCATCAAGGGTCTTACTCTCCGTGCTCAGCAGGCGGTCGATGCTTTTGACTATCGCAACACCACCAAGTATATGGAGCAGAAGAGCTTCACTACCCCCATGGGTGACTGGGCTGACTTCTCTCAGGATACTCCTGTCCGCGGCGAGGCATTCCAGCGTTATTATCAGTTCACTTATACCAATACCGCCGAGTATAATTTCATGGTGAATGACAAGCATGACATCACCGTCCTCCTCGGTCAGGAATCGGTTATTAACAAGAATAATCAGTTTAATGTTTCTACTACCGGTCAGCCCAACCATCAGCAGATGTTGCTTACTAATGGTACAAAAGTTGAGATGAGCAATGTCGGTCAGACTATCAGTGAGTATATCATCAATTCTTACTTCCTGAATGCCGACTATTCATTTGAAGACCGTTATTTCGTGAACGCATCTGTTCGTCGCGACGGTAGCTCTAAGTTTGCTCCCGGTCACCGTTGGTCTACTTTCTATGCATTCGGTGTCATGTGGAATGCCAAGGCTGAGCAGTTCCTCCAGCCCTATACATGGCTTGACAACCTCCAGGTTCGTGCCAACTACGGTACTGCAGGTAACAGCAGCATCGGTAGCTACGATTGGCAGGGTCTTATGGGTACCGGAACTACCTATAACGGTGCTCCGACTCTCGGTATCGCCAGCGCTTCTAACGAGGACCTTACTTGGGAAACTGTTAAGCAGTTCAGCGCCGGTGTTGACTTCGGCTTCCTGAACCACCTCTACGGTAAGGTTGAATTCTACGTAAAGGATACTCACAACATGCTTATGGAAGTGCCTTATAGCTATACTACCGGTTTCGGCAGTGGTATGGCTAACCTCGGTTCGCTCCGTAACACCGGTGTTGAAGTTGACTTCGGCGCACATATCTACCGCACTAAAGACTGGTATGTAGGTGTACGTGCTAACTTCGCTTACAACAAGAATACCGTTACCGAACTCTTCAACGGTCGTGAAGAATTCCTCATGGAGAGCTATGGTATGAAGTGGGTTGTCGGAGAAAATCCCTTCCAGCTCAATACTGTAAGATATGCAGGTGTTGACCAGCGTGACGGTAAGCAGATGTGGTATGACAAGGACGGCAACATCACCAAGGTGTTCAACCGTGACCGTGACGCTGTCGATACCGGTAAGACCTACATGGCTCCCTGGACCGGTGGTTTCGGCGCTGATGTGCGTTGGAAAGGTCTTGCACTCCGTGCCGACTTCAACTGGGCTGCTCAGAAATATATCTTCAACTGGGCTTACCAGATGATTGCTAACCCCATGTATATCTACGACTCTAACCAGTGTGTAGAAATGCTCAACTCTTGGACTCCCGAGCATCACGGAGACATGCCTGCTATTACTGAAACTATTCAGGCTGACTCACGCTATCTTGAAAACTCTTCGTTTGTAAGACTCAAGAACCTCTCTCTTTCTTACACTCTGCCCGGCAACTGGCTGAAGAAGATGTGTCTTTCTGACCTTACATTCCGTTTCACCGGTCGTAACCTCCTTACCTTCACCGGCAAGAGCTATACCGGATATGACCCCGAATACACCAACAACGGCGTGCGTTTCTCTTACCCCAACACCCGTCAGTATGAATTCGGTCTTGAAGTTTCATTCTAATAAAAGGAATATCAGATTATGAAAAAAATATTAATATCACTCGTCGCTTGTGCCGGACTTCTCACTTCGTGTGACATGGATGTCGTGGTTCCCGGAGCAATTGAGGATACCTCAGCTCTGACTGTCATGGATAATGCGACCAATATGCGAAACTTCCTGTATTCGCAGATGAGAGCCGTTTCAACCGGTGCATATACCTATTCTACCGCTATCCAGATGGACCAGTTCATCGGTATGCGTTCCAATGGTAACCGTAACGGATATCTTTCGACCGGTAATATAACCCCCAGCCTTGACGTTGCCGAGTCTCTTTACTCAGCAATGTACGGCCGCATCGCAAATGCCAACTTCTTCCTTGAAAACACCGCACAGCTTCTTGCATCGGTAGAAGGGGAGGATCTCTTTAACCTGCAGCGTTACGTGGCTGAGGCTCATTTCGCCCGTGCTTATTATTACTTCATCCTGTTTGACCACTATTGCCAGACCTACACTCCCGCCCTCGGCGATCAGGAGGGTCTCGGTCTCTCAATCGTGACTCATTACGCTCCTACTTACATTAGCTCCAACTATCCCGGTCGTTCAACAATGAATGAGACTCTCAAGCTCATCTATGATGACCTCGATGCAGCTTATGCCGGACTGAAGGCTTATGAGGAAGCCGGAAACGACGGTTATTGTGTAGCCGGAGCTTCTTACCTCTCTTCTTACACTGTTTGCGCTCTCCAGGCTCGTATCGCTCTCGTTACCGGCAACTATGAGACAGCAGTAGAAAAGGCTGAGACCGTAATCGCCAACAAGAGCTATAAACTTGCCGGTCCCGACGAATATATCGCCATGTGGGAAGATCAGAATGTTGACGAGCTTATCTTCGCTCCCTATGTTGACAGCGCTGAGTCAGGTACTATCAGCTCTACGTTCCTCGGTTATAACTACTATCTCCAGAATGCAACTCAGTCAGACTACATCCCGACCGATGTAACTGTCCTTGAATATTGTGACGAGAATGGTTATTTCATTGACTATCGCGGTCTCGCTTTCTTTGATGCAACCGCTATCAATGTCCAGGGTGGTACCGCACAGGCTTATATCTTCAATAAGTTTAAGTACAACACCACTCTTAACGCCGGTACATCTCCCGAATATCTCAGCACTCCCAAGCCCTTCCGTCTCAGCGAGCAGTATCTGATTCTTGCTGAAGCAGCAACCCACGTTTCAGGTGGCGAGCAGAAAGCTCTCGACGCTGTTAACGCTCTGCGTGCCGTTCGTCTCGGTGACGGTTACAATGATCCCGTCAACCTTCACGGTAATGAACTTCTTGATCTTATCAAGGCTGAACGCGGACGTGAACTTATCGGTGAAGGTTTCCGTATGAGCGACCTCCGTCGTTGGAAGCAGGGCTTCAAACGCGCACAGAGCTATATATTCAATCCGCCGGTTGCCGAATCATTCAGCGTTGCTGACCTTCAGGTTCAATACAGCAATGATGACTATCGTTTCGTATGGCCTATTCCTTCAAGTGAAATTTCTGCCAATCCTCAGATTGCTGATCAGCAGAACCCCGGTTACTAATAGTTGAATCAACTTATAAACTGAATAAATTATGAAATTAAATAAAATTTTCGCAATTGCTCTTGCTGCGCTCACAATGACCGCTTGTAGCGATGATGACTCAAGCAAGACCAACACTGCCGGTGGAGTGACTGTAGAGATGGCTGAAGCCGAGATTCAGTTCCCTGAGGATCAGCTTTCGAGTGCTTCTTACTACACTATTCCGGTGCGTGTGACCGGTGAGGCTAACGGTATCATCACAGTTACAATTGAGGTTGCCGAAGTAGGAACTTCCGGAGCTAAGGAAGACGAGGATTATATTATCACGTCGAAGACTATCAATATTCCTGCAGGAACTCTTGAAGCAGGCTTTGAGTTCTATCCCAAGGGTGACGATATCGAGAACCCCGACCGCGAGTTTACCGTTACAATCACCAAGGCTGTTGGTGCTGCTGTCGGTACTCAGGCAACATCATTGGTTCGCCTTCTTGACAATGAGTCAATGATTCCGGTTTCGTATGAAGGAATTCAGGGCGTTTGGATTGCTAACACCGGCGAGGATGAGTTCTCTATTCTCGTTACAGGTGTCGCAGCCGGTGAAGAAGGATACCAGTCAGTTCTTAAATTCTCCGGATGGCAGGAATATGACGGTTGCGTTTTGACCGGTAAAATGGCTTGTAACCCTGTCAACGGTGAAACAGTTGTGACATTTGACTTCGGTCAGCTTATTGCTTCCGGCGTAGAATTTACCGGAATCGGTGCGTATGACGTGCGTCTCGGCGGTGTATCAGGCAATAGCTACTATTCAAGCGGTGAATGTATCGCTACATGTAATACAGACTTCAACAGCATGACATTCTCTTGCTCTCAGGATGTCTGCGGTGGTCTCTATACTGTAGGTACAACTCAGTTTGCCGGTTATATATGGTTTGCTTACGAGTCAATTACAATGACCCGTTAATCGGAATCGTATAACATAGATTAAAATATTCTCGGTAAAGAGGGGCGCTCCGGTCAGGAGTCGCCCCTCTTTGTTTTGTCCGGATGTCGTGAAACGATTGGTGTGACGGTCGGTTATGCAATTCTTATAATTTATCTCTTAAGCATGTTAAAAAATCATATTTTGGGACTTTAACAGGTAATTTGATGAAAATTCAGTAATGTATTTCAATTATATTCACTAATTTTGCAGTTCAGAAATTATTTTGGATTAATAAAAATACAATTATGAAATATCGTTATATGACGCTTATAACCTTGTGTTGTGGCGTTCTGACAGTTTCCGGACAAGGAAAAATCAACCTTCAGGGACTGATGAAACTCGAGGAACTTAAGAGTGAATTGAGTCTCCATTCAACCGGTTCCGAGGTTAAGACAGTCGATGTGGCTGTTAAAATGAAAGATATGAACGGCGTGGACGCTGTCACTGCTCTTGGCGGTGTGATCGAAACTGAAATCGACGACATTTTGGTTGTATCGATTCCGTTTGACAAGGTAGAAGCTCTTTCCGAGCTCCCCGAAGTGCAATATGTGGAATTTGGTATCGAGCACAAACCGATGCTCAACTATGCACGTCCCGCAAGTTTTGTGACAGAGGTGCATGACGGTGTCGAGATCGACGGTGTTGTAACGTCGTTTACCGGTAAGGGGGTTGTCACCGGATTGATGGATCAGGGTATTGACCCCAATCACCTTAATTTCAAAAATGCCGATGGCGAGTCGCGTGTCAAGGCTGTTTACGATTACACTACCGGTAACCGTTCCTATACGACACCTCAGCAGATCGCCAATTTTACTACCGACGTCAACAACGCGACCCACGGTACACACGTGTGCGGCATTATGGCGGGTAGCTATAATGGTGTAGGTAATTATGCCCATATATCTTCGCCCAACGGTATCGGCGTGTCGAAAGTTGACGGTGATATTCCTTACTATGGTGTTGCAACCGGTTCTGACATCGTAATGTGTGCAGGAGCCTTTTCCACCACTAATATTATTAAGGCAGTGACAAATATCATTACTACCGGTGAAAATTCAGGAAAGCCGGTGGTTGTCAATCTGTCACTCGGCGGTAATACGGGACCTCATGACGGTTCCGACCTTCTTGCCCAGTCGCTTGCCAAGCTTGGTGAACGTGGTATCATAGTTGTGTCGGCTGGTAATGAAGGAGACGTACCTCTTGCAATCACCAAGACATTCACAGCTTCAGACAATACCCTCAAAACATTCGTAACCAATAATGAAGGTAACTATGTCGATATATGGGGCAACAGTAAGGAGCCTTTAAAGGTGACGGTAGGTATTTACAGCACGGCGAATCGCTCGTTGACTGAGGTGTGCTCGGTATCTGCGGCAAGTCAGAACTCTTCCTCGGCATCCAACAGTGCCTTTACAGCCGCATTCAACGGTAATATCTCACTGCGCTCTGAGGTGAATAGCCTGAACAATCGTTTCCATGTGACACTTAGCGGCACGTTCTCCTCGAAAGTATCAGACCGCTATCTTGCTATCGTTGTAGAAGGTTCAGAAGGTCAGGCAGTTTATCTATACGGTAATGAGAATACTACGTTTACCAACAATCGAGTGTCGGGATGGACTGCTGGGTCGGCTGACGGATCGATAAGCGATATGGCAACTGCCGCAAATGTGATACCGGTCGGTGCTTATACAACACGTACCTCATGGGGCTTGCTCGGCAGCAACAGTGCTTACCGTTACACAAGTACAGATTATTCTGTAGGCACGATTTCTCCCTTCTCTTCTTATGGTAAGTCCTATCAGGGAGTTGAACTACCTTATGTATGTGCTCCCGGTGCCAACATAATTTCATCTATCAGCCGTTTTTATGTAAATGTGTCGTCGTCACCTCGCGAAATGACTGCTTCGGCTGAGGGTGCAAACTCGGTAACAAGCTATTGGGGACCGATGCAGGGAACATCAATGTCATCGCCTTATTGTGCCGGAGTTGTAGCGCTTTGGCTCGAGGCTGACCCCACACTTAAGTTTGATGATGTGCTTGATATTATCAAACAGACTTCAGTTTCACAGTCGACCGGCGGTCTCGGCGGAGGCGGCGGTCTCGGTGGAGGTCTTGGCGGCGGTCTTGGCGGTGGTCAGACAACCAACCGCTGGGGCGCGGGCAAGCTTGACGCACTTGCAGGTATCAAGGAGGTTCTCAATCGCAAGAACGGTGGTGTAGGCAACGTGATTGCCGACGATAGCGACCGTCTGGTGGTGACTAAGACCGGCAACAAGCAGTTTAACGTGTTTGTAGCGGGTGAGACTGCTCTCAAGGCATCGCTGTTCAGCACTTCCGGCGTCCTCGCAACTCAGATGCAGGCTTCGGGTGACGAACTGACTGTCGACGCTTCAGGTCTCGCAGCAGGTGTCTATATTCTCGCAGTCGACGGCGGAAATGCACGTTACACACGTCGCGTTATCGTAAAATAACATTGCGGGACATTTAAAATATTACACGAAGGCGCGCCGACGGTGCGCCTCCGTTGCATAATTACAATTTTATTAATTATCTTTGCATCAAATTATAGCTGATTCCCGATTATGAAATATAGAAATATTATGATTACTGCGGCTTCACTCGCGGTAATGTCGCTCTCGGCACAGAGTAAGATCGACCTTCCTGCACGTCTGTTGCTTAACGACCTTGACAGTGCGCGGGTTCATCATCATGCGCCCGCGGCGGTTGAGTCGCTCGGAGTTGTGGTGATGCTTGAAAGCGATGTGAATAGTCAGGCTGTTATCGATGAGATCGATGGACTTGGCGGCTCGGTCAGTGTCGACCTCGGTAAAATCCTTGTAGTGAATATTCCTGCCGACAAGCTCGTCGGGCTGTCGGAACTTGCGGGAGTGAAATATGTCGAACTTGGCACGGAGAGTCATCTGATGCTTGACTACGCGCGACGCTCGGGGCACGTCGATGCAGCTCACTCGGGCGAGGTCACGGTCAACGGCATGCCGACCCCGTTCGATGGCAAGGGGGTGATTACGGCTCTTTTTGACCAGGGTATCGATCCCAATCATGCAGCTTTCAGCGGTCGCACCAAGACGGTTTACAGTTACAGCAACGGCAATGTGACCCGATATGAGACTCCTGCTGAGGTAGCCGGCTTCACGACTGATGATAACTTCGAGACTCACGGTACTCATGTGGCTGGAATCATGGCGGGCAGCTATAACGGCGACGGAACATACGGTTACGTAGAGTCTCCCACCGGAAGCGATTGTATGATAAAGACAGCGGGAATGCCTTTCTACGGAGTGGCGACCGGGTCTGACATCGTTTTTGCGACAGGTGCGCTGACAAGTGCCAATGTCATTGCCGGCGTCAACGACATTGTAGCCAAGGCTGAAGCCGAGGGTAAACCGGCAGTTATCAATCTGTCTCTCGGCATCAACAACGGTCCGCACGATGGCAGTGACGCACTTTCGACGGCGCTCAGCGAGCTTGGCAAGCGTGCGGTCATCTGTCTCTCGGCGGGTAATGAAGGTAATTACAAACTGTGTGTGTCAAAGTCATTTACAACCGCTGACAAAGAGGTCAAGACATTTATCGCCGGCGGCACAGGCGCGACGGTCGATATATGGGGTAGTGACCGCAATCCGCTGACTGTCAAAGTCGTGCTTTACAATATTGCTACCGGTGCCGTGCAGCAGCTCAGCGAGATCACAAAGGCAGGACAGACCAAGGCTCCCGCCGCAGCTTTCTCGTCTTATTTCTCAGGAACTTATGCGATAGTGTCGGAGGTCAATCCGCTTAATGACCGATTCCATGTTACACTGTCAGGCTCGTTTTCTCCTAAGACCGGCGACCGCTATATCGGTATAATCGTCACCGGGCGCAACGGTCAGTCGGTATCGTTATACGGTAATGCCGAGACGACATTTACTGACTATGGCGTCGAGGGTTGGACCGACGGCTCGACCGACGGCTCGATCAACAGTATCGCCGCGGGAGCTAATCTGCTGTCGGTCGGTGCCTACACGTCGCGCACGTCGTGGGGACGGCTCAACGGGTCAGCCGATTTTCTTGATGGCGATTTCCAGGTTGGAAAGATATGTAAATTCTCGTCTTACGGCACTTCGTTTCAGGGAGAACGGTTGCCTCTTGTGTGCGCTCCCGGTGCGAATATTGTGTCGGCATACAACAGTCACCTGTTCACTATCGCCGGTTCTGACGCTCTTGCCAAGGTCATGACTGCAAAGGTGGAAAACGGAGCTCTGGCAAGCTACTGGGGTGCAATGTATGGCACGTCAATGTCATCGCCATTTGTAGCCGGTGTCGTTGCATTATGGCTTGAAGCTGATCCGATGCTGACCTTCGATGATGTGCTCGCTGTCATCAATACAACGTCGGAACTGCCTGACGGCGCGCCTGAAAATGACTATCTGCGGTGGGGTGCCGGTCGCATTGATGCAGTTGCCGGATTGAAAGCTGTACTCAAGAGCGGCAGCGGCGTAGGAACGGTTGCTGTTGATGATGAAAGTCGTCTGATAGTCACTTCGTCAGGTCGTCAATTTGATGTTTTTGTTGCGGGAGCCGGTGATGTCAGCTTGTCGCTCTATACACTTGCCGGAACTGTTGCAGCCCGTGCTGCCGGTGAACATGGTGAGGCTCATATCGACACGTCGGCGCTTCTCTCCGGAGTCTATCTTCTGTCGGTAGACAGCTCAACGGGACATTTCACCCGCCGCGTCATGGTGAAATAGCAGCAGGACGCAATCACATCGATATACGAAATGGATGCGGGCTCGGGGGCTATTGTCAGAGCGTGACTTTACCGGTTGCATTGAGAATGTGGAACACGAGCTCGTGCAGCAGATCATACTCGTTGGCACGGCTTCCGATACCTTTTATGTTGCAGTCAAACTGTCGGATAGCCGAGATAATCTCAATGACTTGCCAGGGTTTGTAGAATCCCATTCCGCGGCGTATGTCATTAAGCTGGTATGGACTACGGAATCCGAGTGCAGCCATCATTCCTCGTTCGCTTTTGTCGGGAGCATAGTAAGCCGTCAGCAGATTAGCGAAATAGTTGAACAGTACAGTGCCGGTTACGACCGTCGGGTTGTTCTTGGGGTCACGGCTGAAGTATTCAACGATTCTGAACGCCTTAAGGTCGTCATGCGCTGAGATGGCATTGATGAGTTCAAAATTGTTGTAGTCCTTGCTGACACCGATATTACGTTCGATACTCTCGGGCGTCACCATGGCACCGCGTCCGAGAGTGACTGTCAGTTTGTCAATCTCGTTGTAGAGGCGTGACAGGTCATTGCCTACGTAGTCCTGGAGCATGGCAAGCGCTTTTGGCTCGATGTTGAGACCCTTTTCCTTTATGAAGTCACGTATTGCAGCACCGATGGAGCGGTCGTTAAGTTTCACAGATTCAAAAATCACACCGCCGCCGGTCTTTACTGCTGTAGTCAGATCCTTTGACTTAGCCTTTGCGCCGCGGCATGCGATAACAAGTATGGTGGTTGGGGAGGGCGCTTCGACATATTTTTTCAGAGCGTTGAGAAAGTTTGCGCCGACCGATTGTGCCTCCTTAAGTATGACAAGTTGGAAATCAGCCATCATCGGGTAGCGGCGGCATGTGTCCATAACGGTGTCGGCATCGGTTTGCGGCGCATAGAGCGTGTACATGTTGAAATCGCGCTCCTCCACAGGCATCAGCTCTTCAAATTCTTTCAGCAGAGCGTCGATATAGTAACCTTCCTCTCCGTGAAGAAGATACACCGGAACCAGTTGGCGACAGGCTATGTCGTTTTTCAGCGAATTGAATGTTATAGCTTCAGCCATCGTCTTGTCAGATTGATTTTATTTTGTAAATTTACACAGTTTTTCCAATCTTTACAACGTTTTGGGCGAATTACTTCAATTAAATCTTCCACCGGTTAATCTTTCGATAAAGATAACCGACGGTCACCGGCAGGTCTTTGATCCGCTGCGGCGCCGTTATGTCGCCCTTACGCCAGAGGAATGGGTGCGTCAGCACTTCACGGCTTTTCTCATCAATAACCACGGTTATCCAGCAGGTCTCATGGGTAACGAGATATCGTTGACGCTCAATGACACGCGTCGCCGATGCGATACGGTAATCTTTGACCGTAGCGGTGCTCCATGGATGATTGTCGAGTATAAAGCGCCTCACATACCGGTTACCCGCAAGACGTTTGACCAGATAGTGCGCTACAACATGGTGCTCCACGCGCGCTATCTCGTCGTTTCCAACGGCATTACCCATTACTGCTGTGAAATCTTTCCCACAAACACTACGTCTCAAACGGCGTCCTATCGCTTCATCCCCTCCATACCTCCCTATGCCCCGTAATATCCGGAATATTAACTTTATCTGAATACAGGAATTTGTTACGATAATTTATGAGCAAATTGGTTGGTCATAGTTATCTATAAAAAAGAATAAAGCCACTCCGTAGAGTGGCTTTATTGAGTTATTCCGATGCCTTTTATAAGGCGGGTTGTTTTATTTATTGATTATTCAGCGGGAACGAAGATTACGATACGGTTCCAGTTGTTGGTTGTGTAGGGCTGGGTTTCACTACCTTCAGCTTCGATAGTGAGGCGAGATGCATCGATACCGTATTTCTTGGTGAGTGCATCGTAAACAGCCTGTGCACGACGCTGAGAAAGACCCTTGTTGTAAGAAGCTGTACCGGTATCTTTGTCGGCATAACCGCGGATTACAACGTTGAACTGAGGATTAGCTTTCATGTATTCAGCTACGTTGAATACGTTAACCATTTCAGTGTTGGTGATCTTAGACGAGTTGATGGTGAAACGTACGGTAGTGAGCATGGGAGCTGCCTGTACTTCGGGGCAGTCAGGAACGACTACTTCGGGGCAGGGAAGCTGAGACTCAGCTACTGCGAGAGCTGCTGCTGCAACTGCAAGGTCACCACGGAGCTGGTTGATCTGGTTGTTGAGGCTACCGATGTAGGCGAGATCGTTGCAGGGGTTGTAGCTCTTGAAGTTAGAACCACCGATGTTGATGTTGAAACCACCGAGTGCAGCAACGTTGATGTCGATGGGGTTGCAATATGCTGTGTTGTTAAAGTTGTCAGCGTAGAACCATGCGCGACCTTCAACGAAGAAATCAACATAGTCGCAGAGACGGAAACGGAACTGGATACCTGCTGAAACGGGAAGTGTCCATGTGTCTGATTTCACTTTGTCACCACAGTAAACGTCACGACCGGGAGCGTTTTTGAAGTCCCAGGTGTAAGTACCGCCGAGACCTACATAAGGAATCGCGCTGAATACACGTTTGGGATTAACACCGCAAAGAGAGTTGGTCATGTTCCACATCAAGTCGAAGTTGGCGTTGGCATATTTTGCGCTGCTCATAACCTGCTCGTCCCAGTGGATAGTTGAACCATAGAGGCTCACGCGCCATCCGAGGTAGGGGGTCATCCATTTACCGAAGCCGAGGTTGTAGGCTGCTGTGATGTGATACTTTTCACTTCCGTCGGGGAGTTTGCTTTCCATGAAGGGAACATTCATACCGGCGCCCAGTTCGATAAACCAGTTGTCACGCCAATTAGAATAGTAATGATTCTTGCACTGGACCTCGCTGACAGTTACGGTCTGTTCTTCAACTACGACAGATTCCTGTGCATTTGCATTGTTGGCGCAGAAAAGAGAACCGCCGAATGCAGCCATGATTAAAAGTACATTTTTTCTCATTGTAATAAATTTTTTTAGTGTTACATCATTTTATTTGTCCCTCCAGTAGCACTTATAAAGGGGTGTCCCTCTCTCAGCCCTTTCGGTTTTGATTTAATAACACACAAAGGTATAAATTTGTTCTTATTTAACATTTAATTTTAATTGTTAAAATTTCTAATTTTAGGTATTTTTTCTGACAAACCGTTAAAATACAAGATTTTGATTTTTTAAAACGGTCGTTTAAACACAAAAAAAATAATATCTGCCGAGCAAATACTATTTATTTTAACTAAATGGACATTCAAGATAGGGAGGACCTCAAAGCATTAATGATATAATGAGTACTACTATACCGAGAACGATTAAGCTTCGGCAAATCCATCGCTTGTATATTAGGGCTTGTTTGACTTCCTCCCACTTTTGAGGAAATCTTTCATATTCCTTTTGCGCGTTAATTTGCTTTACCGCAAACCATGATAAGGTCAGCCAACCTAAAATAATTAACGCAATTCCGAGATAAAGTAAAATAGTTGTCATAATAATATACACTTTATAATATAAAACCCAGCGTCAGACAAAAAGTTTACTTTAACAAGTTCCACTTAGCGTAGGGAAAATATCCCATAGGTTGCGGGACTCATATATAAAAAGGGTTTTGTGGTTTCGCCGATAGTTGGTATCTTTGCAGTCACTTAGGTGTCCGTGGCGATTGACGTCGTGGTGACAGCCTGAGATTATTCAATCAGAAAATAATAAAGAAAAATTATAATGGCATTACAATGTGGTATCGTGGGATTACCTAATGTCGGTAAATCCACTCTTTTCAACTGCCTTTCCAATGCGAAAGCGCAATCAGCTAACTTTCCGTTCTGTACAATCGAACCTAATGTAGGTGTAATTACCGTTCCTGATGACCGTCTGACAAAGTTGGTCGAAATGTGTCAGCCTCGCAGCGTGGTTCCGGCAACGGTTGAGATAGTTGATATCGCGGGACTTGTAAAGGGTGCCAGCAATGGCGAGGGACTCGGCAATAAGTTCCTTGCCAATATCCGCGAGACTGATGCGATCCTTCACGTATTGCGTTGTTTTGACGATGACAACATAACCCATGTCGACGGGTCGGTGGATCCGGTGCGCGATAAGGAAATCATTGACTACGAGCTTCAGCTGAAAGACCTCGAGACGGTCGAAAGCCGCATCGCTAAAACCCAGAAACAGGCACAGACCGGCGGAGACAAGGTCGCTAAAATGCAATATGAGGTACTTCGTCAGTATAAGGAGGCTTTGGAAAAAGGACTTCCTGCCCGATCGGTGACATTTGAGACCGTTGACGAGCAGAAATATGCCAAAGAGTTGTTTCTGTTGACCAACAAGCCGGTATTGTATGTCTGCAATGTTGATGACGCGTCGGCTGTCACAGGAAACAAGTATGTTGATGCTGTCAAGGAGGCTGTTAAAAGCGAGAATGCCGGTGTCATGATTGTCGCTGCTCAGACCGAGAGCGAAATAGCCGAGCTTGATACGTGGGAGGAGCGTCAGGAATTCCTTGCCGAAATAGGACTTAACGAGAGTGGTGTCTCACGATTGATACGTGCTGCATACGGATTGCTTAATCTCCAGACTTACTTCACTGCCGGTCCTGACGAGGTGAGAGCGTGGACATTCATGCGCGGGTCAAAAGCTCCTCAGTGTGCCGGCATTATCCACACCGACTTCGAGAAGGGTTTTATCCGTGCCGAGGTAATAAAATATGATGACTATGTGACACTCGGCGGAGAAAATGCCGTTAAAGAAGCCGGCAAACTGTCGGTCGAGGGTAAGGAATATGTGGTGCAGGACGGTGACATCATGCACTTCCGTTTCAACGTGTAAATCGGTTGACCGAACGATAATCCCAGTGTCATGAAAAAAATCCTGCTGCCGGCTGCTGTTGCTGTGCTTTCTCTCTCTATTTCTGCGACAGAGACCCCTACAATGGGTTGGAGTTCGTGGAATACGTATCGTGTAAATATCAGCGATTCGCTGATCATGAGTCAGGCTGATGCAATGGTATATAACGGATTGCGCGACGCCGGTTACAGGTATATCAACATTGATGACGGATATTTCGGCGGTCGTGATGAGGCAACCGGGAGCCTTAAGTTTCATCCTACACGTTTTCCTCGCGGTCTGAAGCCGGTGGTCGATCATATCCATTCGCTTGGACTCAAGGCCGGGATATACAGTGATGCCGGAGCCAATACTTGCGGTAACTATTGGGACAAGGATACTATCGCCAGAAATGTCGGGCTGTACCGTCATGAGTACCGTGACTGCGAAATGTTTTTCAACGAACTCGGATTTGACTTTATAAAAGTCGATTTCTGCGGCGGCGATGCTCCTCAGAACACACAGCGATATTCACTCGACCCGCAGCAATGCTATACGAAGATCGCCGAGGCAATCAAGGCGACGGGTCGTGATGACGTGCGTCTGAATGTGTGCCGATGGAATTATCCCGGTACTTGGGTCAGTGATGTCGCTACATCGTGGCGCACCACTCATGACATTTACTGTGCATGGGAGTCGGTACGAGACATTATTGCCGAGAATCTTTATCTGTCGGCTTATGCCGGCAACGGTCGGTACAATGACATGGATATGCTTGAAATCGGCAGGACACTGAGTGATGAAGAGGATCGCACACACTTCGGAATGTGGTGTATCATGGCTTCACCGCTCCTTATCGGGTGTGACATGACGACTCTGAGCCCCTTGACGCTCGACCTGCTGAAAAATCCCGAGCTTATAGCTTTGAATCAGGATAAACTCGGACTTCAGGCTTATGTAGTGAAACCTTCGGGCGGAGGATACATACTTGTAAAAGATATAGAAAATCCCGAAGGGCTCACCCGTGCCGTAGCTTTTTACAATCCTACTGACACGACGGTTGTCATGACACTTGATTTTGAAGAGATACAGCTCTCGGGAAAGGTTGCGTCAAGAGATCTCTATGAACGTAAAGACCTGCCGAAGCGTAAAAACGGCATGACAGTGGAAGTGCCGCCACATGGTACACGCATATACCGACTTGAGGGTGAGGGTCGTCTCCATCGTACACGTTACGAGGCGGAAACCGCCTATCTGACGTCATATCAGGAAATTTATAATCCGCAGGTTCTTAATACGCCGGAGTATGTCGCTGATTCCCGTTGCAGCAATGGCGTCAAGGTCACCCGTACAGGTGTTACACCGATAAACGATCTGTTGTGGAAAAACGTGAGATGCTCCGAAGCCGGTGAATATGAGTTGACGGTAGGATGTCTGTCTCCTGAAAAACGTGAGTTCTTCATCAGTGTCAACGGTGGTGACGGATATAAATTGAAAGTGCCCGGTGGGGATGAGGTAGTTTCGGTCAGCGTAAAGATGCCACTGAAAGCCGGTGTCAATAGTGTGAGACTCTATAATGACCGCGAGTTAATGCCCGATATTGATTTTCTTGATGTAAAACCGTTGCAATCTGTTACCGCGGAATAAAATCCATCACAACCGGGTCAAATGTCACGCTGCGTCCGGGAAACATTGAATCGAGGAGTCGGGTGTCAGACAAAAATTGATCCGGTGTCCCGCTTGATATGGTTCGTTCGCCTGATATTACCCAAAGACGGTCAGACATGGCAAGAGCCTGGGTTACATCGTGGGAAGATACAAGAATACTTTTTTTGCAGTCACGCGCAAGTGATTTAAGCAGAGACATGGTTTCGATGCGGCTTGCCACGTCGAGGAATGATGTCGGCTCGTCAAGAATGATAACCGGTGTCGACTGAGCCAGCGCACGTGCAATCATAGCTTTCTGTCGTTCACCGTCGGAAAGCGAGGCGATATAACGGTCAGCCATGTCAAGAATACCCACACTGTCGAGAGACCGGTCAATTATATCGATATCGACGTCGTCAAGTCGTCCGAAAAATCCGGTATAAGGATGTCGCCCGAGAGCGACAAGTTCTCTGACTGAGAGACTGCCCGCGAGTGTGCGTTCGGAATTTACTATTGCCACTATCTTCGACATGTCCCGGGCTTCAATCGATTCAAGCGGTCTGCCGGCTATTGTCACCGATCCGTCAAGGGGTGGTTGTATCCCTGTGATAGTGCGCAATAAAGTGGATTTGCCGATACCGTTACGACCGAGAATCGTGACAAGTTCACCTTCATATAAATCAAGGAATAGTGCCGACAGAACAGTCGTGACTTGCCGTTTATGACGGTAGCCGACAGAGAGATTTTCAGTATGCAGCAACGGTGACCTCATTTTTAATCCTTTTAGTTTAATTGAAATAGTTGATGCGTCGTCGTGCGACAATTATGTAAATAATTACCGGTACGCCAATGACGGGAGTGATGGCATTGACTGGTATCACACCAATTGATGATGACGGAATCATACTGATAATGGTGCAGATCTGAGCGATGACGGCACCGCAAATAGCGGTAGCCGGCAGCAGCACGGCATGATTGGATGTGCGAGTCAGAAGCCGGGCTATATGCGGGACAATCAGACCGATAAATCCAATAGGACCGCAGAAAGCCGTAACCACAGCGGTCAGACCTCCCGACAAGAGCAGCAGATTGTTACGTGTGCGTCGTATGTTGACACCAAGACTCTCGGCGTAACGGGCTCCGAGAAGGAGGGCGTTCAGCGGCTTGACCATTAGGAATGACAGTATAAGCAATATTGTTACAAATGATGCAAGCACCGGGAGACGGTCGAGCGTTATAGAAGAAAAGTTGCCCATGCCCCAGATTACAAATGAATGAACCCCTTCCTGAGTAGAGAAGAAGTTGAGTAGAGATATTGCCGATGAAGCCAGATAACCGATAAGGATACCGACAATTAGAAGCATTGATGTACTTTTTACCACTGAAGAAAATAAAAATAGTACGATCATAATTACAGCAGCCCCAATGAAAGCACCTCCGATGAGTCCGGTGTAGTAACCGATACCTGACCCGACAGTACCTCCCATTGCAAGAAGTACTATTGCGACGCCGAGACTTGAGCCGGTAGATATGCCCAGTATCGAAGGACCGGCGAGCGGATTATCAAATGTAGTCTGTAAAAGCAGTCCGGCAACCGATAGAGCGGCACCGCAAAGAATTGCGGTGCAAGCCATCGGTATACGTGCTTCGATAATGATGAAACGGTGTATATTATCGGCTCCGTTGCCACATAATATGTCGATGATCTCACTTAATTGTATGTCGACTGACCCCCATATCAGACATGTCGGGAACAGCAGTATCATCAGAGTGAACGCGAGTAGGAGTGCCCGCCGCTCGTGTCTTATGTCGCGTGTTGACTGTGTCATTATTTGACTTATTATTGTTCCGGTGTCGGGGTATAGTATCGTGTCGATTGATTATCCGACAGTTCGGGATGGAATATTTTTATGAGGTCGGATAAAAGCAGTTCGGGGTGAAATGGATATTCTTCAAACAGCGGTGACTGAGCTGTGTTGACACTGTATACCCCTCCGTTGCTGAATGCCTTAATACCCGAGTAGAGCGAGTAGGTGTCAAGCAGGTCGTGCAGCGTCAGGTCGTATCCGTATGTACGGATAAGCCAAACGTCGGCATTGTTGCCTTTGGCATATACAGCAGGAAAGTCGAGCTGCAGCGATCCTGCCGACGTGTCGTCGCTCCAAGGGTAGGATGCACCGGCATCAAGAAAAAGACGAGCCATATAGCTGTGACCTCCCGGGACATACCAGACACCGTCAGTCAGCATTTCGCTGATGACGGTCGGGCGTCGGGAAACGGTGTCGGTCATAGACAAAAGGCTGTTATATGCGACAGTCACTGAATCAAATATCTCTGTCGCTTTGGGGAGCTGTCCGTACAATGCACCGAAAAATTTAATCCATTCAGCACGTCCGAGCGGAGTTTCCTCCATGTAATCGGCACATTCTATTATCGGGGCGCCCGCTTTCTCTACGATACCGTGTCCAGCATTCTGAAACGGAGATAGTAGCACGGCATCAGAACGTAACATGATAAGTTTTTCAAGAGTCGGCGACATGGACGAGCCGATATCGATGATCTCGCCTGACTTAAGTCGGTCTACGATAGAAGGCATTTTGTAAAATGAGCCGTCGGCAACACCTTTTATACGTTCTACGGCGCCAAGTTCCTCAATCAGGTGGGCATGTACTGACGAGTAGACCGTTGAGCGTGAGAGCGGTGTACGTATTATGGTACCGTCAGGGAGTTCGGTAGGGAGAGCGCTGTCACGGTCAACAATGATATATCGTGCCAGCATAGTTTCTTGATTCCAAGGATCGGTAACTTCGGCAAGTATATAGTCTCCGGCATCAATCATTGTCAATAGCTTAGAACGGGTCGTGAGCGTGTCGCCCAGCTGAACCTCGCTATCCATCACGGTTCGGCGACATGATGTGCCGCACAAAGTGCCGGAAATGATTAATCCCGGGATGATAAAACGTAAAAGCTGTCTCATTTAAGCAATAGATTAATTGAAAAATCAAGCATCGTATCATGTCCTTTCAATGCCTCATCGGGATCAAGATCGACTGCACATCCTTCTGACGGGTCAATGCCAAATTCAGTTGTGTTGCCAGCCGGATCAAGTACCGAGCATGCTGAGAATCTCACGCTCCATCCGCAAGGGAGTTCTGACGAGAAGGGCATGCCGCTGCCGCCTCCCGTGCGTGCCCCTACAATCTTTACCATAGGCAGGAACTTCATTATGGACACAAAATTGTTTGCAGCGCTGAACGTGCTGCGGTTAGTCAGGACGACTACCGGTTTTTCCCACATGAAACGTCCGATTTCAGCGGGGTCGAAATAGTAGGCGAAGGGCTCGGAGAAATCGTTATGTCCGGGACCTGTCTTGTGTATCATGTATCCGGCGAGAGTGCGTTCGGTGATGAAGCGTCGTACAAAGGTTTCCACATTGTCCATACCGCCTCCGCCATTATCGCGGATATCGATGATAAGTCCGTCACAAGTGGAGAGATAGGCGAGAACTACATCAAGGTTACCGTCTCCTATTGCCGACGCAAAACTGGCGTAGCGTATGTAACCTATATTTTCAGTCAGAATACCGTATTTAAGACCGGCGGCACTACGCATGTTAAAGTTGAAATAGTATTGCTCGACAAGTCGGTTGTCGTAATTCTGAGGATAGTCGCTCCACCATCGGTTATAATAAGACACATTGAATGCCGAAGCGAGGTTGGTGTGACCGTCACGGAGGCAGTCGAGCATGTCGGCGCATACGTTAAACAGTTCCTCACCGGTCATTGCCGGACTGATACGCGGAGAAAACTCGCGGTATATGCCATCCCAGTCAATATCTTTTTCATTAAAGAAGCAGTAGTGCTCGTCAATTATAGTCCAGAGCGCGTCAAAATTGCCCTGCGGATCATTGACGTATTCAGGAATGTCATGACATGCCGACAATAATAATGTCATGACCGGTAACAGCATATGTGCTAAAAATCGTGTTCCTTTCATCGTAATGCTGATTAATAGAATGATGAAATGTAACGTGCGTGACGGCTTATCTCCCGGCGAGGACTGAGACTGATCCATTCGCCCGACAGACCGATAACGAGCATATTAGTGAAATCTCGTGTTGTGATGTTGCTTACTTTCGATGAGAAAATAAGTGAGCGGTAGCCGATTCTGACGGCCGTATTGCTTACGCGAAAATCGGCGGTTAACATATTTGACATCTTGAAAAAGTTACCCCACCAAGCTGCATGGGCAAGACCGGAATGGTTGCCAAGATAGATTTCATAATACAATTCATCGTAATCAGGTGAGAAAAATACGCCTGTGAGAGGTATAGCTGGCTGATATCGCAGGGTAACAGGGGTGTTAAGCAACTTGGCTGACCAGGTGACATAAGCAGTCAGGTCGACAGTTGCCGAAGCCTTTGCCGCTACAGGGTTATTGCTGTTGCGTCGGTTGTAGATACATCCCGCGTCGACATCGAGCAGGGCTCCGGCTCCGACGGTCAGCGAGTAGGGCAATTTCCAGCGTCGGGCAAGTCCCCACGTGGCGTTTGCGCCGAGTTGCCACATCGCTGCATTGCCGACAAGGTTGTGGCATCGATCGATGCCAAGTGCCACATTGAGTTGCATCACCCAGTCCTCGGGAGCAAATTTAGCCGCCTGCCAACGTTCATAGCGCAGTTCTGCCCCCCAACCTTTATATTTTAGAGGTGAAAGGTAAGTGTCGGCAAGTCGTGACGAGCCCCAACCGATAGTGTAGGATGCAATGACAGGACGAATAGTTTCGACCGAGTCAGCGGGTGAGGGAGCTGCGCCCGAGATATGCGGGGTGGCAAGCATAACGATGCCGAGTGCTACGGTTTTCAGTAGTTTCATTGTCAGAATATACGTTGTTGACCGTTAATTTCGTCGCGTACCTCGTCGTCGGAACGTTCCTCTGCAGCAGGCGATATATCGACATCCGAAGCGTTTTCCGAGTCGACATCAACAATATCTTCTGTTGGTTCAGACACTTCAGCGATATCAGCCGGCTCAAGCTCGGTGATGTTGTCGACAATGAAGTTGGTCAGGCGTTTACCTTTAGCCTTGAATGATTTGACGGCAATAAACGATTGAGCATCAATTATGACAGACCCACGGAACTCGTCGGTACCGCCGAATTTTACTTCAAAACGAGCGCCAGGTTTGTCGCTGAGGAGGATGAGCTCGGAATCTTTGTTATCGCCCAGATAGCGCTGTTTCTTAGCTGATGGTTCAAACGTAAATCGTTTTATGTAGGGGTATCCCTGGTCAGCATCGTTGAGGATGGCTGTCCATACATGTCCCGGTCGGAATTTCTCGATAAGAAGAATGTTATCGTCAAAGTGATTGCCGGCGTCAAATGAGGTCATGTAGTACTCACCGCTCTTGGTGATGACGAGCACCTGATCAGTACCTGAAAATTCGCCGATATAGTTGCCGCGACCGTCATAGTTGAGTCGTAGTACATCGGGGTCAAACCACACCTGGCGACCTCCGAGCGTCGAGGCACCTTTCTCCTTGAGGGAGAAACGGTGCACTTCATTTTTTGTCACGATATTGCCCTGCGACTGTTTCCCCTTGATGGCGAGTTCGCTGAAATCGACATCAAACTGGAGCGTTTTAAGGCGAGCCTTTGGCTTAAGGGTGACTTTTACGATTTCAGCTTCTCCGTTGGGATTTGCGGAGAACCACATGACGCGTGAGCCGGGTTTGCCTTGCGTCAGATTGTATTCTTTGTCGCGTGTCACACCTGTCACGGCAAAACGCTTCATATAATATATGCCGCCTTTACCATCCTGATATATCGTGTTATAAATGGTGCGGGCATCATTGCGCTTAAACACGTTGATGTATATGATGTTTTTATCGACATAAAGTTTGTCGGCTACTTTCACTACCTTGTAACGACCATCCTTATAGAAGATGATAATGTCATCCATTGAAGAGCAGTTGCAGACAAACTCGTCTTTCTTCAAAGACGTTCCGATGAAACCTTCCTCGCGGTTGATGTAGAGTTTTTCGTTAGCCTCGGCAACCTGAGCAGCCTCGATATTGTCGAATCCGCGTATTACGGTACGGCGGGGATAGGCGTCGCCGTATTTCTCTTTGAGCGTCAGGAACCAATTGATCGTGTAGTCAGTTATGTTGGCAAGATGATTGCGGAGCTCGGCGATGCGCTCGTTGTATGAAGCTATAAGACGGTCAGCTTCGTCAGAGTTGAATTTTAAGATACGCTTCATCTTGATTTCCATCAGGCGGAGGATGTCATCATCGGTTATCTCACGGATGGCATCTTCGATAAACGGCAGCAGGCGTGAGCGTACATGAGTGATGACGGCTTCCATCGTCTCTCCCTGCTCAAATTCCTTGTCTTTATAGATACGGTTTTCGATAAATATGCGCTCGAGTGATGCGAAGTGCAGTAGCTCGCGCACTTCCGACAGCTGTATTTCAAGCTCACGCTTCAGGAGCTGTCGCGTTGTGTCGACATTGTGGCGCAACACGTCGCTGACACCGATAAAGTATGGCTTCTTGTTGGAGATCACACAGCAGTTGGGCGATATCGATACCTCGCAGTCGGTAAAAGCGTACAACGCGTCAATAGCTTTATCACTGGAAGTGCCCGGAAGAAGGTGTATGAGGATATGGGCATTTTCAGCCGTCAGATCCTCGACCTTGCGTATCTTGATTTTTCCTTTTTCAAAAGCTTTCAGAATCGACTCGCTGATTGCCTCGGTAGTTTTTCCGTAAGGTATCTCGGTAATGGCGAGAGTTTTGTTATCTATTTTCTCAATCTTTGCGCGAATCTTTACAGTTCCGCCACGTTCTCCGTCATTGTAGCGGGAGATGTCGATGAATCCACCGGTAGTGAAGTCGGGGTAGAGGGTAAATTCCTCTCCGCGCAGGTATGCGACGGCAGCCTCGATTATTTCATTAAAATTGTGGGGAAGAATCTTGGATGAAAGTCCGACTGCGATACCCTCCACTCCCTGAAACAACAATAGCGGGAACTTGACCGGAAGAGTCACCGGCTCTTTCTTGCGACCATCGTACGACAGGGTCCAGTCGGTAATCTTGGGATTAAAAAGTGTTTCAAGCGCAAATGGTGACAGTCGCGCCTCGATATAACGCCCTGCCGCTGCCGACGCTCCTGTCAGTATGTTGCCCCAGTTTCCCTGAGTCTCGATGAGAAGTTCTTTCTGCCCGAGCTGAACCAACGCATCGTTGATTGACGCGTCACCGTGAGGGTGATACTGCATTGTGTTACCGACGATGTTGGCGACCTTGTTGAAACGTCCGTCATCAAGCGTTTTCATCGAGTGAAGTATACGTCGCTGTACCGGTTTCAGACCGTCGTCAATATGCGGCACGGCACGCTCAAGAATGACGTATGATGCATAGTCGAGAAACCAACTGCGGTACATGCCGCGTAACTGATGCTTTACTACGTCATTATCAGCGCGGGTTGACACGGTATTGTTATCGGAATGGTTGTCAGGCTGATTGTCTGAAACGTTGCCGTCAATTATTTCATCAGGGTCGTTCGGTGTATAATTGTCGCTCATATAGTGGGTTGGACTGATATTAGATGAAGTCGCGGTACGTCAATAACGGCGCACCATTGCAAAGATACAAAATTTTTAGCTTCATTGAAAATTATTATGCCCATACTGTATGTTCTTGTAAAATACTGACAAAATATTGCCTTGTACCGAGGGATGGAGTGGGGGAAAATGATTACCTTTGCAGACAGTTGGCGCCGGTAGCCGTGAAACGTGGTGACGGTGTCGGATTTAAATTTGTGGAAAAATAAGTAAAACAAGATATTTCAGACTATTATGGAAAGAGAAGTGAGAGTGAGATTTGCTCCGTCGCCCACAGGTCCGCTGCATATAGGCGGTGTACGTACTGCATTGTACAACTATCTGTTTGCCCGTCAGCATGGCGGAAAGATGATACTCCGTATTGAGGATACCGATTCGCAACGTTTTGTGCCCGGAGCCGAGGAGTATATTAATGAGGCTCTTGCATGGCTCGGAATAGGCATTGACGAAGGTGTCAGAGAGGGCGGACAGTACGGTCCTTACAAACAGAGCGAACGTCGTGACATATATCGTGAGCATGTGAAGATGTTGCTTGACAACGGAAAGGCATATATCGCTTTCGATACTCCCGCCGAACTGGAAGCAGCTCGTGCGGCAACACCCAATTTCCAGTATGATGCGTCGACCCGCGGCAAGATGCGCAACTCGCTGACACTTTCAGCTGAAGAGGTCGAACAGCTGATAAAGGACGGCGCACAGTATGTAGTCCGTTTCAAGATTGAGCCCGGACGCGATGTTGAAGTCAACGACCTCATCCGCGGCAAGGTGACTATCAACTCAAGTGTCCTTGATGATAAGGTGCTCTATAAGAGCGCAGATGATCTGCCTACATATCACCTCGCCAATATCGTTGATGACCACTTGATGAAGGTGTCACATGTTATACGCGGCGAGGAGTGGTTGCCGTCGGCTCCGCTCCACGTGTTGCTTTATGAAGCGTTCGGATGGCGTGACACGATGCCTGATTTCGTTCATCTGCCTCTGCTGCTGAAGCCTGACGGAAAAGGCAAGCTCAGCAAGCGCGACGGTGATCGGCTCGGGTTCCCGGTGTTCCCGCTTGAATGGCATGATCCTAAGAGCGGCGATATCTCGTCGGGTTACCGTGAGACCGGTTATCTCCCTCATGCCGTAGTCAATTTTCTCGCCCTCCTCGGCTGGAATCCCGGTGATGATACAGAGATAATGTCGATGGACGAGCTTATCGCCAAGTTCTCGCTTGATCATTGCTCAAAGGCAGGAGCTAAGTTTGCATTTGAAAAAGGTAAATGGTTTAACCACCAGTATTTACAGATGCTGCCTGATGCCGAGCTCGCTCAGTTGTTTAAACCGGTTATGAAGTCTCACGGAGTAAATCCTGATGATTTCAGCGACGAATATATCACCCGTGCGGTTGCGATGGTGAAAGGTCGTATCAATTTTGTCAGCGATCTCTGGGATCAGGCACGTTTCTTCTTCGTCGCTCCCACGGAGTATGATGCAAAGTCGGTTAAAAAGCGTTGGAGTGCTGACACGCCCGCTATCATGAGCGAACTTATAGATGTATTGCTGTCACTCGATGACTTTTCAAGCGCTGCCGCTGAACCTGTCGTGCTCGGATGGATAACTGACAAGGGCTATCATATGGGCAACGTGATGAATGCCTTCCGTCTTGCTGTTGTGGGTGAGTGCAAAGGACCGCACATGTTTGATATTACTGAACTGATGGGGCGCGACGAGACAATCAAGCGCATCAAGGCAGGTATTGAGAATATCAAGCAGCCGGAAGAATAAGGCAGTCCAGGTCGGCATAAATCTCCACCGCATCATGAGGATAATAAGAAATGTATTGTCGTTATGGCTGTTGATGTTGTCGGCGCTTGTTGCCGACGCTCAGCAATTTGAGTGGTCGGTTGACTTCAACGCCCTGTTTGATAACCGTGAAGGAGATAACCGCTATACCGATACCAAGACATTCTTCCAGACTCAGCTTTCGCCCGAGATAGGAGTTTCGATGCTCGGCGGGAGGCATCAGCTGATGGGGGGAATCGTATGGACACAGCCTATCGGTTGCGAATGGGACGGACACCGGATCTCTCCTACATTATATTATAGGTATAATAACGGAGGATGGAAATTTGCGATGGGAATGTTCCCGCGCACGATGCTTACACGTCGTATGCCCAACTATGTGTGGAGCGACTCGGTCAATTATGCTCAACGTAATGTCAGAGGAGTCATGATTGCCTATGACCGCGGCGACAGTTTCTTTGAGGGGCTGGTCGACTGGCGCGGGATGCAGTCGGAAACACGTCGTGAGGCGTTCAATGTTATCGCCCGGGGTGAGTGGCGTCACGCTAAAGGTGTGTTTCTTGCCGGCGGGCTGGCGATGATGAATCATTTTGCGCTGACGGCTCATGCCGCTCCCGACGAGCATATAGTGGATAACTTCATTGTTAATCCCTATATCGGTGTCGATTTCTCACGTCACACGTCGCTTGACAGTTGTGTCGTGCGCGGAGGTCTGCTTATGGCTATAACCCGTAACAGAGCCTATGACAACTGGGAGACACCTGCCGGCGCGTGGCTTCAGGTCAATATGCAGTGGCGGTGGCTCGGATGGGAGAATACGTTCTATTGCGGTGGAAAACTTTATCCCTATTATGGTCAGCACGGAGCTTTGCTTGATCAGGGCGAGCCGTTCTATCAGTCACGATGGTATGACCGTACAACATTTTACGGTATATTGCTTAATAATAATTTTATGGATCTGCGGGCGTCGCTTGATTTCAATTTTGCCGACAACTGCTTTACATTCTATCAGCGCCTGACACTGCGAGTATATATCGACAGTCGTTTTAAATCGACACCTAAAGGTTACAGGCTTCCGCCAGCCTATTGATGTTTGAATGGTCGCTTCTAATCCGATTTCCGACAGTGAACACGTTATATAATTCAGCAATAAAAATGTACAATGCCGCGGCGCGGCTTGTATCGGTTAAAAACGCTAAAGTGAAAAAGATGGTCGAGGGGCAGCATGCCACCTTTGACTATCTCGCGCAGCATATCAGTCCTGCCGATCGTCCGGTATGGATTCATGCCGCTTCGCTGGGCGAGTTTGAACAGGGTCGCCCGTTGATTGAGAGAATCAGGCGGGAATATCCTGAAGTCAAGATATTGCTTACGTTCTTTTCGCCGTCGGGTTACGAAGTCCGCAAGAACTACTCCGGCGTGGACGCTGTGTGCTATCTGCCGTTTGACACTCCTGCCAACGTGCGGCGATTCCTTGATATGGTGAATCCTCGCGTGGCTGTTTTTGTCAAATATGAGTTTTGGGGAAATTATCTTGAGGAGCTTGCCCGACGCGGTATTCCGACCTATATCATTTCGGCGATATTCCGTAACTCACAGGTGTTTTTTAAGCCTTGGGGCGGAATGTTCCGCAAAATGTTGCGCTGTTTCGATCATATTTATGTTCAGGATGATAAATCGGTGGAGTTGCTCGGCTCGATTGGAATCGATAACGTCACGCGGGCGGGAGATACACGGTTTGACCGTGTGACCGATATAATGCGCGGCGTGGTTGAAATGCCCGAAATAGAGGCGTTTACTGACGGACGGTTGACGGTTATAGCCGGCAGTAGCTGGCAGCCTGATGAAGATGTCTATATGCCATGGTTTAACCGTCATCCTGAGGTAAAACTTATTATTGCTCCACATGAATTTGATGACGAGAGAGTGTCAAAACTGATTACCGGGGCTGAAAACGGCGGCGTGGCGCTGTCAAAACTTGACGGTGACAACTCTCCGCAGGTGTTGGTTGTGGATTGCTTCGGAAAACTTGCTGCAATGTATCGTTACGCCGATGTAGCCTACGTGGGCGGCGGTTTTGGTGTCGGTATTCATAACATCAACGAGGCGGCGGTTTACAATCTGCCGGTTATCTTCGGTCCTAAATATGACAAATTCAAGGAAGCTGTCGATCTTGTGTCGCTTGGCGGTGCTTTCAGCATCTCGTCACGCGACGAGTTTGAAAAGCTTATGGACATGATGCTTGAAACTCATGAGAGAGAGAAAGCCGCGTCGATAGCCGGCGATTACATCAGAGGCAATCTTGGTGCGACCGACAGGATATTTGAAGATCTGAAAGCTCATTTTGACGATAAAAAGTGACGGATGACGGCAATATAGCGCCGTAATCCCTAAAAATAGTGAAAAACAGCCGGTTTACGGCTGAAAATTATTATCTTTGCAATTCATAGAGAAATCACTAAATAAAAAATTATAAAAGATATGGCACAACAAGAAGATGTGTTTAAAAAAATCGTTTCACACGCCAAGGAATACGGTTTTGTTTTTCAGTCAAGTGAAATTTACGATGGACTTTCAGCTGTGTATGACTATGGTCAGAACGGCGTGGAGTTGAAAAATAATATCAAACGTTACTGGTGGGACGCCATGACACTGCTTCACGAGAACATCGTGGGTATTGACTCGGCAATCTTTATGCATCCCACAATATGGAAAGCTTCGGGACACGTTGACGCGTTCAATGACCCCCTGATCGACAACCGTGATTCTAAGAAACGTTATCGTGCCGACGTCCTTATCGAGGATGAACTCGCCAAGATGGATGAGAAAATTGAGAAAGAGGTCGCCAAAGCTCGCAAACGTTTCGGAGACACATTTGATGAAGCGCTATTCCGCCAGACCAATCCACGCGTCCAGGAGCATGTGGCTAAACGCGAGGCTCTTCACGAACGCTTCTCCAAGGCAATGAACGAAAACAACCTTGAGGAATTGCGCCAGATTATCATAGACCAGGAAATCGTT
>CAYTWG010000020.1:0-34633 GCA_964442005.1 uncultured Bacteroides sp. | reverse complement strand
CCCTCACAGGCGGAACCAGAATCCGACGTGCTACCATTACACCACAAGGCATTGTGTAATTGCGTTTTGATTTCGACTACAAAGGTAGGAACTATTTCCGAACTGACAAAACTTTTTAGCCTTTTTTTTCAACAATTTTGATCGTTACGATTTATCCACATATATATCAACCGATTATAAACCGGATATAGTTTCATCAATTAAATACATAATGCACATCAAACTTTTATTGCCTTACATACGACCTTATTTAGCTTACAAATGTTATATTTGCAGTACTAATTATTAAAACAGACACGATTTATGATTATAGCTTCTCAAAAAAGGAAAGAAAATATCGCGGAATATCTGCTTTATATGTGGCAGATTGAAGATCTAATACGTGCAAACAATCTTGACATTGATAAAATCAAGACTAATGTAATAGATCATTACAGTCTTACCGATGCACAACGCAAAGAAATGACCGAATGGTATGAGTCTTTGATTGACATGATGAGGCGTGAAGGTGTTGAAAAATCGGGGCACTTACAGTTGACAAAAAATGTAATCATACAGCTTGTGCAGCTTCATGAAGCCCTGCTGAAGGACCCGCGATTCAGTGAATACACTGCTCTTTTTTATAAAACACTCCCCTACATCGTCGAGTTACGTTCAAAAGCCGGAGAGGACAAACGCGGCGAAATCGAGACCTGCTTCACTGCTCTTTACGGCATGCTCCTGCTACGTCTCCAAGGCAAAGAGATATCAGCTGACACAGCTGACGCAATAAAGAGTATTTCACAATTTATAGCCACGCTTGCCCATAATTTCAAACTTGACGAAGAGGACAAACTCTTCACAAATGAAGATACTGTAAAGAAATAAGTATCCAGCTCTACCACTGTCTCATACCCACGATGAATAAAGGTTGAATCAGGAAATATTTCCTGATTTCGACTTTTATATGTAACTTTGCATCTGCAAAAACGATAATCGATGAAAATACTTGTTACAGGTGCAAACGGTCAGCTCGGGAATGAAATGCACAACGTTCTGGAGGCAACTATCCCGGGGTGCACTCTCTATACCGACATTGAAGAGCTTGATCTGACCGATGCCAAGTCAGTTGAAGCATATATTTTGAACAATGAAGTGACACACATTGTCAACTGTGCCGCTTACACAGCTGTCGACCGTGCAGAAGAGGATAAGCTCGTATGTACCGCTATCAACGTAAACGCCGTACAAAACTTAGCAAATGCAGCCGACAAAGCTGGAGCCAAAATCATACATATCTCGACCGACTACGTATTTGACGGAAAGGCTTATCGCCCTTATAAAGAGTCAGACAAAGTAAATCCCATATCACAATACGGCACGTCGAAACGGAAGGGCGAGACTGCACTACTTGCCCTCGCACCTGAAAGCATCATCATAAGAACCGCATGGCTGTATTCGCCATACGGGAAAAATTTTGTAAAGACAATGATACGTCTCGGCAAAACCGAAAAGGAATTGCGCGTAGTCTGTGACCAGATCGGCACTCCTACCTATGCCCGAGATCTTGCCGAAGCTATTGTAAAGATCATCCGCGCTCAGCAATGGGTTCCCGGCATATATCATTTTACCGACGAAGGTGCATGCTCATGGTACGATTTCACCAAGTCAATCCATCGTATCGCCGGCATCACTACATGCAATGTCATCCCGATTCCCTCAGAGGACTACCCTACCGTCGCCTCTAGACCGTTCTACAGCGTACTCGACCGCAGTCGCATAAAGGCTACGTACGGAGTCAAAATCCCGCATTGGGAAGAGAGTCTCAGAGAGTGTATAGACCGTATTAACCAAGAAAACAATTAACACTGTGGCTAACTTAACCGAAGAAATTTCACGCCGACGCACTTTTGCAATCATAAGCCACCCTGACGCCGGCAAAACGACCCTCACAGAAAAATTGCTGTTGTTTGGCGGCGCAATCCACATAGCCGGAGCCGTTAAATCAAATAAAATAAAAAAGACCGCCACCAGCGACTGGATGGAGATCGAAAAACAACGCGGTATATCGGTGGCGACATCGGTCATGGGATTCAACTACGGTGATTACAAGATAAACATACTCGACACCCCGGGTCACCAGGACTTTGCCGAGGACACCTACCGCACCCTGACAGCCGTCGACAGTGTCATCATCGTTGTCGACGTGGCCAAAGGCGTTGAGCAACAGACACGTAAACTAATGGAAGTGTGTCGCATGCGCAACACCCCCGTCATAATATTTGTCAACAAGCTCGACCGTGAAGGACGTGACCCGTTTGAAATCCTTGACGAACTTGAATCGGAACTCAAAATCAGTGTGCGACCCCTGTCGTGGCCTATCAATATAGGCGCCAAATTTAAGGGCGTGTATAACATATATGAACACAGCCTTGACCTCTTCACGCCTAACAAACAGAAAGTTTCAGAGCGAGTGGAGATCGATGACATCAACGATCCTCGTATCGATGAAAATATCGGCGAAACCGATGCCGCAAAGCTACGTGAAGATCTTGAGCTTATCGAAGGTGTCTACCCGGAGTTTGACGTAAATCCCTATCTTGAGGGCAAACTTGCTCCCGTATTTTTTGGCTCTGCACTCAACACGTTTGGTGTCAAAGAGTTGCTCGACTGCTTTGTGAAGATAGCTCCCTCACCCCGCCCCGTTCAGGCTGAGGAGCGAGAAATCAATCCTCAGGAAGAAAATTTCTCGGGATTTGTATTCAAGATCCATGCCAACATGGATCCCAATCACCGCAGTTGTATTGCGTTTGTAAAAGTATGTTCCGGTGAGTTCCTGCGCAATGCCAACTATAAGCACGTGCGTTCAGGCAAATACATGAGATTTGCCGCGCCGACCGCGTTCATGGCTCAAAAGAAAAACATTGTTGACGAAGCCTACCCCGGAGATATCGTCGGTATCCCTGATACCGGAAATTTTAAAATCGGTGACACGCTGACCTCAGGCGAAGAACTTCATTTCAAAGGCTTACCAAGCTTCTCTCCCGAGATGTTCAAATATATCGAGAATGCTGATCCCATGAAGTCCAAACAGCTTGAAAAAGGCATCCAGCAGCTTATGGATG
Source organism: uncultured Bacteroides sp. (assembly GCA_964442005.1). GTDB lineage: Bacteria > Bacteroidota > Bacteroidia > Bacteroidales > Muribaculaceae > JAAVFS01. The sequence goes on along the minus strand of CAYTWG010000020.1, from coordinate 31,529 downwards.
AAGGTGTCGCGCAGCTGTTCATTAATCAGTTCAACGGTAGAAAAATCATTGGGACAGTGGGACAGCTCCAGTTTGAAGTCATCCAGTACCGTCTCCTGCATGAGTACGGAGCGCAATGCCGGTGGGAGCCTATTTCGCTATACAAAGCATGCTGGATTGAAAGCGATGACGAAGAAGCGCTCGCCGCATTCAAGAAACGAAAACATCAGTTTATGGCTGTCGATCGTGAAGGACGTGATGTATTCCTCGCCGACTCCAACTATGTTTTACAGATGGCTCAGAACGATTTCCCCAAAATACGTTTCCATTTTTCGAGCGAATTTTAATCTAACAGTTTAGACATCGATAACTTTTTAAAGCCGTGACGCTCCACAAAGCGTGTCATGGCTTTTTTACGTTCATAAAAATCATTAAAATATTGCGGAGCCACAAAATGTCATAATGTTATACGATCCGATTCTCGATTTTTTTATTAATTTTGTGAAATAATCATTAGATCAAACTTAACGAAAGCTTTAAAGCTCCACGATATGAAAGTTTTAAAATTTGGCGGCACATCCGTTGGTTCTGTAGCAAGTCTTGAAAATGTCAAGAAAATTGTTGAGAGCCGTGAAGAGCAAACCTTGGTGGTGGTCTCGGCGCTCGGCGGAATAACCGACAAACTCATATATACAGCACAGACAGCATCATCAGGTGATGCCGGTTATACGACATTATACGGTGAAATAATCGACCGCCATAATAATGTAATCGAAGGACTTGTTACTGCCGACAGACAGGCAGAAGTGAAAGATCGAATTTCCGTTCTCTATGAGGAACTTGGCAATCTTTTTAAAGGCATAAGCCTCATAAAAGATCTCCCTATGCGTACGCTTGACATTGTGGTAAGCTACGGCGAACGCATGTCAAGCCTGATAATCAGTTATATCATCGAGGGAGCAACCCTCTTTGACTCGCGTAAATTCATTAAGACCGAAGATCGGTTCGGCAAACACGTCCTTAACGCGACTCTCACCAACGAACTTGTAAAAGAGCAATTCTCGGGATTTAACGGTAAAATTGCAATCATACCCGGTTTCATTTCCACTGATACGAACAATGACATCACCAATCTCGGTCGTGGCGGCAGTGACTACACTGCGGCTATCATCGCGGCGACCCTCAACGCATCCCTTCTCGAGATATGGACTGACGTCGACGGTTTCATGACTGCCGACCCAAGGGTGATCAATAATGCATACGTTATTGACCGCCTGACATTTACCGAGGCAATGGAACTCTGTAACTTTGGTGCGAAAGTGATATACCCGCCTACCATTTATCCCGTTTTCCACAAAAATATCTCCATTGTCATCAAGAACACCTTTAATCCCGAAGCCCGCGGAACACTTATATCAAACGATTGCTCCCTGACTGAGGACAAAGCGATTAAAGGCATCTCGTCAATCAACGATACAAGTCTTGTTACTGTTTCGGGACTTGGAATGGTCGGAATAATAGGCATTAATGCACGAATATTCAACGCATTGGCATCAAACGGAGTAAGTGTATTTCTCGTATCGCAGGCATCGAGTGAGAATAATACCTCCTTTGCCGTCAAACGTGACGACGCTGAAAAAGCTGTCAACGTGCTTAAAACCGAATTTGCAAACGAACTTGCCGACGGACAATTAAACAATATTTCGGTAGAAAATGACCTTGCGACTGTCGCTATCGTGGGAGAGAACATGAAAAACGATACAGGCATTGCAGGACGTCTATTCAATACTCTAAGCCGTAACGGTATAAACGTTATCGCCTGTGCTCAGGGAGCATCCGAGCGCAACATGTCGATCGTTATCAGAAAAGAAAATCTGCACAAAGCGTTGAGCGTTATCCACGACTCGTTTTTTCTCTCTCAGACCCAGGTGCTTAATCTGTTCATTGTCGGAATCGGGAATGTAGGACGACACTTATTGAGTCAGATTCAGTCACAGTCTGAAAATCTACTCAAAGATAAATCGCTGCAACTCAAAGTCGTAGGTATAGCCAACTCCCGTAAATGTATTTTCAACCGGGAGGGAATAGATCTAACGGACTATCAAGCAGCTCTTTCTGATTCGGCAATAGCCGCTACCCCGGAAAACATCTCCAACGGAATAATAGGGATGAATATATACAATCCCGTATTTGTCGACTGCACCGCAAGCGAAGATATAGCCAGGCTATACACCGATCTGCTTACCAACAATGTCAATGTCGTAGCGGCAAACAAAATCGCCACATCGTCACGTTACTCCGACTACCGACAGCTAAAGACAATCGCCCAGAAAAAAGATGTTAAATTCCTGTTTGAAACCAACGTTGGAGCCGGACTGCCCATTATTAACACAATCAACAACCTCATCAACTCGGGCGACCATATTCTTAAAATCGAAGCCGTGTTGTCAGGCACACTAAATTACATTTTCAACATCCTCAGTAAGGAAACGCCACTAAGTAAAGCCATTGAGCTGGCAAAAGAGGCTGGATACAGCGAGCCAGACCCCCGTGTCGACCTGAGCGGTAAAGACGTGATACGTAAACTTGTCATCATGGCACGCGAAGCAGGCTACAAACTGGAACAATGTGACGTCAAGAAAAATTTATTCATACCCGAGGAATTTTTCACCGGCACACCCGAAGAATTTTTTGATAAAGTCAAAATCCTTGACGAGCAGTTTGAACAGAAACGTAAAGAAGCCGAGTCTTCCAACCAGCATTTCCGGTTTGTGGCACGTCTGGAAAGTGACCAGGCATCAGTGAGCCTGGAGCGTGTCAACAACTCACACCCGTTCTACACTCTTGACGGCAGCAACAATGTCATATCGCTCACTACCGAGCGCTACAAAGAGTACCCGATCGTCATAAAAGGCTACGGAGCCGGAGCCGAAGTCACGGCAGCCGGTGTATTTGCCGATATTATCAGCATCGCCAATATCCGTTAACCCATCAAGCATATCGTCAGCAACATGTTATATTACAGCACTAACAAAATTGCACCCAAAGTAACGCTTGAGACTGCGATTACCCGTGGCATAGCACCTGACGGAGGTCTTTACATGCCTGACAGCCTGACGGTCATACCATCGGCATTCTTCAAGAATATCGACGAAATGTCACTTCCGGAAATCGCCTATATCGTCGCATCGATACTTTTCCGCGACGAGATGAATGCCGAGGAGATAAAGAATATCGTATTTGATTCACTGAATTTTGACATACCGCTTGTCAATATACGTGACAATATATTTTCGCTGGAATTGAACCACGGTCCTTCACGCTCGTTCAAAGACGTGGGCACACGGTTCATGGCTCGCTTGATGGAACATTATCTCTCACGCGGGACGGTTGCGACCCCTGTCAACCTGCTGATCGCTACATCGGGAGACACCGGACTTGCCACGATTAATGCATTCTCAAATATAACGGGAGTCAACATTCACATCCTGACACCACGCATGTCGGGGTCACTGTCGAAGGAAGATCTCATGGAATTGGCAGCAGAAAACGTTCACGTGATCGAAGTAAACGGCAATTACGATGCCTGCTATTCTATTATCAAACAAGCACTCCGAGAGCCCGAGCTATCCCACCTCAATCTCACCACCGCCAACACTATCAACATCGGAGCATTCCTGCCTCAGACGTTTTACTATTTCTATGCCTATGCTCAGCTGCTTGCCAAAGGTGTCGACTGCAATAACCTGGTATTTGCCGTTCCGAGCGGCAACATCGGTAACCTGGTTTCAGGTCTGATAGCAAAAAAAACAGGACTCCCTGTCAAACGTTTCATAGCCATCAACAACACCAATGACGTGTTTACCGACTATCTGAAAACCGGTGTATTTCATCCGAGAAATGCGGTCCCTACCATGGCTACAACTCTTGATGTAGGCGATCCGTCCAACTTCGCCCGTATCTCTACTCTGTTCAACGGATCACATAGCGAAATTACAGATACCGTCACAGGAGCAAAATTTTCCGATGTAGAAATATCGCAGGCAATCAAAGAGCTCTATCAGACCACCGGATACATTGCCACTCCATGTGGTGCTTCAGGTTATAAAGCTCTGACACTTAATCTCGGAGCAGGAGAAACCGGCATTTTCCTTGAGACGTCCCATCCCGCCAAATTTGCATCGAGTATCGAACCGATTATCGGGAAAGTAATATATGACAGTCATAAAAATCTATCACCACGTTCCGGCTCCGGCAATAAGATTATAAAGATTCCTCCGACTCTCTCGGCTTTAAAAAAATATCTTCTAACACTTTAAATATATTAATAATTATGGCAAATAAACGCGACCTCAAAAAACGTATTCGCTGTTTCTGCGGCGACATTGCAGGAGAATGTATCATAGCACGCGCCATTGTTCCCGGCATAGACGTTACAAAGATGAGCGACATAGTGGTAAAAGTGGCATTTCTTCAGGAAGAAGCATTAAAACGTATCTCATTCTCCTTCGACAAGTGTCCATCTGATTTCCCCACCCGTCATGACTACAATAAAGCACGCCGCGCCTACAATGCCCGTGCATATAAGTCACTGACCGACGAATTTAACTCTCTGATCGAAGATATTGTAAAAGAGATGAATCAAGCTCTTCCCGCCGAGCAGAAAGCCGCCAACAAAAAGGCTGTCGCTAAATAAAATCGACTGATACGACTGATGAATCTTTCTAAAAAAATACTTGGGATATTCGGGTGGACGGTAGATATTACTGTCCCCGACTATCCCAAGTGTATCATCTGTGTTGCTCCTCACACATCCAACTGGGATTTCATAATAGGAAAACTCGCTTACGCATCGGTAAACCGGCGCGCAGGCTTCCTGATGAAATCATCCTGGTTCTTTTTCCCGCTCGGATACTTTTTTCGTGCGATAGGAGGAGTCCCGGTCTACCGTAAAAATAAGCGCGGTTCGCTTGTCGACCAGCTGATAGACCGATATAACAGTTCATCCCGACTCGTTCTTGCCATAACTCCCGAAGGAACCCGCAGCCGCAATGCTCATTGGCATACTGGATTTTTGTATATTGCAGGTAATGCTGACATTCCCATAGCGCTCGGAGTTATTGACTACGCGACAAAGCGGGTCATGATTAACGAGATTTTTATCCCCTCCGGCAATACCGAAGCCGATATGAGAAATATCAAACAATTCTATGCACCTTATTCAGGAAAATATCCTGAGAGATTCACTACCGACAATGACTGACTCTTTATTTACCATCGCAATCCTGCCCCTCGACATTATTTGGTGTGACCGGGAAAAGAATCTGAAAAATGTTGAAACCGCCCTCCGACATCTGCGAGCAGGAACCGATCTTGTTGTTCTCCCTGAATTATTCAGCACCGGATTTGTCCATGACCCCGATATGCTCGGTAACGTTGGCGAGTCGGTTTCCGGACCGACAATGAAAGCCATCGGTCAACTTGCCCATCAGCATAATGTAGCGATTGCCGGCAGTTTTCTGTCAGTGAGTGACGGTAAATACTACAACCGAGGATTTTTCACAGAACCTTCAGGCGACACATTTTTTTACGACAAGCACCACCTGTTCTCACCGAGCAGCGAAGGAAAATTACTTACATCAGGTCATTCACGGGCACCGATTATGAGATATCGGGGATGGAACATTACAATGATTGTATGCTATGACTTACGTTTCCCTGTGTGGTGCAGAAACGTCAAGAACATCTATGACATCATGCTTGTACCCGCCAACTGGCCTAACCAACGTGAGTACGCATGGAAACATCTGCTGATAGCGCGTGCTATTGAAAATCAAGCGATAATGGTTGGAGCCAACCGTTCCGGCTCGGATGATTACGGAACTTATCAGGATATGTCGGCTATCTATGACGCTGTCGGACAGCCTATTCATTCGGTCGATGAAAAATCAGGCATTATCTATGCTACCGTTTCCCGTACTCATCTTGCCGAGTTGCGACGCAAGTTCCCGGTCAGCAATGATGCCGAAGATTTTTACGTACTTTAATCAGTCTTTTTCAGAGGACCGACAAAAGTTCAAGTACCTTAGGTAAAACCGGTATACAATTATCATTAATTATTTCGCTGACGTCGCTGTGCTTTCTGACAGGGACAAATTCGTTTTGCGCCCTTACTCGCGCTATAATAGCAGCCTTGTCAAGATTATTGCGCTTCATCACTCGTTCTATCCTGATCCCATCGGGAGCAATGACTTCCCATACACGGTCGACCATCAGATCTATATTACTCTGATAAAGAATCGCCGTTTCAACAAAAAGATGCCGGCAACTTCCGTGAGCCTCTCTCCATTCCGAGATATCCTCCCTAACCGATTTATGGACAATGCAATTAAGCGTTTCAAGCTTGGCTCGGTCATTAAATACTATTTCAGAGAGTCTTTTCCGGTCAATTCGATTATCAACGACTGCATCTTCAGCAATAAAGCGTTTAATATCATCCTTAATCGTACAACTTCTATCCATCAGCCTCTTTGCCTCACGGTCACAGTCATACACCAGATAACCAAGCTGCCGCAAAATATCACTTACCACAGATTTGCCGGTACCGATTCCCCCGGTTACCGCTATCAACTCCGTCTTTCTCATCTTATCAGTCAGCTTTTTCTATGACATATTCCACCGATGACGGACTTATCGACGCGCTCCTGTAATATTCAGGTAAAATCGATAGCATCAGAGAGATACGTCCATCTTCGGTGCGCTTTTCATAGTCAGCATAAGCTTTGACATCAAAATCATCGACATTATAACGACTCATCGGCAACAGATAGGTTATCTCAACACTTGACGGGAATGTCAAAACAGAAAAACCTGCCGGGACATTAATAATCTCGACGGGAATATTACGGGTCTTTGCTATCAGAGGTTCAACAGGGATAGTAATTTTTACTCGCTCGGGAACAACACGTGTGCCGGCAGGAGCAATCAATTTAACCTCGACCTGAGTGGTATCAGAGAGATTGGACAATGCAATCTTTTCGGTATCAACAAACGCAATCGTGTCGATATCGTCGTGTGAGGAATATATTTTTATCGTATCACAGTCTGATTTCAATTGACCGAACACAATGTGTTGCGATGAAGTCCTGATATCTGAAACAATATTCAGTCGCGCATTTACAGGCGGCTTGGTTGTATAAGTAATCGCTATCGAGTCGGGCGATTGAGAAATTATCGTACCGCTATTACCAAAATAAGCTCTGATCGACGCACTGAGCTGACTTTCAGATAACGTCAGTTTGTTTTTCCCCGACTCTTTAAAGTCCTTATAATTAAGAGTCAGAGCTGACCGTCGTCCAAAGTCATGGCTGAAAAGATTACTGCCTTTATCCTTTACCGAAACATTGATATACTCCGGTGCCGGATTTATCAGCGTCATGTCATCGGGCAATCCTGTTATTTCGGTTTTGAGTTCATAGTCATGCTGCACCTCGTCATTCAGCGACATTAAGAACCAGAATAATGTCGCAATAACAAGAAATACACTAAATGTCAGTAAGTCATGACCGTCAGGCGACTTAATAAGAGCTTTAAGTTCCTTTCCTATTTTTTTTAAATCTATCATGTCAGTCAATGTTAGTCAACCATCAGAGCTGTTTTCCGATACAATCCGAACATATTAATAAGACAGGGCGGATACAATAGATGCCCGCCCTGACTTTATAACACTTTGTAGAGTGCAAATTTTTCCTAAAATAAATACCGAAAATCTCTTGTTTACGAGACTTTGAACCGATATTTATTTTGCTGCGTTCTGCTCCTGAACCTCAGCTGCCGAAGGATAAACGGAACCCTTATCGACCTTTATGTTGCAGTTGTCACCGATATTTATAATAAAAGTTGTCTCCTTGATAGAAGTCACCTTACCATAAATACCGCCAGCCGTGATTACACGGTCACCAACTTTGATTCCTTCACGGAACTTACGTATTTCTTTCTGCTTTTTCTGCTGAGGACGTATCATCATAAAATAGAAAATTGCAATCAATGCAACGATCATTATGATACTTGACCAACCATTGCCAGTCTGAGAAGCAGCCCCACTCGTTGCGGCACCTGCGGTTTCTCCGGCGGCAGCAGCAACTACCTGTTCGCCTTCGATAAGTAATGAAATAAGTGCTTGTAACATTTTTATAAATGTATTTTATTAGATAATTATTTTACAAATATAGTACAAATTTTCAGTTCTTCAGCAATAATCCTTCACTTTTCAGATAATTTATTACCGAATAGAGAATACCGTTGATAAATTGACCACTGCGCGCCGTGCTGTAAAAGTTGGCAATCTCGATATACTCGTTTAGAGTGACCGGAATAGGTATTGACGGGAATCCGAGCAACTCAGAAATAGCAACGGTCATGATGACGATATCCATGAACGCGAGACGCTCGGGATCCCACTGGTTGTCATTAATAAATTTATCAATATAGCTGCGGTACAACTCTCTGTTATTCACCGCATCGGTAAACAACTGGGAGCCGAAACGGGCATCATCGTCATCCTTGAACATGGGCAACAATCTCACTTTACCGTCAGCCGAATTAGCAAACTGCTTCATCGTCTTCAGCACAAACGTACCCATTATTGTAACGTCATCATTCCAGTACACCGATTTAGCTTCAAGAGCCTCGGCAAGAGCGTCTGACGGAAGAATTATATTTTTCATCACCGAACGCCAGAACTCACAATCAGCAGCAAAGTCAGTCACGGGAGCTGCCATGTAAGACTTGTAAAGATCCGAGGCAAGAATTGCATCAAGCAGGTCACGGATAAGGAAATAGTCGTTTTCCCATCCGATAGGACGTCTTTTAAGATACTCTTCCATATCCTCGTTGTGAGATATTGCCTCAACAAACTGATTTTCGACAAATCTCAAATTCGGGTTAAGGTCATCGTTCGTAGGAATATACTTTTCTTTTGCCGCTTCAATTTTTTCAGACTGAAGGCGTGTTATCTCTACCGGCAGTAACAGAAGTGCATGATACAGTTCGTAAGCCTTAGCGAGAGACTCGTCAAGCGCATTACGAGCCTGAACGAGGGTCGTCTTGGTATCACTATAATTGTTAAGCGTGGACAGAAGCATTTTAGCGCCCTGCTCAAATCCCGTTGTAGTGAAATTCTCACTTGTCCGTGCTACAGCACACAAGTCGCTGTTTTTCAGGATCAACGTATTAATAATTACAATCCAGAAATCAACGTCATCTTTAATCTGGGCATCTTTCTTTTTCTTGTAATCACGATAAGCCGCTGACGACGTGATCAAACTGTAAAGACGCATTACTACGTCATCATACTTTTCTATCGACTGATTGTTTTTAAGAATTATCGTACGCACATCGTCATCCGACGAAAGTGATTTTGCCATTTTAGAGGCAAGAAGATTGTTTGAACCTACTGAAGCAAGAGGATGACGGCGCGATGAGTTGCTGACATTATATCCCGACAATTCAAGAATCAACAATAATAAATCAAGGTAAAATTCATAAGCATACTTACTGTCACGTGTCTGCTTTTCAGGAGCGCTTTCGATACGGAACTCACTACGGGTCAACAGATAAGAATATAACATCTGTACAACCTTTATCCTTATTAAAATGCGATTTATCATAATTCTTAATGTACTATTGTTGTTTGACGGTACAAAGTTAATAAAAGATTTCTATACTTGATTTAACCTGTCCCGCTTTTTTATTTACTTATTTCGTTAGGATCTGACTTATACGCCAATGCCCTTAAAACAATATAACACATCTCGCCCGGGAAAGAAATGCAGCGTAATAAATGTAACTAAAGAAAGCGCGCCGGATGAGTTATGCGATAATATAACCCAAAAGGTCAGCAATCACATATAGAACCATGAAAATGATCCAGTAAATAACAAGTTGCAGAATTGTGGCAAGCCATTTAGAGGTCACTTTCTTTTTAATGATTCTATCCACCGGCTGACTTACAAATACGAAAATCACGCAAACAATGATAATTACCCACCACATATTTTAAAGTTTAATTTATTGAGGTTTTAATTTTTACAGTAACGCATCTTACTAACATACGGTTGTCAAAAGTTGCTCGGCAGCTTTGACCGCCTCAGGTTTACCGACATCGATCCATGTGCTTGACTGTGGTTTCATGAATGTTTTTATAACCAAATCTCCGCAATTACGGGCATAGAACGGAATGATCGAGAACACCGGCTCAGACGAGAAATCAGAGAGTCTGTCAAATATAACCGGAGACAACACATGAACGCCACCAAAGGCATATCGACTTAGATTTTCCGGACTTATTCCGTCAGGAACGACTTCGCCGGTCTTGATATTGGTCCAACCCCGCATGCGATTATCTTTATCAAACAGGAGATAACGTGAGGTGTCACGACAGTCGGTCAGCAATGTAGCATCAGCGCCTGACGCTACATGGCTGTCATACATTTCTTTAATATCGAAATCGGTGTATATATCCGCATTATGGACAATAAACGGTTCTTTCCCATCAAGCCATTCACGCGCTTTCAAAATACCGCCCCCGGTATCGAGCAGCATATCACGCTCGTCGCTCACATGGATATCCAGTCCGAAATTGTCATTCAGTTCCAGAAACGACTCTATCTGTCCGGCAAAATGATGCACATTGACTACTAATTCAGAAACTCCGGCATTCCTAAGTTTCTCAATCACACGCTGAAGCATCGGGACGCCACCTATCGGCACAAGTGCCTTGGGATGATGGAGAGTAAACGGTTTCAATCGTGTGCCGAGACCGGCAGCAAAGATCATCGCTTTCATCGGCTATACTTCTTTTAACACCATACTATCATTTGACAGCAAATGTCTGCTCGATATTCTGTTCACGATGTATCAGCTCAACCTTTACATTAAACTTTTTATTAAGGTGTTCCGCCATGTGCTGAGCCGAATAAACCGACCTGTGCTGACCACCGGTACAGCCAAAACATACCATTAGATTTGTGAAGCCGCGTTCAACATAACGTTCAACGGTAGCATCGACGAGGGCATAACAGTGATCCAGGAAGTCGATTATCTCACCGTCATCTTCAAGAAAGTCTATCACCTGCTTGTCAAGTCCGGTAAATGGCTTATAACGTTCATACTTCCCCGGATTATTGACTGCACGACAATCAAAAACATATCCACCTCCGTTACCCGAAACATCATTGGGAATACCTTTTTTATAAGCAAAACTCATCACTCTGACTGTAAGCGAACGTTTCTGGAGTTCATCGCTGAACTGTTTCATATCTACAAGTTCATTAAGCAACTTGTTAAGATAAGGATACTCCGGGAACGGCACTGCAAGAAGTGACCGCAGATTGGCGATAGCAAACGGTACGCTCTGCATGAAATGAGGTTTCTTTTCAAAGTAACCTCTGAAACCGTAAGCTCCGAGCACCTGAAGTGTGCGGAACAGGACAAAGTGCCGCAACTGGTCATAAAAATAATCGCGGTCGACCGGCTTATATTTCTCCAGAGCATCAATATATTCCTCTATCAGTTCTCGACGCAGGCTATCCGGGAAATTTGCCTTAGCCTGCCACAGGAACGAAGCGACGTCATAGTAAAACGGTCCCTTTCTACCTCCTTGAAAATCGATGAACCACGGTTCGCCATCCTTTATCATCACATTCCGCGACTGGAAATCACGATACATGAATGTGCTTGACTTGCTACGCATGAGCACCTCAGCCATCGACTGAAAATCATCCTCCAGTTTATCTTCCTGAAATTCAAGTCCAACAGCCTTGAGAAAACAATATTTGAAATAGTTAAGATCCCACATGATTGAGCGGGTGTCAAATTCGCTTGAAGGATAGCACACACTGAAGTCAAGTCCTACAGCACCGGAAAATTGCAAATCAGGCAACATTCTTACCGTCTTGACCAACAATGCCTTCTCCTCAGCACTGAACGAACGTGTCAACCGACCTTTCTCTATCGCTCCAAACAGCAGCAAGTCGCCAAGATCCTCCTGAAGATAAGCCATCCCGTCATCCGACACGACAAGAACTTTGGGCACAGGAAGCCCGCGGGAAACGAAATGACGGTCAAGAGAGATAAACGCATTATTCTCTTCGTAACTCGTGCCGATTGCTCCGATCAATGTCTTTTCTCCTCTCAGCCGGTAGTAGCGCCGGTTAGAGCCTGATGCCGGAAGTTCCTCTATTTCAACAGGGCTACAGCCGGTGTAGTCCTCATATAATTTCGATAACTTATCAATTGCAGTCATTGTATAGTGTCCTTTAGCTTATTCGGTGATAATTTAATTCACAAAATTAACTATTTTAGATGAGAAACCGACCGGCATGCAAAATTTATTTTGTAACTTCGCAAAATAAAAAGGAGCCACTTCATTACGATTATGATAACCGGCTCCACAGATAACGTTTCAAACACTATCACAACTAATGGCTGAAAATAATCTGTTGACACGTCTTGACGGCATCGAAGCTCGTTTTGAAGAAGTCGGCACGCTGATAACCGACCCGTCGGTCATATCCGATATGAAACGCTATGTGCGTCTGACTAAAGAATATAAGGATCTCGAAAAACTCACCGGAGCTACACGCCAATACCGCAATCTGATCGGGAACATTGAGGAAGCTAAAATGATTCTCGAGACCGAGAGTGACGACGACATGCGCTCTATGGCGAAAGAGCAGCTTGATGAAGCGTCATCACAGCTGCCACAACTTGAAGAGGAAATAAAATTGCTCCTCATCCCTGCCGACCCTGAGGACGGCAAAAACGCTATAGTAGAGATACGCGGCGGCACGGGAGGAGACGAGGCTGCAATCTTCGCCGGTGACTTATTCAAAATGTATAGCAAATACTGCGAATCAAAGGGATGGAACGTAGCTGTCACAAGTTTCAACGAGGGCACGGCAGGCGGCTTCAAAGAGATTGTTTTTGCCGTTACAGGTGACAATGTCTACGGGACACTCAAATACGAGAGCGGTGTCCATCGTGTCCAACGCGTTCCCGCCACCGAAACTCAAGGTCGAGTACACACATCGGCAGCTACGGTAGCTGTCCTGCCGGAAGCCGAAGAGTTTGATGTCGAAATCAACGAAGGCGAGATAAAGTGGGACACATTCCGCTCGGGCGGCGCCGGCGGTCAGAACGTCAACAAAGTGGAATCAGGAGTACGACTAAGATATATGTGGCGTAACCCAAATACAGGCGAGACCGAAGAGATACTTATCGAATGTACCGAAACACGTGATCAGCCCAAAAACAAAGAACGCGCACTCAGCCGTCTACGCACATTCATATATGATAAAGAGCATCAGAAATATCTCGATGACATAGCGTCACGGCGTAAAACGATGGTTTCTACTGGCGACCGCTCGGCTAAGATACGAACCTACAATTATCCACAGGGGCGTATAACGGATCACCGTATCAATTACACAATCTACAATCTACAGGCATTTGTCGACGGAGATATCCAGGATTGCATCGACCATCTTATCATAGCCGAAAATGCCGAAAAACTTAAAGAAAGTGAATTATAACCAAACGATAATATTCATTCCGACAAACTGCAATGACACGAAAAGAGTTAATTGAAAACATCAGAAAAACAGGCTCTTTCCTCTGTGTAGGGCTTGACACCGACATCAAAAAAATACCCGCGCACCTCCTCAACGAATCTGATCCTATCCTCAGTTTCAACCGGGCGATAATCGACGCTACCGCACCCTATTGCGTTGCCTACAAGCCCAATCTTGCATTTTATGAAAGTCTGGGCGTAAAAGGTTGGATCGCATTTGAAGAGACTATAAAATATCTGAAGACCAACTACCCTGACAAATTCATCATAGCTGACGCAAAGCGAGGTGACATAGGCAACACGTCACAGATGTATGCCCGCAGTTTTTTTGAACATCTTGACATTGACTCAATAACAGTCGCCCCTTACATGGGAGAGGATAGCGTACGCCCGTTCTTGGGTTATGAAGGCAAATGGGTAATCCTGCTCACACTGACATCCAACAAGGGTAGTCACGACTTCCAACTGATAGAGGACAAAGATGGGAAACGACTATTTGAGAATGTAATTCTGAAATCAGAGCTTTGGGCGAGCCCCGATGAGATGATGTATGTTGTAGGTGCTACACAAGGTGCCATGTTTCAAGACATCCGCGCCCTTGCTCCCGATCACTTTCTACTCGTTCCGGGAGTAGGTGCTCAAGGAGGCAGTCTTGAGGAAGTAGCACGATATGGCATGACAGCTGACTGCGGCTTGCTTGTCAACTCGTCACGCGGAATCATATACGCATCCAACGGTACTGATTTTGCCGAGACCGCAGCAGCCGAAGCCCGCAAATTGCGTGACCAGATGACAGCACTTCTTCACCAATACAGCAAGCTCTGACCCAAGTCATCGATAACGTAACTTTTTTTAATAAAAGATTATTGGGAATTTTAGTATTTAAGAAAAATTTCCGTAATTTTGTACCCAATAAATCAAAACTTAATAACACCTAAAATATCAGACAAAAATGACTATTGACAACTACAATTTTGCCGGCAAAAAGGCTATTGTCCGCGTGGACTTTAACGTTCCCTTGGATGAGAACGGTCATGTAACTGACGACACCCGTATCCGTGGTGCGCTCCCCACTCTCAAGAAAATACTTGAGGACGGAGGCAGTCTCATCATCATGTCTCACATGGGCAAACCCAAAGGCAAAGTCAATCCCAAATTCTCTCTTGCTCAGATCAAAGATGACGTTGCAAAAGCACTCGGTCGTGATGTAAAATTTGCTCCCGACTGTGCCGACGCTTCTGAGGCAGCAGCCAATCTGAAACCCGGAGAAGTACTTCTGCTCGAAAACCTCCGTTTCTATCCCGAAGAGGAAGGCAAGCCCACCGGCATCGACAAAGAAGATCCCGCCTACGAAGCTGCCAAGAAGGAAATGAAAGCCCGTCAGAAAGATTTTGCAAAGAAACTCGCAAGCTACGCTGACGTATATGTTAACGATGCATTCGGCACAGCTCACCGTAAACATGCGTCTACAGCTGTTATTGCTGAAAACTTCGACGCTGATAACAAGATGCTCGGTTACCTCATGGAAAAAGAGGTCAAAGCAGTCGACAACATCCTCAGCGACATCAAGCGTCCTTTCACCGCTATCATGGGTGGTTCAAAGGTTTCTACCAAAATCGGTATTATCGAAAACCTCATGGACAAGGTTGACAACCTCATCCTCTGCGGCGGTATGACCTACACTTTTGCAAAGGCTCAGGGCGGCAATGTCGGTCAGTCAATCTGCGAGACTGACAAACTCGACCTCGCTCTCGACATCATCAAGAAAGCAAAAGAGAAAGGTGTAAATCTCGTTCTCGGTACTGACTGCGTTGCAGCTGACTCTTTCAGCAACGATGCCAACACCCAGGTCGTTTCTGTTATGGAAATTCCCGAAGGTTGGGAAGGTCTCGATGCAGGTCCCGCTACACGCAAACTCTTCGCCGACACTATCAAGGGTTCAAAGACTATCCTTTGGAACGGTCCTGCCGGAGTATTTGAATTTGATAACTTCACAGCCGGTTCCCGTGCAATTGCCGATGCAATCGTTGAAGCTACCAAGGACGGTGCATTCTCACTCGTTGGCGGCGGTGACTCTGTCGCTTGCGTAAACAAGTTTGGTCTTGCTGACGAAGTTTCTTATGTTTCAACCGGTGGTGGCGCTCTGCTCGAGGCTATCGAAGGTAAGATCCTTCCCGGTATCGCTGCTATCAAAGGATAATATATTTCCTTAAAAAGATACAGACATTTCCGGTCATGTTGCCACAGCGCAACATGACCGGTCTTTTTCACTACACCTCCTTCACATCACAGCCGTATGGAAAAATACGACCACGCGTTTTTCGAATGGGTCGACAGTCATGCCGCCGATGACCCGCTGAAACTCAGATTAAAATATCATGGACAGTCAGAGATGATAGATGATGCAATCTCTATGATTGAATGTCGGCGCAAAGCCGGCAATAAATTCCACTGCCGTTACAGCGAGTCTTGGGTACCTGAGCTCATGGTTATACCGTTGTCGGTCGAACAAGCTACAGGAGGAAATGTCGCATGGCTCCACCGGCTCATTGTCGAGCGCATGTGCAACAAGAATCCGCGTATACTCGACATGACATGCGGACAAGGAATCGATTGCGGCTATCTCTCGGGAATTCCAGGAGCTGAAATTACGGCGATAGACCTTAACCCAAAGGTTGCCGATATGGCAAGATATAATTTCAGAAACGTCAATAATGTCAATATAATCAATGCCGACAGCATAACATTTCTTAAAGACTCGGCAGAAAAATATGATGTAATATTTATCGATCCGGCACGCCGCGGAAATGCCGGACAACGTGTCTACAATATTCATGACTGCTCGCCTGATGTCTCACTGATCATGTCATTGCTGAAAGAGCACACCCGTCACGTCTTTATCAAACTTTCCCCGATGCTCGATGTCACCCAGACATTTCGTGACTTGCCTGAGACAAAATGTATTCATGTGATAGACGACAATGGCGAGTGCCGCGAACTGCTTGTTGAAATTGATTTTTCCGTTGACAAGCAGCCTTCGGGACTGATAATTGCATGGCACAATGACCATGCCACTACATTTAATATAAACACTGAATCGGACACCGCAACCGACATAAGCGGCGTCCCTGTCGCCGGACAATATCTCTACGAACCGTCTCCGGCTATGATGAAAGCCGGTCAATTCAACCAACTCGCACAGCAACTGTCTCTATCCAAGCTACATAGGTTCACACATCTATATATCAGCGACACCGTTATTGATAATTTTCCAGGGAAATGCTACAAAATTGACGAAGTTATCCCTTTCAGCTCCTCGGTGATAAAACAAATTGCCAAGAAATATCCCGTTGCCGACGTAGCGACACGTAATTTCGGGATAGAAACCGACGCACTCCGCCGACGTCTGAAAATAAAACAGGGAGGCGATACACGTGTAATGGCAACAACATGCAGCGACTCCCAGCGCTATCTCCTCATACTTAAACCGGTTCTGACATGAACCCGTCCCCGCTTAAATAATCAGGACTTCTCAAACATCCGAGCCATAGAGCGTTTGTCCTCTCGCTCCTTGATGGACTGACGTTTGTCATACTCTTTTTTACCACGTGCAATACCTATCACCAATTTGGCAAGTCCTCGGTCATTAATGAAAAGCCGTAACGGAATTATTGAAAATCCAGTCTCTTTTCCCGATTTCTCAATACGTGCGATCTCCTTCTTGTTGAGCAATAGCTTGCGGTCCCGGCGCGCCTCATGATTATTGTAGGTACCATAAAAATATTCAGCAATATACATGTTCTTCACCCACACTTCACCATTGTTGACGTAGCAGAATGTGTCGACAAGACTTGCTTTGCCGAGGCGTATTGATTTTATCTCAGTACCGGTCAGGACTATACCGGCAGTAAACGTTTCGGA
The DNA here is from genome assembly GCA_964442005.1 of uncultured Bacteroides sp. Lineage (GTDB taxonomy): Bacteria > Bacteroidota > Bacteroidia > Bacteroidales > Muribaculaceae > JAAVFS01. The sequence continues at coordinate 13,999 of CAYTWG010000020.1, read as the reverse complement.
AATTGCAAAATCGTAGGTCGCGCGTTTATTCTTTATATTTACTTCTTTAAACTTCATAAATTCCTTACAATAACATTTCAAAAAGCATTCCGATCAATACCGGAGGCAAAATAACTGATGCAATAGCAAGTAACATGAATTTACCTGCCAACGGATAAAATATCTTAAGATACTTCGTGCCCTTCCACATTATAATGGCAACATATATCGGGAAAAGTTGCACAATCGCAAACGAAAAAGGCAGGAGATTGGAAATCAAAGCCATCAGCGACAGTATAGCCACATTATAGGCAATATAGGTCTTTACCTTGTCGTCGTCAACAGCTCCGTCAGTCATTTTACCTATAAAGAGAGAAAACACCGTGTCGGCAAAAAAGTATGTCACCCAGTATAATACAAATAGGACAACTGCCTCACTCAGCACAGTAACAAACGTGGCATCTGCTGAGTAAAGCAGAGTCATGAAGGACGACAACGCGACAACAATCAATGTACGTGACAGCCCGTGCAAAGCAATCACGCTGCTGTAGCGTCCATCCTTGGCAATATCCTCCCATCCGCTCCCCGGAGCAATAATCAACTGGAAAATATATTTTAAAAATTCAAGCATCAATCTATTATTTCTACAAAGGTACAGATTTTAATCTTATAGACTAATACCGAGATGATATTTCCGGAAAAAATATTTGACGGCAGCAATAATTAACCATCATTTGTTAAAAATTATTCGTGTTGTCAACTTTTTATACTACTTTTGCAATTCATTTTTATGTCAAATCAAATTCTAAATACATTTATAGTATGCTTAAACGAATTTTATCTATCTCGGGACGCCCGGGACTTTTCCGTCTGGTAAGCTCTGGTAAAAATATACTTATCGTGGAGGGTCTTGCTACCGGTAAACGTACCCCCGCCTACGCACATGACAAAGTAATCTCTCTTGGTGACATATCAATTTATACGACTGAAGATGACGTCCCCCTGAGCGAGGTGTTTGAATCAATAAAAGAGAAAAACAACTGTCAGCCAGTTGATGTAAAAGCTCTCGGCGATGACAAGAATATCCGCGAGTACTTCAAGACCGTGCTACCCGACTTCGATGACGAAAGAGTATATACCAACGACATCAAAAAGGTATTCAACTGGTACAATCAGCTTATTGCTGCCGGTATTGACAAGTTCAAGGAGGAAGAAACTGACACTAAGGAAAATACAGAGGAGACAAAATAAGATGATATAACCGGTCACTGACAGTGGCTTCCTTATTACTCTACAACGACAACCGCATTACTTCAAAAGGCTTGCGGTTGTCTTTTTTGCGGTTAATAGATTATTTTGTAAATTTGCACATTATATTATTGCTAAATCTGAAAAATGAGAATTTTCAAATTCTTTTCTAAAGAAAAAAAAGAAACGCTTGACAACGGTCTTGAGCGTACAAAAAAAGGATTTTTTGACAAACTGGCACGAATTGTAGCCGGCAAGTCCAAAATTGATGACGAAATTCTTGATAATCTTGAGGAAGTGTTCATCACATCTGACGTAGGTGTGGAGACTACACTGAAAATTCTTGACCGCATACAGGCTCGCGTGGCACGCGACAAGTTTGTAGGCACTTCAGAGCTTAATAATCTGCTCTGCGAAGAAATAACAAGTCTACTTGCTGAAAACAGCGCTAACTCCACCACAGATGATTTCCAACTCCCCGAAGGCAGTCGCCCCCATGTCATAATGGTGGTCGGCGTCAACGGTGTCGGCAAAACAACCACTATCGGAAAATTGGCTCATCAATTCAAAGCTGCAGGCAATAAAGTGATTTTAGGCGCTGCCGATACTTTCCGTGCTGCTGCAATAGAGCAACTCGACGAGTGGGGAAAACGTGCCGATGTCCCGGTCGTGAAACAAAAACTCGGTGCCGATCCGGCAGCCGTTGCTTACGATACCCTCCAGTCGGCTAAAGCTAACGGATATGATATTGCCATAATCGACACAGCCGGACGTCTCCATAACAAGAAGGGATTGATGGACGAGCTGACGAAAATAAAAAATGTAATGCAGAAAGTTGTGCCTGATGCACCCCACGAAGTGCTCCTTGTACTTGACGGCTCGACAGGACAAAATGCATTTGAACAGGCAAAACAATTTGTAGCGGCTACAAAAGTCAATGAACTTGCCATCACAAAACTTGACGGTACAGCTAAGGGTGGTGTGGTCATCGGCATAAGCGATCAATTCAAGATTCCGGTAAAATATATTGGACTTGGCGAAAAAATTACCGATCTGCAGGTTTTTAACCGTGAAGAGTTTGTAAAATCATTGTTTGGCGACAATAAAAACTGATGTCTCGTAAATTAGTGGATGTAGTAACGCTCGGATGCTCAAAAAATCTTGTTGACTCAGAGCGTATCATGAAAATGTTTGAGGATGCAGGATTCAAAGTCACTCATGAATCCCAATCACCTTCAGGCGATATAGCGGTCATAAACACGTGTGGTTTCATCGGCGACGCCAAAGAAGAATCCATCAATACGATACTCGACTATATCGAGGCAAAAAAGCGGGGTGAAATTTCTGAAATATACGTAATGGGCTGCCTATCGGAGCGATATCGTGATGATCTAATTAACGAATTGCCAGAAGTTGACGGATGGTATGGAAAATTTGACTTCAAGAATCTTGTCAGCTTCCTTGCAAAAAAATTTCCCGGAACAGCAGCCTACGATCGTGTGATAACTACTCCACCCCATCATGCCTATCTGAAAATAGCGGAAGGCTGCAACCGATTCTGTGCTTTCTGCGCCATACCTATTATCACGGGACGCTTCACCTCCCGTCCGATAGAAGAGATCGAGACAGAGGTAAAGATGCTGGTTGGTCGAGGTGTTAAAGAGTTCAATATCATCGCTCAGGACTTATCAAGCTATGGTACTGACATATATGGCGAAATGAAACTTCCTGAACTCGTAAACCGCCTCGCCGATATCGACGGTGTTGAATGGATCAGACTGCATTATGCCTATCCGGCTCAGTTCCCTTACGAAATTCTTGATGTGATAAGGGAACGTAATAATGTGTGCGCCTACCTTGACATCGCTCTTCAACACATCAGTGACAAGGTGTTATCCAACATGCGACGCCACATTAACGGCGCTCAGACACGTCAGCTCATAAAGGAAATACGTAATAAAGTTCCGGGTATTCATCTCCGCACTACACTTATGGTGGGATTTCCCGGCGAAGGAGAAAAAGAGTTTGAAGAACTACTTGAATTTGTAAAAGAGACCCGTTTTGAGCGCATGGGCGCATTTGCTTATTGCGAAGAGGATGACACCTACGCCGCTAAAAATTTCAAGGACGAAATACCGCAAGAGGTCAAAGAGTCCCGTCTCAGCCGTCTAATGGAACTCCAGGAACAGATTTCGTTTGAAATTCAACAGAATAAAACAGGTAAAACGCTGAAGGTTATGATTGACCGCGAAGAGGATGAATTCTACGTAGGTCGCACTGAATGGGATTCTCCGGAGGTCGATCCCGAAGTACTTGTCAAAAAAACAGAAAAACTGAATACCGGAGAATTTTATAATGTCAGAATCACAGAAGCATTACCGTTTGAACTCATCGGCGAGATTGTAAAATGAATGAGGAGCTGAAAATCAGGGATGCTATAAGATGCTGTCTGAGAAACAATGTTCCGTTTGTCTCATATATGTTTCCCGGCAGTGAACAGATTCACTTCTTTTCCAATCCGTCATTTTCAAGCGACACGTCTGACTTCAGCAACCGACGAAGTTTTTCTATCGGGACCTGGAACGGTCGAACAAAAGATAATATTGTTATAACTGATGAACTCAACGCCGACGGGATTCTTGAATATTATAACACAAACGGAAAGATCCATCAGGCTCCGGCTGTTCTACCCTATTCAGTTTCAACGTCCCGTGAAGAATATCTGCAAAAGGTATCAATACTTGTCGACCGACTTAAACGGCGCGGAGGAAAAACCGTGTGGTCCCGCATCAGATGCGGCAATTTGAACGACGGGGTTAGTAACGATAACGAGGAGCGATGGCTATCCATCGCTCATGAATATTTTTCAGTAAATCCTGATACATTCAGATTTATATTTTTCACACCGCTTACAGGCTCTTGGATTGGCGCAAGTCCCGAACGGTTGCTCAGCGTTGATTTTACTGACAGGTCGTTCAGCACAATGTCGCTTGCCGGAACACGCCGGCTCAATAAAGACCTGCCAGATGAACCTTGGGATGAAAAGAATCTGTATGAACATGAACTTGTCACCCGCTTTATATTGTCGACACTCGCTGATCTTGGGATCAAAGCTAATTGTGGACCACTTATAACACGCAACCTTCCCGGTCTTCAACATCTCTGCAATGAAATCTCAGGATATCTCTACAACCAGTCTCCCACTGAAGTCATTGACCGACTGAATCCTACACCCGCACTTGCCGGTTTTCCTGTCAAGGAAGCTCTTAGGGAATTAACACAACTTGAAACGCATGAACGACGGTGCTATGGCGGATGCCTGATGATTGAGGACGGGAATCGCCTTGATGCATTTGTCAATCTGCGTTCGTTACATTTTTACGGAAATTCTTACTGTATATATGCCGGAGGAGGCATTACACCGGAATCCATACCGGCTAATGAATGGGAAGAAACCGAGATAAAAATGCACACCCTCACTGAAATCATCAACCGAAACTGAGCAGAGCCTATTTCTACAACTCGAGTAATACTATATTTTCAGACGATGACTTTGCCACATCAATAAGTCGCTGATTACTTGACCCGCGGAATCTCAAAGATATATCACGTCGCGCTGTGACAAACAGTCCGTCAACCAAGACATCAATATATGGCAACACACGACTCATCGACTCAGACTGCACAATCTCTTCATAAGTGAAACCGGTATAACACCATATCGTCTTACCGATTTCTTTGACTCGTCGAGACAGTTCGATCAACGGTTCAATCTGATACATTGGATCACCACCTGAAAAGGACACATTAAAATCCTGCTCGACGACGTGCTGCATAATTTCGTCTATAGTCATCAGTCTACCACCCGCATGATCCCAAGACTCAGGATTGTGACAATCAGGACAATGGTGACTGCAACCTGCAAAATATATCGAGGTACGTAACCCAACACCGTCGACCGATGTACCGTCGACGATGCTAAGGACACGCAATGTATTGTTTTCCATCAGAGTCAGCGAAAACTAATTATTTGTGAACCACACGATCATCAAGTTCCGCAAGTTTAGCTCGATTCCAACGGTCGGTAGTTCCGACAAGATAACCGGTAATACGCTGCAACTTATCTATATTTTGGCTTCCGCATTTAGGACATTCATTCAAGTTTTCCTGCGCATCCTCATAACCGCAGTCCATGCAACGGTTACGATTATGATTAACCGAGCCGTACCCGATATTATACTTATCTATGAGATCAACTATATCAGAAATCGCTTCAGGATTGTGGGTAGCATCACCGTCAATCTCTACATAGAAGATGTGTCCGCCTCGGGTCAATTCGTGATAAGGAGCCTCGATCTGAGCCTTATGACGGGGTGAACAGTGATAATATACCGGTACATGATTGGAGTTGGTGTAATAAATACGATCCGTAACACCCGGAATTATACCGAATGATTTACGGTCTTTTACAGTAAATTTACCTGACAGCCCCTCGGCAGGAGTTGCAAGAACAGAGAAATTATGACCATATTTTTCCGAGAACTCATTAACCCGGCTACGCATGTGAGAAACGATTTTGAGACCAAGTTTCTGTGCCTCTTCACTTTCTCCATGGTGCTTACCGGTAAGAGCTACGAGACACTCGGCAAGTCCGATAAATCCGATACCGAGAGTACCCTGATTGATAACCGGCTCGATAGTATCATTGGCACCGAGTGATGAAGCCCCATTCCAAAGTTTTGACATGAGAAGCGGGAACTGCTTGGCAAGCGCCGTTTTCTGGAAATTAAAGCGGTCGCAAAGCTGACGTGCCGTAATATCAAGCACGTCATCAAGTTTTTTAAAGAATCGGTCTACCCGTTCCTCGGGGTCCTTGATATTCATGCACTCGATGGCAAGACGCACGATATTAATTGTCGAAAAGCTCAAATTACCTCGTCCGATAGATGTTTTTTCGCCATAACGATTCTCAAAAACACGTGTACGACAACCCATTGTAGCGACTTCATACATGTAGCGCTTAGGATCATTGGCATCCCACTTTTCATGAAAGTTGAACGTAGCATCAAGATTTACGAAATTAGGGAAAAAGCGGCGAGCCGTCACCTTGCATGCAAATTTATACAGGTCATAGTTAGGATCCTCAGGCAGATAGTTGACTCCGCGTTTTTTCTTCCATATCTGAATAGGGAAAATTGCAGTCGCACCGTTACCAACACCTTCATAGGTAGACTGAAGAAGTTCGCGTATAATGCATCGACCTTCAGCCGACGTGTCGGTACCGTAATTTATCGAACTAAATACCACCTGATTACCGCCACGAGAATGAATTGTATTCATATTATGTATGAATGCCTCCATCGCCTGATGTACGCGCGAAACAGTACGGTTAACAGCGTGTTGCAACCCGCGTTCCTTACCGGTCAATCCATCAAGCGGGCGCTTCAGATAATCCTTTATATCTATATTGTAGAGATCTGACAAATCCTCACCCATCATATTCTCGACGTTTTTGACCTCTTCAATAAACGACGAGCGCACATAGGGCGCAAGATAAAAATCAAATGCCGGGATTGCCTGACCTCCATGCATCTCATTTTGCGCTGTCTCAAGCGATATACAACCGATTATGCTCGCAGTCTCAATACGTTTTGCCGGACGTGACTCTCCGTGTCCGGCGATAAACCCGGCATCAAGAATACGATCAAGCGGATGTTGCACGCATGTCAAACTCTTGGTAGGATAATAATCCTTGTCGTGAATGTGAAGATAACCATTTTTGACAGCTTCGCGCGCTTCGTCAGAGAGAAGATAGTCATCAACAAACGGCTTGGTTGTCTCGCTGGCAAATTTCATCATCATACCCGCGGGCGAATCAGTGTTCATATTGGCATTTTCGCGCGTGATATCGTTATTTTTCGCCTCTATGATCTCAAGAAAGATATCTCGTGTCTTAGCCCGGCGGGCAATGCTGCGCATATCACGATAGGCAATATAGCGCTTGGCGACCTCCTTACGCGGACTTTTCATCAACTCAAGTTCCACACGATCCTGAATTTCTTCTACAGTCATCTGCTCACGACCGGTGACACCTATACGGTCAGCTATTTTCATTATAAGCGCTTCGTCCTCGCCAAGCTCAGTCTGGAGCATCGCTTTACGTATTGCGGCTTTGATTTTTTCTTCATTATATCCTACGATGCGACCATCGCGCTTTACTACTGTTTGAATCATGTTGAGATTATGGAGTTAAGAGTATATTTGCAAAATAAAAACCTGCACTGAAATGAAATTCAGACAGGCACAAAGGTAGAAAGAATTTTCTCTTAATCAAAGAAAATTCTTTCTTATTTTATCACAAAATTTCATTTTGGAAAACTTTAAAGCACCTCCATTTTTGCAATACTTTGATTATAAGGTTGTTAATTTTTATTTTAGAAAACTTTATCCAATATAAAGCAATATCAAATTTACAAAATCCCCAATCCCTCAAATTTTGCAACATCAGATTTCTTTATACCGCAATCACGCAACATTACCGGAGAATTTAAATCATTAATATACATCGGAAGTGGTTCGGTATAAATCTTATCGGCAACTGAAAACTGCTTCTCAAGGTAAGGAGTCTCGACTCCTGAGAGATCAAGTATCGTATTAAATACAGACAGAGTAGATGATACATACTTACCGGCATTTTTCTTCATGTTAGGCAATGCCTGGGGATATTTATCGTTATAGCTGTCAGAAAGCCATCCGAGCATGGCGACATGAAGCTGATAATACGTCGGAACAGGTGAAGCATGCAAAAATCTTTCGCGCGAGTCATCGAAAATGTCTTCGCCGTGGTCTGACGAATAAATCATGGCACTGACAGCGCCACTTTTCTTCAATAACTCGATGACACCATTGAGGCAATAATCGGTATATCGTATTGAATTATCATAAGCATTTATCAGATTATCTCGATTAAGACTACTTGCCTCGACAATAAGATCGGGCTTAAACACACTAAACTGCTCAGGATAACGCTCTGAATATTTAAAATGAGAGCCATAAGTATGCATCACGATAAATTGTTTCTTGTAAGTGGTATCGGAGATACATTTCTCCATAGCCTTAATAAGATCGCCGTCAAATGAATGATAAGTATTGTCTGAAGGCAAATATACCACAGTGTCGGCTTCATTTCCGAAAAATTCGGTATATGAACGGTTAGGGCTCTGGTTTGAAAGAAAGGTAGTGTGGAACCCGGCTTCCTTATATGCGGTAATAATACTCTTGTAAATAGGAATCTCTTCAAAGTTAATCGCTGACAGAGGTGACATGATCATAGGGACACTTTTATGTGTCGTGTTAGACTGAGAGAGAGCATGATCAAATGACACCAAAGAGGACTGACGGGAAAGCAACGGATTGGTCTCACGTTCATATCCGTTAAGCTGCCAGTTAATAGCTCGGGATGTCTCCCCTATCACCATTACGTAGATCTCACGGTCATCCTCATCATGGGTGGCTCGGGAGTTATATCTGAATCCAGCCGATGAAAATGGATAATTACGTGTCTCGACAGTACGGTCAACCGCTACTTTTATATTGTTAATCACATTAATCGGGAATACATTGTATTTAAGTGAGAACATCCGTTCCGTGGTATAACCTACAATAGATAAAACTCCCGAAACAATCAATAGTGCGACTCCGATTGAAGAGAGAGTTGTACGGCAAGGTTTTGTCGTATAAAGTTTTTTTACCAATGAATATATACTCCATATAATAGCAGGGAGATACAAAACAAGGATAACAACAATTGCAATAGCCAGATTTCCGAGCAGTTCCGACGCTTCAGACACACTGGTGGTCACAACATTCAGAAACATATCGACCGCAATTATCGACTCGCCGTAAAGATAGAGCAATACGATCTGAAATGACGCAAGGACAGCAAAAGGGAACAGAAACAATGAAGTCCATCCGACTTTACGCCATGATGCGATTACAAGGAAATAAAAACCGAGAGGGAGCAATATATTTACGATCCTCGACAACAGAGAAAGATTCTCGGTAAAGTCAAGCAATATGTTCGGAACGATCAGCAGTAATGGATAAACGACTGCAAGAATATTCACTCTCTTGAAAAATGCGAATATTTTACTAAAATGCTTCATTGATATTAAATACAAATCCTGTTTGATGTTTTCCAAATCCAAGGTCAAGTCTCACATTAACCCTATTCTTAAATTCCCAACGGTAGCCAATACCATAATTGGGCAATATACGACGAGCTTCCAACTGCGAGAACCGGGGGAATATTGTTCCGGCTCCTACCCATACGACAGCACCGCTGCGCCGCCATACGTGCTGACGCAATTCAATTGTGGCATCGATCTCGTTCTTATCACAAAACCGTCCTTCATAATACCCTCTCATATTGTCGCTGCCACCGAACGTAGCAAGCATACTCCAAGGTGTATTACCATAAGTCAGCATAGCATGAAGCTGTGTCGCTATCACACCGCCTTTCCACACGGTTTTATAAAAATTGGTTGTAAACTGCGTACTACTGAATCTATATGTATTCCCTAAAAATCGGGGATAGAATCGTTGTTCAAGCGATATAAACAGTCCTTTATAAGGATTGGTCATGTGATCTCGGGTGTCATAAGACAGCGTAAAACCTATACCGTAGTTAAATGTTTTCATGTCCTCGCCATCCCAGAGATAATCACTGCCACCACCGGTCACTATACCTTTGGCATATTTAAAATTCATCGCCGGACCGATAAAGAAATTATCAAACGGCTGAATCAGGAAATCGACAAGCAATTCTGACTGGAGACGCTTATAGTCAGTTTCATTATCATCATTTATATTATTGACATAACCTATTCCCCAGAACTTACTCGGCATGGATGAAAAATAAATTTTATAGTTCAACCGATATTTATCCCGGTAAAACAGATTATTACCGCGGATACCGATTTTATAGAAACCGATTGTTGATACGTCGCCATATAATGTCACATTTGACGGAGGCGTAAGTGAGTCTCTGCGGTTAGTGCTGTAGAGTCCGGCTGCAACGATTCCAATACCGAACTTAGTATCAGATGAATAATGAGGACCGCCGATAACGCTGAAATCAAATGCCTTGTCTTTCTTCACATCATTTGACTCGTTGAAATAACGGATGACTCTCTGAACTATATTCTCCTTATTATGAGTTGAAATGCTATCAGCCGGAGACGTCATGGATGAAACCGATATACTATCCGACATCACCGACGACAACTCTTGCGCGGTCAAATTCATTGGCGCAATGCAACTGAATCCCAGCAATATTGATATGATGAATTGTCGAACCTTCATTTTGATAAATTTAATCTGCGAAAAAAATATTTCTAACGTTGAAACGGGCATAAAATATATCCCTCTGCTTATGAAACGTTTTTAAGTGATATAAGTTTACATTTCTGACGTTTTTTTCATTTGAAAGCACAGATAATTTCGAGGTTAGAGCAATATTTTGTAACTTTGGCATCCGTTTTGCTATATTCATACGGCAGAGTTGTTTATCACGATAGATTCATATGAGTAATAACGTAACCGACGGCAACTCTCAGCCATAATTTTAGAAAAGAACTAAACTGACTTAAAGATAATGAATTTTTCCAACGAAGATAACAAGCCTGCAATTGTATCAATAGGACATTTCGATTTATCCGGAGACCGAAAAACTGCTCCTATCGACCTTAACGACCTGCCAATTCTTCCGACTCGGAATTTAGTGCTGTTCCCCGGTGTGACAATACCTATAACTTTAGGACGCCAGAACTCACTTAAAACAGCTCAGCTTGCATCCGAGCGCAACATTCCCATAGGAATCGTGTGTCAGTCGGATCCTCAGATTGAAAACCCGACGATACCCGGTGACTTATACCCCTATGGTGTGATAGCCGACGTCATTCAGATATTTAATCTCCCTGATGGCAGCCATTCGGCTATTGTTAAAGCGCGTGAAAAATTCAAGATAACCGGAAGCGGGAGTCACAAGACAATGCCGGAAGCTGAGTTATCGGCTACAATTAAAGTCGTAAACGATGTGTTCCCGCGTAAAAATGACAAAGAGTTTCTCGCTCTTGCCGCCTCTATTAAGGACAAGACGCTGAAAATCCTAAAAAACACGCCTGACAGTCCGGAAGATATGGTTTTCAATCTTTCAAATTTTGATGATCCGGTCGGAATTGTCAACATGGTTGCCACCCAGCTCCCGATGGATACAAAGGCAAAAATAAAACTGCTCACATGCTATCGGTTAAAAGATCGTGCATTTGCGTTGCTCACAGAGTTATCTCGGAGTGAAGAAATGGTTGAACTGCTGCGCGACATACAGTCTCGAGCTAAAGATTCCATGAGCGAACAGCAGCGCAACGCCTTTTTACAACAACAGATGGAAGCCTTGCGACAGGAACTGTATGGTGACTCGGATGATGCCGAGAACCTAAGGCAACGTGCCGACGAGACTACATTTCCTGAAAATGTCAGAAAATCATTCAACAAAGAGCTTGATAAACTTAGACGACTCAATCCGTCAAGTCCTGATTACTCGGTTCAGTATTCTTATCTCGAGACATTGCTTGACTTGCCCTGGGACACCAGCGATACTGAAAATACCGACTTTGTAAAGGCAAAAGAAATTCTTAATAACGATCACTACGGGCTGGACAAAGTTAAAGACCGCATTTTGGAACAACTCGCCGTGCTGATGAATAATCCGGCCGGCAAAGCACCAATCCTATGTCTTGTTGGAGCTCCGGGCGTAGGCAAAACATCCCTAGGACAGTCTATCGCAAGAGCTATGGGTCGTAAATATCAACGAGTATCCCTCGGCGGTCTACATGACGAAGCCGAGATACGAGGTCACAGACGTACGTACATCGGTGCGATGCCCGGTCGAATTATTGACGCGATGAAGCGTGCCGGTTCAACCAATCCGGTACTTCTGCTCGATGAGGTTGACAAAATCGGTCAGGACTTTAAGGGGGATCCTGCGGCAGCCCTTCTTGAAGTTCTCGATCCTGAACAGAATTGCCATTTCCATGACAATTATATTGATCTGGACTATGATCTCTCGAACGTATTGTTCATTGCTACCGCTAATACACTTTCGACCCTGTCGCAGCCTCTGCTCGACCGCATGGAGATAATCGATATTTCAGGATACCTGTTAGAGGAAAAAATAGAAATCGCACGTCGCCACCTTATCCCTCGTCTGTTGAAAGATAACAACATAGACAATGATGGACTGACATTTACTGATGACGCTCTGATATCGATCATAGAAGGCTACACCTCAGAAAGCGGTGTACGCCAACTTGAAAAACAACTTGCAGCGATAATACGCAAAATCATCCTTAAAAAAATCAGTAATACCGACTATAACCAACTTATAGACAGTAATGCCGTCATTGACTATCTTGGGCAACCACGATACTCCCGCGACCGCTATGAGAATAATGACTATGCCGGCGTAGTGACAGGTCTCGCATGGACAGCAGTTGGTGGAGAGATTCTTTTCATAGAATCGTCCTTATCGGAAGGAAAGGGCGAGAAGCTTACTCTAACCGGCAATCTTGGAAACGTCATGAAGGAATCTGCTGTTATTGCCTTTCAGTATGTCAAGTCTCATGCACGACAACTAGGTATCGACTCCACGCTCTTTGACAAATACAATCTGCATATTCACGTACCGGAAGGGGCAATACCCAAGGACGGACCGTCGGCAGGTATAACAATGGCGACATCCATCGTTTCGACATTCAAACAGTTAAAGGTCAAGGACCATATTGCCATGACCGGAGAAATTACCTTACGCGGAAAAGTTCTTCCTGTAGGTGGCATAAAGGAGAAAATCCTCGCAGCCAAACGTGCCGGAATAACCGACATTATCTTATCGGACGAAAACCGCAAAGACGTAAACGAAATAAACGAGAAATATATCAGCGGTCTCACATTCCACTACGTAAAATCAGTCAAAGAAGTCATTGACATCGCCATCACTGATGAAAAGGCATCGGATGCGATGCCACTCTGACAAAAACGGCAATAAACATACATATGCATAATAAAAGCCACCACTTGAATCCAAGTGGTGGCTTTTATTATGCATATGTGATTTTTTCAATAAACGCAACTACTCATACCGACAGCAGCGAGAATAACGCCTGCTAAAACTATTACGACAATTAGTCCAATAAACGAAATTACCAACCCGGCAATAGCCAAACCACGCGGCTGCTTAAATACACCAATCAAAGAGAAAAGCGTACCAAGAAACCACATAATCCAACCCAATACCGGAATCCAACCAAGGAATAAAGCGACAAGAGCCAACACAAAACCTGCCGTTCCCATGCCGTTGCTTTTAGGTTGATTAATTATTATTGTTTGCTGAATCGGCTGCTGTTCAGTAGTCTCAGACTGCTTTATTATATTAGGATCTTGTTCCATAAACTTGTTAATTAAAGATTTAGAATAGCGCAAAGATACATACATTTTTTCTCAGACATCTCTACATATAGTTAATATACGTTAAGTTGAATAAACTTATTTATTCTTGCACAAGCGACAATTCAATAATATAAGTAACATTTTAAATCTATAATCATAAAATAGGACTAATTGGATTAATTGCAAAATAGTATGGAACAAGACATAAACGGACATAAAAAAAGCCGCCCGACATCGTTTGTATGTCGGGCGGCTTCGTGATAGGGGG
>CAYTWG010000019.1:0-37318 GCA_964442005.1 uncultured Bacteroides sp. | reverse complement strand
ACTAACCGGAGTTGGAGACAATGAGCGTCAAGCCGCAAATAATGCTGTATCCGACCGTGTTATCAAATATGGTGACTCCGTGGAACTTTGTGGCGGTACTCATGTCGACAACACCGGTAACATCGGTATGATAAAAATTATCTCGGAAAGCAGTATTGCGGCAGGCATCAGACGTATCGAGGCTATCACAGGTGAAAACGTGGAAAAAGCCATCGATGACATGGCTAATACCATGAAAGAAATATCCGGAATGTTGAACAATGCGCCCAACGTGCTTCAAGCAATACGCAAGGCTATAGATGAGAATGCCGATCTCCGTCGCCAGGCTGAGGACTATTTCAACGAACGTGTTGCCAATCTTGCCAAAGCACATCTTGAGAAAGCCATTGAAATCCACGGCATCAAGGTTGTCACCATGAACGGAGTAAGAGTCCCCGACGTAGTGAAAGGCGTTGCATTCAATGTTCGCGCCCTCTCCCCCGAGAACACCGCATTTGTCGCTGCTACTTCTGACATCAACGGCAAACCGCTGCTCACCGTGATGTTTACCGAGGACCTCGTGAAGAACGGTTATAACGCCTCCACATTAGTGCGTGAGGCAGCCCGTGCCATCAAAGGCGGTGGTGGCGGTCAGCCCGGATTTGCTCAGGCAGGTGGAAAGGATGCAGAAGGACTCGCTATGGCCTACGATACCCTTATCGAGAAACTCAAAGCCTGAAACTGAGTATTACGTAACATAATTGAAAATCTGACGGGGCAGACTGACTTGCGCTTACTTTAGTGCAGCTCAATCTGCCCTGTTTAATAATACCATAAAAATGAGAAACTTATTTGCTGCAATTGCCATACTCCTTACCTGGTCGGCTGCTGCACAGGTATCATTCGGTGATGCAAAGAAATTCAACCGCGGATGGCTGTTTACACTCGATGGCGATTCAACCGCTATACAACCGGAATACAATGATTCAACGTGGCGACTTCTTGACCTTCCGCATGACTGGTCAATAGAAGGACAATTATCTCCGTCGCTTGCAAGTTGCACCGGCTATCTGCCCGGAGGCATAGGATGGTATCGCAAACACTTTGAGATCACCGATACAGCTGATCGCCACTACATTTACTTTGAAGGAGCCTACAACCGCAGCAAAGTATATCTCAACGGGCATTTGCTCGGCGAGCGCCCCAATGGCTACTCGTCCTTCATGTATGACATGACACCGTATCTTCATGAGGGGGACAACGTGCTTGCTGTCGAGATCGACCACAGCCGATATGCCGACTCGCGCTGGTACACCGGATCAGGCATATACCGCGACGTGTGGATTGTAAGCTCGCCGGAGACTCATATCTCGCAATGGGGTGTGGGCTACGAAACTGTCAGACTGACCGACCGCAAAGCCGAAATAAAAGTCAATGTATCGGTTGACAACCCTGACTCTGCCGACGGACGGCTTACTGTAAAGGCACGTCTGCTCGACGCTTCAGGCAATGTAAAGGCTACATCGTCACAACGTGTAACGGACGGACAGTGTGAATTGAAACTCAATCTGCGCGATCCAAAGCGGTGGGATCTCAACACCCCCTATCTCTATACCCTCGAGACATCACTATATGCCGGGAACAAACGTATTGACGGAACCACTACTACGGTCGGTCTGCGAGAACTGAAATTTGATCCCGACAAAGGATTTGCGCTCAACGGTAACTGGATGAAAGTCAAAGGTGTGTGTCTGCATCATGATGCCGGTACGCTTGGAGCTGTCGTGCCCGAAGAGGTCTGGGAACGGCGTCTGCGCAACCTGAAGGCTATCGGAGTCAACGCCATACGCTGCTCACATAATCCTCAGGCACCGGTTTTCTATGACCTCTGTGACCGACTCGGTCTCCTGGTCATGGACGAGGCTTCGGACGAGTGGGAGTTTCCCAAACGCAAATGGATAAAAGGCTGGAACACCGGCACGCCGGGATTTGACGGCTCTTATGACTTTTTTGAAGAGTGGATCGAGCGCGATGTCACCGACATGGTAAGGCGTGACCGCAACCATCCTTCGATATTCCTATGGAGCGTAGGCAATGAAGTTGACTATCCCAACGATCCTTACTCCCACCCCATTCTTGACGGGTCGGAGATCAGTCAGCCCATGTATGGAGGTTATGATCCCGAGGCACCCAATGCCGAACGCATCGGCAAGATCGCAAAACGTCTTGCTACGTGTATCAGAGCTGTCGACACGTCACGTCCCGTCACAGGAGCACTCGCCGGTGTCGTGATGTCAAATGAAACGGAATATCCCGACGCCATTGATGTTGT
Organism: uncultured Bacteroides sp.; assembly: GCA_964442005.1. Classification (GTDB taxonomy): domain Bacteria; phylum Bacteroidota; class Bacteroidia; order Bacteroidales; family Muribaculaceae; genus JAAVFS01. The sequence goes on along the minus strand of CAYTWG010000019.1, from coordinate 35,007 downwards.
AGGATACAATTACACCGAGTCACGTTACGATATCGACCACGAGACCTATCCCGACCGTATAATATATGGCAGCGAAAATCGCTCGGACTATGAAGCGTGGCGAGCAGTAAGGGACAATGACTTCATATTCGGACAATTCATCTGGACCGGTACCGATTATCTCGGTGAATCGGGGCGATGGCCTTCGCGCGGACTCAATACGGGACTTCTCGACTTCGGCAGCTTCCCCAAACCCCGCGGACATTTCCGTGCAGCCTTATGGAGCGACAGCCCGGTGGTCTACATCGGGACATATCCTCTGTTTCAGCGCCGCCACAATAATCATAACTGGGTGTCAATTGACGCTCCGGATATATGGAACTACGAGGAGGGCATGACAATACGCGTGGTGTGCTACACAAACGCTCCGCAGGCACGTCTCCTTCTAAACGGCAACGAGGTCGGAGCCATGAAACCGTTAGACGACGAGACCGGAGTCATATACTGGGATATACCCTACTCTCCCGGCACTCTTGTCGCTGAGGGATGTGATGCCGACGGCAACGTGACAGCCGATTATACTATCGTGACATCGGGACGTCCATACGCATTGCGGGCAACCATTGACCGCGACACTGTATCGGCTGACGGAGCTACCGTGCATGTGACCGTAGAGGTTCTTGACGATGACGGCAATCTTGTAAAACTCGCTGACAACAATATCCGCTGCTTTATCCAGGGACCGGCAAAACTGCTCGGACTCGAGGGGAGCAACAATACCGATATGACCGATTATACCGACAATGTCCACCGAGCCAACGGCGGTCGGCTTCTTGCCTATATAAAGACGACAGGGAAACCCGGTGAAGTGACCGTGAGATTCAGCTCGCCTCTACTGAAACCGGCGACTCTGACATTCAATGCCGTGGAATAAATCACGTCTGGCGGCAGTCTCAGTCAATGACAAGGACATCGCCGTCGCCCGGAACATGAATATTGCCGTGAAAAAATTCGGCAGCCTCGGCTGTGTATAATTCCCGGCGCCTGTCGCCCGAGACATCCTCGCTATGATACATGACAAGGTTATCGACACCGGCTTCGCCGGCAAGGATCGCCACGTCGCGCACAGTGAAATGATGCTTCTCGTAAGGATGGAAGGTGTCACGGTCGGCATACCGGCAATAAGCTCCGCACAACAGCCATGAGGCACCGCGCGCATATTGTATGTTACGCGGAGTAACAGCCTCGTCACCAAGGCATACGACACGTCGGCGCGAAGGAAGTATCAACGTAAAACCGGTCTGGCTCACATTTGCCGCGCCAACATCAAAAAATCGGATAACGGCATCACCGACTTGCCACTCGTCGCCTTCGGCAACGGTAATAAACTCAACGGCATCCTTGATACGGTCGTAATTACTTTTCAGCAGTGTCATGCGGCATATCGTCAGCAGCGTCTCTATGACATCAGCGTTACCGAAAAAACAGAGACGACGGTGACTGTCTCCGTCATGATAATTCAGCCTGTTGATTATACTGCGTATGACCCACACGGCGCCCAGTATATGATCCGTGTGCACATGCGAAACAAACATATAGTCGAGATCGCCCGGTTCGACAGCCGCGTCCCGCAGCTTTGACAGAATCTCGATACCGCCACCGGCATCGACAAGCATAGTGAACGACTGATCTCTTACAAGAAAACATGTGTTGTAGCTGTGTCGCGGAAACGCGCTCCCTGTTCCGAGCATCACAATCTCGGCATGATCAGCATTTTTCATATAATCATCAGAATGGTTTACGGTACTTGTCAGGTGCCGTATCGTCAAGAATACTGAGATAGGACGCGTAGCGCGACTGAGCGATACGGTTTTCTTCAAGCGCCTCAAGCACGGCACAATGCGGCTCATGAGTGTGAGTGCAGTCGCTGTACCGGCAGTTTCTGCCTATTTCAAATATCTCAGGGAAGAAGTGAGCGACCTCGTGCTCATCCATTTCTATCGTGCCGAAACCGCGTATCCCCGGCGTGTCTATTATGTAGCCGCCGGCAGGGAGAGCAAACATTTCGGAGAAAGTAGTCGTATGCATTCCCGTGTCATGACTGTCGGAGATGGCACCCGTGCGCAGGTCTAGTCCCGGGATGAGATCATTGATGATTGACGATTTGCCCACTCCCGAGTTGCCGGAAAGAAGAGTGATTTTACCTTCAAGACATCTGCGCAGTTCATCGATACCGCTGCCGGTCTTAGCTGACACATGCAGGACCTCATAGCCTATCGAACGGTAAAGATAAGTGACGGCATCGAGCAGCTCGCGGTCCTCGTCGGTCTCGAGCAGGTCGGTCTTGTTGATAACTACCATTGACGGGACACGATAAGCCTCCGCCGTAGCTAAAAACCGGTCGATGAACGTAGTGGAGGTCTCGGGATGGATCAGCGTGACAATCAGAGCCGCCCTGTCGATATTTGCCGCGAGAATGTGAGCCTCCTTTGACAGGTTGCTGGCACGGCGTATGATATAATTGCTCCGCGGCTCGATTGCCGTTATGTAAGCCGTCCCGTCGGGATTAGGCGTAATCACGACACGGTCACCGACAGCGACAGGATTGGTAGTCCGTATCCCTTTCAGGCGGAAATTTCCTTTGATTTTACAATTGACAATCTCACCGGAAGGTGTCAGGACAGCATACCAGCTACCGGTGTTTCTGACAACAAGACAGCTATCGTTCATCATTTGGACGTTTGACCGGCTTCCTCTTCCCGCTCCGGCGCGGAAGTGTCTATTAATAATATCGTCGCATCGACGTTATACGTGACATGAGAAAGAGCCTGCGGCTTGGAGCGTCGGGTGACTTTCACGGCGTTGCCTCCATTGTCGGCTGCTATCTCTTTTATCGTCTCGATCACATCGGAGTACTCGTGATTGCCCGAAAAACCTGTATCACGCACCGACACGGTCCCTATGACCACGGCATCGGCAGGAGCCTCCACATAAGGACTGTAAACGACCACATCATCGGATGACACTATCACGGGAGCTTTATAAACAATCTTAGTCGTCATCTTAGGCTGACAGCCTGTCAATGCCAGAGTTGCGGCAATCGCAACAGAAAGGAATATACTGTATAACTTCATATTTTTCACCTCGTATATAAGTAGGATGATTCTTTAATGCAAAAGTAGACTTAATTTCTATCAAATGCAACTCCAAAACAGCATAAAACATTCTATCAGGTCGTTAAATAATGCAAAGCATCTGTCTTAAAAGCAAAATAAAGCGCTAACTTTGCAATTCCATCAATTAGAGAAATGAATAAATCAACCCAACGAGTCTCCCGCTCGCAGGGCTTGCTCGCTCTGTCGCCGGTCATCGTTTTTCTTGCCATCTATGTTGTAGTATCGCTGATACTCGGCGATTTCTACAAAATGCCTATCTCGGTCGCCATCCTCGCGGCATCGGCATGGGCGATCGCCATCATGCGAGACCGTCCGCTGCTCGAGCGTATTGAAATTTTCTCGCGTGCGGCAGGTCACAGCAACATTATCTACATGATCTGGATCTTCATCCTTGCCGGAGCATTTGCCTCGGTAGCAGGAAAGATCGGTGCCGTCGAAGCGACCGTCAGTGTCACTCTCGACATTCTGCCACAGGGGTGGATCGTCCCCGGATTGTTCGCCGCCGCATGTTTCATATCGCTTGCTGTCGGCACGTCGGTGGGAACAGTTGTCGCTCTCGCACCGCTTGCCGCCGAGTTTTCGGCAGCCGGAGGCGGTAACACGGCATTTTATATCGCCGTAGTCCTCGGCGGAGCTTTCTTCGGCGACAACATGTCATTCATCTCCGACACCACTATCGCCGCTACCCGTTCACAAGGATGCGAAATGGCTGATAAGTTCCGTGCCAATATGTGGATAGCTCTGCCCGCAGCCGTCATCACACTCATCATCTACATGGTCGTAAAACCCGGGACATCACCGGTGCCGGCACCTCATGAACATCACTCATGGTGGCTCGTCATCCCCTACCTCATCGTTATTATAACGGCTGTAATGCGTATGAACGTGACGGTCGTACTGCTGCTCGGGATCATTACGGCGACCCTGCTCGGGCTCACCGAGGGCTTTCAGCTGCTCGATCTGCTCGGCTTCATGGGCGACGGCATCGACTCGATGGGAAATCTGATAATCATCACGCTCCTGTCGGCAGGAATGCTTGGCATAATAAAAGCGTCGGGAGGCATAGCATGGCTGCTGCAATGCATGACAGCACGTATCAGCGGACGTCGCGGAGGACAGACATGCATTGCGCTCCTGGTCAGCATCGTCAATCTTTGCACAGCTAACAATACCGTAGCCATCATTACCGTCGGATCGATCTCCCGCGAGATTTCTCACCGATACGGCATCTCGCCCCGTAAAAGCGCCTCGCTACTCGATTCCTGTTCGTGCATCGTCCAGTGCATCATCCCCTACGGGGCACAGACTCTGCTTGCGACATCGCTCGTGGGAATATCGCCTGCCGCCCCGTTTATCTATCTTTACTACCCGTGGGCACTGGCACTGATGGTGATTCTCTCTATCATATTCCTGTTTCCCAATTCCCGCAACTCATGACACCCGCTATCCACGTCGCACCGCTCCAAGGATTCACTGAAGCACCGTTCCGCCATTTCCACGCCGCAATCTACGGCGGTGCAACGTGCTATTACTCACCGTTTATCCGTCTCGATGACGGAGCTCCACGCCGGCGCGACATGCGCGAAATAACGTCGCCGCTTAACGCCAACCATAATCTCATACCGCAGATAATCGTGCGCGACGCAGCCGAGTTTTCAACTTTACTTGCCGCAGTCGCCGACACCGGTCACCGATGTGTCGACATCAACATGGGGTGTCCGTTTCCTCCCCAGGTCAACCGCGGACGCGGAGCGGGATTTCTCGCCCGGCATCGGGAGATGAACGACATTGCGGCAATCATGTCAGAGCATCCCGAGATAACATTTTCGGTAAAGATGAGACTCGGAGTGAAGAGCCCCGACGAGTGGCGCGGGGCGATTGACATCATAAATCTCATGCCTCTCAGCCATCTGACGGTTCATCCGCGCACAGCTGTCCAACAATATGGAGGCGAACTGCATTTTGATTCCTTCGGTCAACTCGCCGACATGTCGCGCCACCCGATAGTGTTCAACGGGGAGATCAGAACACCCGATGACATCGACCGTGTAATCGACCGGGTTCCACAGATCGAGGGAATAATGATAGGTCGCGGCATGCTGGCACGACCGTCACTCATCAACGAGTGGCGCGAGCGACAGCCGTGGGACCGCACTAAACGTCTTGAGCATATCCTAAAGCTCCACTCCGCGATTTTCGGCTACTACAGCGAGACACTGTGCGGTGAAACACAATTACTTTCAAAACTTAAACCGTTCTGGGAATACCTAAAAGAAGAAATCGGTAAAAAACCGGCAAAACTAATCGCCAAATCCACCCGACTGACCTCATACCGTTCCGCCGTAGCCTCAATCGACTGATCGATCGCCCTGATACAATCCTCCGGCAAGCGCTTCGCGTGCGAGCGGTATCTCTTTGGCAAGCCCGCTGACACTCGAGCTCAACTTCTTGAAATCATCGGCACCTTTCCCCGCCATGGTGTTTGCCGCCCGCATCGCCTTGTCAAAACTTATGGTCGGCTCGGCGAGCTTATCCAAACCGTCTACAGCCGATTGAAATGCAAAACCCATAGACGCGCAAGTATTGACAAAACTCTCAAAAGAACCGGTAATGCTGTCAACTTTTTTCTTAACCGCAACAATAGATTTAGCTAACCGATCAGAGTTTGCCGTCAATTGTCCCATTACGGAATTTCCGTTAGATGTAAACCGTATATCTATTCCAACATTTGCCATTTTTACTTTTTTTATATTATTTTTCGGAACTTTTCTTGCAGGTTAATTATTTAATTATTATATTTGCATAAACTAAAAATTAGTCTATATGGGATTTTTCGACGTAATAAAAGAGATATTATGGACCATCCTTATTTGGGTCTCTTATATAGTGATTATAGTAGGTGGCGTTGGCGCGGGGCTATATTTACTCATAAATGCATTCAATCCTCATTCAACAGTAGGTCATAAACGTTTCCTTTAACATCACTTTAGTCCTCTTGCTTTTTTAGCTGCTTCGTAACGTAATATAATTTCCTCCCGGGATAGTTCTGCTTCCGGGAGTTTCTTTTGTGCACTATCGGTCTGTTGACGCTCCCAGGGGAACACAGCGATATCTCTCGGGCGTAGAGACTTTTTACCCGACCAGGGCATGAGTATGAACATCGCAATCCAACGGGCTCGCTCCCACTCCCCCTGATCGCGCCGGTTCTCCCGGTTAAGCCACGCATCCCAAGCCGCCCGGAACTCCGAAGGAGTCATCTGCTCAAAGTCAGCAATACCCATACCCATGCACCCTGTGGCGAGTCCCTTCAGGGCGTCTATGTCAGTTTCATCTGTTACTTCCTCCCCCGAGCTGTTTTTTTTTCAGCGTCGACATCGGTGTAGAATATAATGATTATCGACTATTTTTTAGTGCTTAAAAACTAAAAGAGCTGTCTTTCAGAAGAAAAACAGCTCTTATTAGTAGCGAATCCGGGAATCGAACCCGGGTCTCCACCGTGAGAGGGTGGCGTGCTAGGCCACTACACTAAATCGCCATGCGATGTTGTTTCGCTTAACAACGGTGCAAAGGTAAGGACATTTTTTTTATCTGCAAAATTTTGAAATACTTTTTTCAAAAAAAAATCGTGCCTCCAATTACTTCAGGAAATTTTCCCGAAATATCTTGCGAATAAGACGCACATGCTATTTCTGACAGTAAAAAACGCCATAAATGTCACCAAACAGTTAAAAACAGCTATAAAATGTTGAGGAATTAGAAAATATTACATATTTTTGCATCTTGAAAAAACAAAATTGAGTATTATTCCTTATTATATTAAAGTCTAACAATTAAAAATTTAACTAAAATGAATGTAACAAAAATCGGTTGTGATGCAGGTCTCGTGTGGAATGCTCTCAACGAAGCCGATGTTTTAGGCTTAAAACAGCTGAAGAAAGTCACCAAGCTTAAAGAGAAAGAGGTTTATGCAGCTGCCGGATGGCTTGCCCGTGAAGGTAAGATCAACATCGAGGAAAGCGAGGACGGTAAAGAACTTCTTTTTTCTCTCGTTCAGGATAAGTAACCGATAATTTCTACAGACGATAATTTACCGAGGTTGCGCAGGAATATATAGTTCCTTGACGCAACCTCTGTCATATATTACCGTCAGAGAGGGGGTTTTTGCTATCATTCGGAAAAAGGCGCCGCAACAGGCGCGGAGAAGATTGAATCGAGTGTATTAGTCAGTATATCATCAAGAAGTTTACCCGAATCGATATCTATAGGTTCAGTCGACTCCATGACCGGCGGTGGCGAAACTAATGCCGGCGCCGCCTGCTGCCCGGTGGCGCTTAACACTCGCCCCGAAGAGTGATAATGACGACGGTAATACTCGTCGCTGAGACGGCTGACGATGACTCCGCGGCTGCTCGACGCATGTATCATTTCCCCTCTGCCGATGTAAAGTCCCACATGGGAAATGCGTCGTGCATTGCTCTTGGATGTAAAAAACACGAGATCGCCCGGTTCAAGCCTGTCGCGGTCAATCACAGCGGCATAGTCGCGCTGAGTCACGGTGGTGCGCGGTAACTTGATGCCGCATGCTCGCAGATAGACCTCCATCACGAGCCCCGAACAGTCAACACCGTCATGTGACTGTCCGCCATAGACGTATCGGGTACCGATCCACCGGCGAGCCTCCTCCACAATCTTCTGCGCCAACAAGCCGGCATCAAGAGGGTCGCCACTGCTGTCACGGTGAGGCTTTTTGTCGGGAATCACCCTGCCGGTCATCACCGGGGCACGGCGTGAGGTGCCGCACGATGACAACAGACAACTTCCCGCCGTCACAGCAATCAATAAAGCCATTATGGAATATCCGCGTCTTGATGTCATGATGTGCAAATGTAATTATTAATTCATAAATTCACATCAACTTCACATCTTTTTCACTATTTTATTATAAAATACCTTTAGCCGGCACAGCAAGAATTTAAATAATATTAATCTGCTGAAATCAATTGTGCAGTTCCAAAATATTACATTACATTTGCCGTTGAAAAGTTAAATTTTAACTTAATAACGTTTCGTTTTTAACAAACCGACAAGACATGAAAAAATTTGGAATTCACGCTATGCTTGCCGTGCTGCTGATACTTGTCATTGTATCGGTAAACGGCACAACAGTAACAACAACCCCTGTAAACACCGACTTCACAGAAGCCTCAGAAAACACTGTCAACGGTGTCGTAAGTATTAAAAGCTATGCCATGCCACGTGTGCAGAACGGTGGGATGCCCTACTCTTCCGATCCATTCTTCGAGTTTTTCTTCGGAGGACCGTCACAACGCCAGCAGCCCCGTCAGCAACAGCCTCAACAGCCTCAGCAGACCGGTCTTGGATCAGGTGTGATTCTATCGTCAGACGGATATATCGTAACAAACAACCACGTCATCGACGGCGCTGACCGTCTCGAGGTGACGCTCAACGACAACCGCACTTTCAATGCTACCGTAATCGGAGCCGACCCCACTACCGACCTTGCCCTCATCAAAATTGATGCCGACGACCTGCATGTCATCCCTATGGGCGACTCGGAACAGCTCAAAGTGGGAGAATGGGTGCTTGCTGTAGGCAATCCTTTCGGCTTCACATCGACCGTAACAGCCGGTATCGTAAGCGCCAAGGCTCGCAACATATCGACAATCACCCGCTCAGGCAGCAACGGCGGCATTGAATCATACATCCAGACCGACGCGGCTGTCAATCCCGGCAACTCGGGAGGAGCACTCGTGAATCTCGACGGACAGCTCGTGGGCATCAACACGGCAATATACTCGCAGACAGGCAATTATTCCGGTTCGTCATTTGCAATCCCGACATCGATTGTAAGTAAAGTGGTCGATGATATAAAGAACTACGGAACCGTACAACGCGCATATCTCGGTGTCGTCTTTTCAGAGCTTGACCCGCAGCTTGCCAAGGAGAAAAATATTACGGCGACCAACAACGGTCTGTATGTCCGCGAAGTATCCGAGCGCAGCGCGGCTCTTGAAGCCGGCATAAAAGAGGGTGACGTCATCATTGCCATCGACAATCATGTGACAGGTAACACTGCACAGCTTCAGGAAGAGATGGCTAAGCATCACCCCGGCGACCGCATCGATATCACCGTCATACGTGACAACAAGCAGAAAACGATCAATGTCACTCTGCGCAACAATCAGGGTTCGACCGGATTGACCAAGGCATCGGATGTAACCGACCTGGGATGTGCATTCAAGAAAGTTCCCGAAGAAACATTACGCCAGCTGGGCCTGCGCAACGGTGTCCAGGTCGCAGGCATCCAGGACGGGCGATTCAAGGATGCAGGCATCAAAGACGGATTTATCATTATCGAAGTCAACCGTCACCGTGTCACCTCCCAGGACGATATTGAAAAGATTTACCGCGAGGTCATGGCTCTCGGCTCAGACTATGACCATGTAATGTTCATCACCGGAGTTTATCCTACCGGTCGCAAGATGTACTACGCCGTAGACCTCATCCCAGAAAACTAAAATCCTTGATTTTATATAAATTGTTTTGATAATAATTGGTAATTCCGCTGAAAATCCGTCACTTGCGCGTGGCGGATTTTCTTTTTTTCACTTTTTTTCAACTGCCGATGCAATTAATCGGACTCAGATGCGTCATATATAGTATAAGAACAATTATTAAATGGCAACACCGATTGCCTTAACTACATTTTATTAACGACATGGACATTATAAAAGTCGAAAACGTTTCCAAGCACTTCACCGGTCACACGGCGCTCGATGACGTGTCACTCGCTATCCCCGAGGGATCGGTCTACGGACTTCTCGGACCTAACGGTGCAGGAAAAACCACATTAATACGCATAATAAACCACATCACGGCACCTGACAGCGGCAAGGTACTGTTCAACGGTCACCAACTTGTCGAGAGCGACGTCGCCTCAATAGGATATCTCCCCGAGGAGCGAGGGCTCTATAAGAAAATGAAAGTGGGCGAACAGGCTCTGTTTTTCGCCCGTCTGAAAGGGATGTCGCGTCACGATGCAACGACGGCACTGAAACAATGGTTTGAAAAATTCGGCATATCGGAGTGGTGGGACAAGAAAGTCGAAGATCTGTCCAAGGGTATGGCTCAGAAAGTGCAGTTTATCGTTACCGTTCTCCACCGTCCGCGCCTACTTATATTCGACGAACCGTTCTCAGGATTTGACCCTATCAATGCCAATCTGCTCAAAGATGAAATCCTGCAGCTCAACCGCGAGGGCGCCACGATCATATTCAGCACCCATAACATGGCAAGCGTCGAAGCACTGTGCAACAACATAACACTCATCAACAAGTCACGCAACATCCTGTCGGGGAATGTAGCCGAACTCCGCCAACGTCTCAGCGGTAACCGCTTCTCGTTTACGGTCGAAGGCAACATCTCAGTTCTTAACGACCGTCTCGCTGCGATGACATCATCGCTCGACGTGCTTCCCGTCGCTGACGATGCTAACGCCTCGACGCTCGTAGTCGCTCCTGCCGACGGTGTCACCCTGCATGACCTGATCTCGACAGTCAACGACTCGGTTGTCATCCGCTCGATGGAGCGCAATCTGCCGTCGATGGAGGATATCTTCATCATGACTGTCAACAACTACAATATCGAACACGGTCTGCAATAACAACCGGCTTAAATACTCTCAATAAGAATCATCCACACTATACTTTAACCCACGCGATGAATAATAAAATAGGAATTATCATACGCCGCGAGTATCTCGAGCGTGTAACCAAGAAAAGTTTTCTTATCTCTACCATCCTGATGCCGGTACTGATGATCGGACTTATGGTGGCACCGGCGCTGCTCATGAATATGAACTTCTCTGAAGCACGTCACATTGCCGTCATCGATAACTCGGGATTTGTCGCTCAGCATCTTGAGAACACCGACAGAATAATATTTACCCGCACCGATCTGCCGACTGACTCAATAGCCGCCGACAATGACTTTGACGGCTACCTTATAATAGGTCCCGATTTTGTGGAAAATACCGCCGACGCCTCTCTCTACTGCCGCGACGGAGGCTCGATGGAAGTCGAGCAGACCATTTCGGCAAAACTCTCAAGCATTGTTGAGGACGAACGACTGAAAGCTTACAATATCGAAAATCTCCAGACAATACTCGACGAGGTACACGCCGACGTTCCGCTACCTACCTACCGTCTGGGCGAAACGGCTGACGATACGACAGTATCATCATCGGCTGTCAGCGCTCTGATCGGTATCATCATGTCATTTATCCTCTACATGTTCCTGATCCTTTACGGACAGATGGTAATGACAAGTATCATCGAGGAAAAGAATAACCGTGTGCTTGAGCTTATTGTAACCTCGGTCAAGCCTCAGCAGATCATGATGGGAAAGATTATCGGTACGGGACTGGTAGCTGTCACTCAGGTGATCGTATGGGCGGTATTGCTGACTTCTATGTCGGCAATAGTCCTGCCGATGCTTGTCCCGGCTGAACTTGCCGGTGAAGTAGCCGCCTTTAGCGCCAACACGTTTGACCCGACAACCGCCACTGCCGACATTGAGATGATAAAGACAATGTCACTTCTGGGCAACCCGATGTACATCCTGTCGCTGTTTGTTTATCTCTTGCTCTTCCTTATCGGTGGGTTCCTGCTCTATGCCAGCTTCTATGCCGCTATCGGTTCGGCGGTGGACAATGTGCAGGACGGTTCACAGCTTCAATCGATTATCATTATACCCATTATTCTTGCATTGGTATTTTCCACATCGGTGGCAAGCGACCCCAACTCACAACTCGCGCTATGGCTCTCGATGATACCGCTTACATCACCGATGGTCATGATGACCCGCATCCCGTGCGGAATACCGGGATGGGAAATTGCAGCATCGCTCCTACTGCTCTATGTATCATTCTTCGTGATGGTGTGGATTGCCGCAAAAATTTACCGCATCGGCATCTTCATGCATGGTAAAAAGCCGTCGTTCAAAGACCTGATACGCTGGGCTCGTTACAAGTAACATGCTGAATAATGAAAAAAGTATCATTCCGACATTTAATCACATCGATCATCCTCCTGCCTCTAATCCTGGCAGGGGGATGTATCATTGACCATATCGAGCCATCAACGACACTCGTCAATGTCGGTGACAAAATTCCGGAATTCAAGATACTGATGGATGACGGGTCGACACTTTCGACCGACGACCTGCTCAACCACCGGTCGCTGATACTGTTTTTCAACACCTCCTGCAGCGACTGTCAGATAGAACTTCCGGTTGTAAATGAGTTCCACAGGTTACGTCCAGATATAATGACGGTATGTATCTCTCGTGACGAATCTGACGCCTCGATAGCATCCTACTGGCAGGAAAACGATATTTCACTCCCCTACTCGGCTCAGATTGACCGATGCGTTTACTCGCTGTTTGCTACCGAGGGGATTCCGCGTCTATATGCTGTAGATGAGTCGCTGCATGTCATAGCGATGTTTGACGACTCCGACATGCCGTCGGTCGAAGTCCTCAATGAAATATTTTCCAAACAAGAATAAAGTCTGCGCCTGTCACGCGAGAAGTTCTGACTGAGCAACGCCGGCGGGACGATGGAGCACGTAACGCTCGCGCATAGTGGCAGCATCAGTGGCGCCGGCAAGATCGTCGGCAACCGATACAATCAGATCACGGAGTTCAAGTCTTTCGGTAAGATGCTGCGGGATTGCACTGAATCCTTTTATCGCACCGATAATATTTCCGGCAACGGAACCGGTCGAATCACTATCACCGCTATGATTTACCGCACACTCAAGACACTCTGACACGCTGTCGATGTGACGCATTACACTGAAAAGCGCTATTGCGAGCGTTTCCTCGGCAATCCATCCCTCTCCAAGATTTGCTATACATGAGACATCAGGCTCGTCCGACTCAGCAGCCCATATCGCTTTATGGACAAGGGTGTAAAGATTGGCAACCACTACGTTGTCAGGATAATATAGCCGCATAAGCCGCATGGCACGGTCGATGACGATGAATCGGAATTTAGTTCGGTCGATGTTGTCATCAGTCAGACAATATGCGATTATAAGCGTCAGAGCCATCGACGCATAGGTGCTCATGGCATGACAATGTGTGATCTCTGACGATGCTCCTGCGAGACGAGCCATGTGCTCAAAATTCATCACATCGGGATGAGTAGCTCCGTAGATTGCGATAGGTGCCACCCTCATCACTGCGCCACAGCCTTTGGAATTATTGCTTACGTGCCCCGTTCCGTTCATGATTGTGTCAAGCGCCGTCATGCAAGTGTTGCCCGGGGCACGACGTTCCCACATACGTCTCACATGGGTAAGAAAACTTCCTTTCATCGGAGTCGCCCGGCGTGTCTGCGTGACATACCAGTGCTGATATGCGGCTGAGATATAGCCGGACACATCGCGGTTACCGCGCGCCTCGGCAAGGAGCGCCGACAGCAATCCGTCGGCAGTGAAAAGTGTCATCTGCGTGTCATCGGAAACAAGTGCCACTCCGTCAATATCTGTCTGAAAGGCAGTGATTCCTTTACCGCCATATTGCTTTACAATCTCGTCAAACGACAAAAATTCAACAGCATATCCCAACGCATCGCCCGCAGCTCCCGCTACAAGTGTGCCGCGGCATTTATCAACCAGTCGGTCTCGGCTTACAGCATCCTTTTTCATATCTCGATCTTTATATTTGCATCCAATCAGTTACCAAATATACTTATTTTTTGTGACATAGCTATAATCTTGCACAGGGAGGAATTCATGATTGCTGCTCGGCTTTCTTCTTCTCAAGAAACTCGTTGATGCCACACAAATGCTCTCTTACCCGACCGTCGCCAAACTCGTAGACCTTGCTGACAAGACCGTCAAGAAAATCGCGGTCATGACTTACGACAATGAGAGTGCCGTCAAAGTCGAGAAGCGCCTGTTTCAGAATGTCCTTGGTCTTGAGATCAAGATGATTGGTCGGCTCGTCGAGGATCAGCAGGTTGATAGGCTCAAGCAACAGCTTAATCATGCACAGACGCACTCGCTCGCCGCCCGACAGCACTTTGACTTTTTTCTGATTTTCCTCGCCGCCAAACATGAACGCGCCCAAAAGGTCGCGGATTTTGAGTCGGACATCACCGACAGCAATGTCATCGATGGTCTGGAACACAGTCAGGTCCTCATCGAGCAATGAGGCGCTGTTTTGTGCAAAATAACCTATCTGCACGTTGTGTCCGAGTGTAAGAGTCCCTTCATGATCTATCTCGCGCATGATAGCCTTGACCATTGTCGACTTACCCTCACCGTTACGTCCGGCAAAGGCAACCTTGTCGCCGCGCTCGATTGTAAACGTAGCGTTGCTGAAGACCGGTTTCCCATCGTAGCTCTTGCCGACACCCTCGGCGATGACCGGATAGCTGCCGCTACGGGGACATGGCGGAAACTTAAGACGCAACGCCGAGGTGTCCTCTTCGTCAACCTCCACGATTTCAAGTTTTTCAAGCCACTTGACCTTACTCTGAACCTGGTAGGTCTTGGAATAAGTACCCTTGAATCGTTCGATAAACTCACGTGCCTCGGCAATCTGCTTCTGTTGGTCATCATACTGCTTCTGTTGCTGCTGCCGGCGTGCCTTGCGCAATTCGAGATAGTGGCTGTAACGCGCCTTGTAATCATAGATGCGCCCCAGCGTGACCTCAATGGTGCGCGTTGTGATGGTATCGATGAAACGTCGGTCATGGCTGATGACAACGACAGCCATCGGACTGTTTATTATAAAATCCTCAAGCCACCCTATCGACTCGATATCAAGATGATTGGTTGGCTCGTCAAGCAGCAGGACGTCGGGATTCTGCAACAGGAGTTTTGCCAGTTCGATGCGCATGCGCCAGCCACCGGAAAACTCTGAGGTGGGACGGTCAAAATCAGTGCGCTTGAATCCGAGTCCGAGCAATGCTTTCTCGACATCTTCCTCAAAATGAGTCATGTCGATAGCATAGAATTTCTCGCTCAAGGTCGCCACTTTCTCGATAAGAGCCATATACGAATCGCTTTCGTAGTCGGTGCGGGTGGCAAGTTCGTTGTTCATGGCGTCAATCTCAGCCTCCATTTCCTTGAGATGAGAAAACGCCTTTGACGCCTCTTCAAAAACCGTCATGCCGTCCTCGGTCATCATGTGCTGCGGCAGATAACAGATCGTACAGTCCTTAGGCGCCGACACCGACCCGCGTGTAGGAGCATTGACACCTGCAAGAATCTTAAGGAGAGTGCTTTTGCCCGCCCCGTTCTTACCCATCAGCGCTATGCGATCCTGCGGGTTTATCACAAATGACACATCTTTAAACAGGGTTGTCCCCCCAAACTCAACCGTCAGTCCGTCGACAGATACCATATAACAGATTTATATAAACAGTTTTTATTATCAGATTACCGGGAGATAACCTGCTCGCTATCTCCCATCTGCAAAGGTACAACAATATCACGTCTCCCGCAAACCGATGACAGCAATTCACTTTACGGAGGCAGAGCATACGTGACTGCACGACACAACAAAAGCGGGAAACACCGGCTCTCGGAGAGCATCGGCATCCCGCTTTATTTCATTAATTATTTATATAAGTAAATTCCTATCAGTCGACTTTGGCAAACTGATCCTTACCTACGCCACAGAGGGGGCAAACCCAATCATCGGGAATATCTTCAAACGCCGTTCCGGGGGCAATGCCGTTTTCAGGATCGCCTACTTCAGGATCATATACCCAATCACATACTTCGCATACATATTTATCCATAATCCAATAGTTTTTAAAATTTTAAACAAATTAATTTAATACATTCTTCAGTTATTGAAACACCTGAGGTATAAATATTGTTCGCTTGCCTTAAAACTTTCACATATAACTGTTGTTATAAATTACAAATGGTATAACATAACAGGACTTATAGACAGCGCCATCAATTAAAATAAGTAACCCCTATAAACTTAATAATATGAATAATGAGACTTACAAAGTGCTTCTTATCAACGGAAGCCCACACCCCAAGGGCTGCGTTGCACGAGCATTTGACGAACTGGAAAAGACCTTAAACGACAACGGCATAACGACCGAGCGCGTCGACATAGGCAATAAGAACATACGCGGATGCATCGCATGTAACTACTGCCGCACTCATGGCAAGTGTGTATTTAACGATACGGTAAATGAGACTGCACCAAAGCTTGCTGAAGCCGACGGTCTTATTGTCGGTACTCCGGTATATTATGCCGGTGCCAACGGACAGCTTCACGCATTCATGGACCGGCTTTTTTACAGCACATCGAGCACTGTCAATCTCAACCAGAAAGTAGGAGCGACTGTTGTTTCATCCCGCCGCGCAGGAAGTACATCAGCTTTCGACGACCTAAATCACTTCTTTACAATAAAATCGATGCCTATCGTAGCTTCAACCTATTGGAACGAAGTTCACGGATTCACCGCACAAGACGTAGAGAGTGACCTCGAGGGGTTACAGACTATGCGCAATCTTGGTCGAAACGCTGCGTTTCTTATCAAAGCAATACGCGCACAAAAAGAAAAAGAAGGGCTTCCGGAACAGGAACTTGGCGCTTTTACCAATTTCCACGACGAACCACGTTATTAATCTACATTAATCTACGATATTCCTCCGTGTCAGTGACGGCATCGATCAGAACTGGCACGGAATTTTTTTATTCCTACGTCAACTATTTAGTGTTTTTGATACAGTCGTTACTTTTTGAATTAATGGAATCCAAAACAGGTTCCATGTGAATATTGATTATCGTGTTACTACCGAAAATACTTTTAATAGCATTCTCGGCTGCGGTTGCTTTTTCGTGTGCTTGCGAAAGAGTCAGGTTGCCATCCATCTTTGCATGCAGGTCAATTGCAATTACATTGCCGACCCGTCGGGTGCGTAAATTATGCACCGATATTATTCCTGGGACACCCACTACAAGACTGATTATTTCTTTCTCATCATCTTCAGGCAGAGAGGCGTCCAGCAATTCACCGATGCAGGGCTTGATGATGTCATAACCGCTTTTGATAATCAAGATGCTGACAACGATTGCCGCTATCGGATCAAGGATTCTCCATCGTTCACCTAAAAACATTGCGCCGGATATACCGATAAGCGTCCCCAGAGATGAAACCGCATCGCTGCGATGATGCCATGCATTTGCTATCACAGCATGAGAATCGAGTTTTTTACCTATCCGAATAGTATAACGGTACAACCATTCCTTTGACAGAATCGACACGACTGCGACAGCAAGCGCCAACATTGTCGGTCGCTCCAGTAATTCGCCCCTGATACTGCGTAATGCTGCTTCCACTCCGTTTATCATCAGTCCGATGCCGGCAAATACCAACAGAATACCTATTATAATGGTGGCAAGAGTCTCAAACTTGCCGTGTCCATAATCATGCCCTTTATCTTTGGGCTTTCCCGCGATTCTGACAAACACCAGAACAATCACATCGGAAAGGAAGTCGCTTAGAGAATGGACAGCGTCAGCAACCATCGCCGAGCTTCGTCCGACAAAACCGGCAATGAATTTCAGCACGATCAGGACAGCATTCACAGCCGACCCTTTCAGCGTAACAGCATATATCTCCTTTTCTCGAGTTTTCATAACCTGATAATGTAGAACTTTATATCATCACGTGACATAAATAATACTTTTCTTTTTATTTGTTTCTTGCAAAATAACTAACAACATCTGAAACTACCAAATTATCACATATAATACTTTGAATTATTCACTTAGAAACTTCTTAATAAAAAATTATATTATTGGCGAGGGAGAGATTTTTGAAAATATATTATAACTTTGCAGCTTGCGGCGCCGGGCACACAGGATGAGATATATCTTGATTTTTCAGTTTCGCAATTCATTTTAATTATCACCGCAATGAGAGCAATGAGAAAAGCAGATCGACAACAGTCAGAGGATTGGGCACTTGACGTGTTTGACCGGGCGCCGTATGTTACAATAAGCATGATACGACCCGATGGGACTCCGTATGGTCTGCCATTGTCTGTAGTCCGTAAGGATTCGCGCACATTCTATTTTCACTGCGCCTTTGACGGTGAGAAAGTTGATTGCCTGCACAAGAATCCACTCGTGAGTATGTCGGCAGTGAGCAAATGCACTCCCAAATATGAAGAGGAGAAACAAAACTTCACGGAACATTACAATTCGGCAATCGCATTTGGCAGAGCTGAAGAGGTCACAGACCGTAATGAGAAGATCGAGGCTTTACGATTACTGTGCGAACGTTTCTTACCGAAATATATGGATCACTTCGATGATGCTATCACCCGCAGTTTAAACAGGACTATGGTGATACGCATCACACTCATCGAACCGGCTGTGGGAAAGTGCAAACAGTGACGTTGCCGTATCTTCGTCACTACACGGAAGAATCTGCAATGTCAGCCGATTAAGGACAGGACTTAATCAGCTGACTTTTATTTTATAAGTGGAATGATATTGGCTATAACACTCAAAACTAAAGTTGTTTCTTAAAGATATTCCATCGCTTTGCCACATGGACTATTGCAAGGATTATGAAAAGAATAGCACCGATATAGTGACAATGGGAGATGGCTTCAGAATGGCTGCCGCACATTAATATTATACCTGACACAGCTACAATCACACCTGCCGTCAGAAGTATAGAGGTGGTAATCTTCTTATTGGTTTTAATTTTGGAGTATTTGCTGAACCAGAAAGAATGTTGGCAACAATGGATTAATACCAATACCAACAATAGCAATCCACTAAATTCATGTATAGCCCATAAGGACGTATTGTCATAGACGTGTAAATGCCATACATCTTTATGCAACATAAACCCTGTTATGATAGCTGCCAAAGACAGTATCATCGAAAAAATATCAACGATTGATTTATATTTTGTCTTGTTCATACTCTGTAGCTGTTGATTAGTTTTCTATAATAAAAACCTAATTGATTACTTATTCATTTACTTCTTTTATCCATTATATTCCGATAATTCTTCACAGCCCATTCTTCTAACAGATTGACAATCGATAATAGGAAATGAAGAAAACTACATAATTCTCACCGGTGCCGGACGTTTCCAAGTCAATGACGAGGTTTTCGATATTGCCGAGGGTTCGGTGCTGCGCAAGCGCTTACGCGATAACGAGCCCTTCCACGGGTTCTCATCCGATGCCTTTAATATGCGAAAAGCAGCCTTTAGAGGCTGCTTTTGGCGGAAAGACAGGGATTCGAACCCTGGGTACCCGTAAGGGTACAACGGTTTTCGAGACCGTCCCGATCGACCACTCCGGCATCTTTCCTTTGCGATTTCACGATGCAAAGGTAATCATTTCCTATAAATTGACAATCGCTAACAGGAGATTTTTTATAACGAATCATGTTTTTTACTTCAGATTTCAGTTCTCTTTTCGATGACAGACATACCAACGCCCTCAACATACATAAAATAAAAAGGTCGCCATCGAGAACTTACGTTCCACGATGGCGACTCAGTTTATTCACATTTTAGTTTGTCCAATTTTTAATTACCAATCTTACTAAAATCGCTATAGAATATAATGTGAATAATTATGCGTCATCACGACGCAAATTGTGTTTTCCACCACAAAAATATGGAATTATTTTTTAATAAACAAATATATATTTGATAACTTTAATACAATAAATTTTCTTAAATGCTCTCAGATTTTCCTCTCGGCTGAAACTCAACATCATAAATCAAACCATGCAATAATATTCAAAAAATTCAACTGCGATGCGAACATTCCGGCTGACTAAATTGTTAGCATTACAGAAAACAACGTTAAAACTATTTATATTATGAGTGACAAGAAGAAAAATAAATCGAGAACGAGTGTATGGATTGCAGTAGGAGTGATTGTTTTTATCATTCTGCTATTTGTCTGGCAAACAATTGCCGATCTTTGGGGCGATACTGACGTTGCCGCGTTTATTCCCCCTATGGTATGACGGTTGGACTCCGGAAAAATATTACCATTCTCTGATTTTGTAATCAACTATTTTACAAGAAATTAAATATGCAGAGTCTGTTAACGACACAGATTCTGCATATTTTTTTTGCTTTTTTATTTTGTCAATTGGAAAACTTGTCATACATTTGCAGTGCACTAATATACTAATACGCTATATATGCTTTCGATTGAAAATCTCACATTCAACTATCCGCACCACCATACACCGGTGCTCAACGACTTCTCGCTGAAGATCTCCCGAGGTAATGTCTACGGGCTTCTTGGAAAAAACGGAGCGGGCAAGTCAACATTGCTTTACCTCATTGCCGGGCTGTTAACACCCAAAAAAGGTAAGATACTTTATAACGGGACGGACACACGCCGCCGCTTGCCTTCGACTCTCAGAGACATGTTTATCGTACCTGAAGAGTTTGACCTGCCTAAAATCAAACTTGAGAAGTACATAAAGCTAAATGCTCCCTTCTACCCCAAATTCTCTTATAATGATCTTAAGAAAAATCTTGAGACATTTAACATGCATCCCGATCTTAATCTCGGGGAACTGTCGATGGGACAGAAAAAGAAGGCTTTCATGTGTTTTGCCCTTGCCTGCAACACTCCGCTGTTGCTTATGGACGAACCGACCAACGGAATCGACATACCGGGTAAAAGCCAGTTCCGCAAGTTCATTGCATCGTCAATGAATGATGACCGTACTATTATAATCTCAACTCACCAGGTAAGAGACATCGACCGCATCCTCGACCATATATTATTGGTTGACAATCATCGGGTTCTGTTTGATCACTCTGTCAACGAAACTACCGAGCGCCTCGCATTCATGACAACTGATGACAAGGAGCTGATTGCCAAAGCCATCTACACGCAACCGTCTATCGCAGGAACCAACATCATCATTCCCAACGACGGAAACATCGAGACTGAAGTTAACCTTGAAACTCTGTTTGAACTCTCTCTTGAAAAGCCCGATACCATTGTAAAAATCTTTAACCATTAAACCGATTTCCTCGATATGACAACGACCGACAGCTTTTCATTCATGCGTTTCTCGGCGCTGATGAGAAAATATATACTTGAAAATTGGAAAAAACTGCTGATGTATGTGACAATAATCGCCGGTACACTGATTATCATGTCGATAATCATCGCCGGAAACCATTTCTCATATTACGGATTATGTCTGCAGAATCCTTCCTACGAGTTCCCATTAGCCGACACAACAACAAATTCAATGATATCATCATTTGTATTCTGGTTCTTTATATTCGGGTTTATCAGTGCATCAATGACGATGACATCAATGAAAAACAAGACAGGACGTATATCCACTCTGATGACTCCTGCCACCCAACTGGAAAAATATATCGTACGCGTGACGATCTACATCATCGGGTTTACGGTGATCTACATTCTATGCTGTGTTCTCGCCGATCTTGCGCGCTATGCGTTTACAGTTTTGCTTCACCCCGAATATTCCGGTTTAATACGTCTATTCTGCCTCAGTGACATAAGTTCCTGCAATGATGACAGCTCAATTACAGTCATGGCTTACATTTTCGTAATCACACAGTCATTCTATGTGTTAGGAAGTTCTATATGGGCGAAAAACTCATTTATAAAGACTTTTATCGCACTCGTGATCCTGAACTTGATCTTTACCACGGTTGGAGCTATAAGCTTTAAATTGCTGCTGGAAAGTATCGGAAAAGTCGACTTTGATCCCGAATCTAAATATGAACAATATGAGTATGTGATAAAGTATGTTATCCCGGCAATCATTCTTGTGATCAACTACACTCTTGCTTACTATCGGTTTAAGGAAGCCGAAATAATCAACCGCATATAACCCCTATGGATTTTCAGGATAAAAACAAAGCAATCTACCTACAGATCGCCGACAAAATTTGTGACGACATAGTCACGGGCGTGTACCCTGACGACAGCCGGATACCATCGGTCAGGGAATATGCGGCAACAGTCGAGGTCAACGCCAATACCGTAATGCGCAGCTACGAGTTTTTACAATCAGGCGGCATAATCTACAACCGACGCGGCATAGGCTACTTCACCTGCAGCGGCGCCCGCGACTTAATACTTAAATCGCGTCTCGAAACATTTATCAACAGTGACATGGAAAAATTTTTCAAACAGATAAGCTTGCTTGGTATCACACCACAGCAACTCTACGACCTGTATGTCAGATACTGCGACAGTCAGGACTGACAGCCGCAATTACGTCTCCATCATATAAACAACACTAACCATTACCAAAAGAAATGAAAAAAACTACTTATATCATGGCATCACTGACTCTTGCCGGTTTAGCACTCATGGTGGGATTAATATGGTTCATAAGAATTAACTATACGTCCTCCGAGTCCGGATATGACAACATATCAAAAAACATAGTAATCGACGGGAACACAACCGACATTACACTTCAACCGTTTTCAGTCATAACGATAATGTCATCAGACAAGTCGGTTCAGTTCAATGACAATATACGGTTTGAGATAACAGAGAGCGACAGCACAGATTATCCCGTGATGACCCTTTTAGAAGATTGGCTGCCATATCTTACAACAACCGTGTGCGGTGACTCACTGAAACTGAATTTCACCGTAGAGCCGGAAGCCGGGTTCAGATACTGCTATCTGGAAGCATCAACCCCGATCAGCATCACTATACCCCGAAACACTCTCAAACATGCTGAAAGCATCTACAAATATGTCCGGATGACATTTAACCGACTTAACTGCGACAGCCTGTCGGTAACCAATTTGCGCCAACAAGACTTCATCGGATGCAACATCGCGGCGCTATCGGTTGAAAACGAGTACTCCGAACAAAAGCTTTATCTCGATGGCACTACCATCGGCTCGTTAAGCCTGGCAAGCTCTAATGGCAAGAGTGACATAAACGGTGAAAGCAACTGCTTTATAGCCGATGTCACTACCCTTCCGTCCAATGACTTCATACTCAATTTCCATTCCACCCCGATAGGTCGTTTCACATGGGATGGAGACGGGTCCCGGAATGTTACCGTAACATCCGACATACACATGCAACTCTCTACCGTCAGACAAACCGATGGAAAACACTCATAAATAATTGTTCTTAATTGGCTTTAAAGCCGGCACTGCTGAGACTGCAATGCCGGCTTTAATCATTTTAAATGACCCGGACTACGGTTGAATCCGAGACAGTATACCAATAGTTAAACTATAAGTAATAAATATTACCGATAATTTGGATAGTTATAATAAAACGACTTACTTTGTAAATAAATATCCGATTATTGACAATCTACCATGCTGAATATACCGTTCTATATAGCTTCGCTCGACTCTGCCGACTCCTATTTTAAAGAAGGAATAACAATCTCGTCTCCTGTCAAATGCGGCGTATTTCTCTGTAAAAGCGGTACTGTCACCCTATCAACCGACTCCAATTCCTACAAACTGACACCCGGCTGCCTGTATGTCTACATCGTTGCAAGCCGTTTCACCATATCCAACATAAGCGACGACGCAACCGGCATTATCTACGAACTTGAAATAGAATCGCTACTGCGTGCTATCAGGAAAGTTATTGACGCGCCCAACATACTGTATTTCAAAGAAAACCCATTATTAAAGCTCAGTCCCGAAGCTTATACCCTCATAGACTCGCTGTTAACTGACCTGCTACACGATACCATGGCGACCAATCATGAAAGCGACTCTTCAAATACACTTAAACGTATCAGAGTAGAAATTCTTCGTACCAAGAGCGAGCGTATAGTCTATGAAATCATTCATGAGTATTTCCGGCAGTACCCGATGCTTCTTCAGCCTCAGGACCGACAGAGCACCGTGTTTGTAACATTCCTGATGTCGCTTTTCAAAAATTTCCGGGAACAACGCGAAATCGCATTTTACGCCGGTGAGCAATGCCTGTCAACCCGGTATTTCTCCTCTATAATCAAACATAAATCGGGTCGTCTGCCATCGGAAATCATCGAGAACATGGTCATCGGCGAGGCAAAACAGTTGCTGCTCGACCCCAGAATGAGCGTCAAAGATGTTGCCCGTACATTAAACTTTCCGACCCAGACCTTCTTCGGGAAATATTTCAAGCTCCGTACCGGCATGAGTCCCAAGGAGTTCAGACAACGTAACATTACCGACAACGCCATGTGACACCGTCTCGTCAGACGATAATTATCATTACCGGAGAACTACTATTCATAGCCCGACGACACCATCAGCACAATCTTGACGACAGTGTGCAAAACCTTAAAATTATATAACAGGAGCAACTATTCTCCTGTAAAATTTTATGAGATTTTTGTAATTGTATTAACTTTGTGACTCATTTAGCTTATATGTTGAACATTTAAACGCTTTCCTTCATTGCCGATACCATGATTAAAGCATCGGGCAAGGTCAAGCGTTGAGCAACGACAAAGTTATGATAAAAGAAGAATTTAGAGACATAGCCCCATACGAGGACAGCGAGTTCACAAAAAAGATGAATGAACTGATCAAGGAACCAGGATTTGAACATGCCGTGAAATGGGTTATGCCTGACGTTGATTATCCTGAATTTGCCGCTGAGCTCCTGAAGGTTACGACCAAGCATGAGTTCCAGACAAAAATAATGTTGTCATTCCTTAACCTCCTTGTGATGAAAACCACAAGCGGGATAACGATGAACGGATTTGACACCCTCGGCACCTCGATGTGCTACACCTTTATTACTAACCACCGCGATATAGTGCTCGATGCCTCGTTTCTCAATCTGTGCCTGATAAAGAACGGACTTCCGACATGTGAAGTAGCACTCGGCAACAACCTGCTCATTTATGACTGGATCGAGGACTTAGTAAAACTCAACAAAAGTTTCATTGTAAAACGCAATCTGAAACTGACAAAAGCTCTCGAAGCAGCACGCCAGCTCTCGGGCTACATACACTTCTGCATCGAAGAGAAGAATGAATCAGTGTGGATAGCGCAGCGCGAAGGACGCGCCAAAGACTCCAACGACCGCACCCAGGAAAGTCTCATAAAAATGCTCGCACTTGCCGGTGACGGCTCTGTCCTCGACAATCTGCTCGCCATCAACCTTAACCCTACCTCGATATCCTATGAATACGATGCCTGCGACTATCTAAAGGCTCAGGAATATCTCAACCGTCGGCGCGATCCTGACTTCAAGAAGAGTGAGCGTGACGACCTTTTAAGCATGGAGACCGGAATACTCGGATTTAAAGGTCGCGTCCATTTCAATACCGGGAAATGCATCAATCCCGAACTTGAGAAACTGCGTGACATCACCGACAAAAACGAGCTCATAAAGAAAATTGCCGAGATTATCGACCGCACCATTCACCGTGGTTATAAGATTTATCCGGGCAACTTCATCGCTTACGATATCGTAAACTCGACTTCACAGTTTACCGACCACTACACAGCTGAAGATATTGAGAAATTCCATGCATATCTTGACCGCCAGCTCAACAAGGTTGAGATCAAGGATGTCACCCCTGAGGAACGCTCTTACATGAAGGATATGATGCTTACCATGTATGCCAATCCATTGCGCAACAAGCTTGAAGCCGGCGCAGAGATTGAAAATGCATGAATAGTGCATAACCGGACATGAATCTTATCACTAATTTTCTCTTTCCATGAGACTCCCCATCCTTGCGATGATATTTTTTGTGGTATTGTGTGTTGCCATTGACTCATATATATATAAGGTCATAGTCAAACGTACCCATAAGTCATCACTGCGAAACATTCACATTGCCGTGTCGGCAACGATGCTTCTTGCTATCGTTGTAGCCGTGTGTCTGCCGCGTCGCTCGGGGAGCGATAATGTGCTGCTGTCCATAATGTGGATACTCTATGCGGTCTTATCGGTTTATGTTCCAAAGCTGGTTTTCACAATCTTTGACCTCATCGCTTCTATCCCTGAATTATTCCGGCACAAAAGATACCGATGGCTGACTGTCACCGGTACAGTCCTGTCGGTTGTCATTTTCATAATGATGTGGTGGGGAGCGCTTATCAACCGATACCGTATTGACGTAAACTATGTTGACATACCGATTGATAACCTTCCGGAACAATTTGACGGATACCGCATCGTGCAATTCTCCGATCTACATTCAGGAACATACGGCAAAGACACCACATTTGTCTCGTCACTTGTTGACCGTCTCAACTCACTTGACGGAGACATGATAGTGTTTACCGGCGACATCGTAAACCGTAACTCGACCGAAATGCGCCCATTTGTCAAACCACTTTCCCGACTCAAAGCGCCTGACGGCGTTTATGCCATTCTCGGCAACCACGACTACGGTGACTATATGAACTGGGACAGTGAAGCTGACAAAGAGGCAAACATGCAATCTCTCTATGACCTATACGCCTCTACCGGCATAGACCTCCTGCGCAACAGTCATCGCAAGATAAACCGCGGCAATGACTCGATTGCGCTTATCGGCGTGGAAAACATCGGTGATCCGCCATTTAAAGTTTACGGTTCGCTCGCTGATGCCTATCCTGATGCCGGCGACAATATGACTAAAATACTCCTGTCTCACAATCCGGCACACTGGTGCGACGAAATAAAGGACAATGATTCAATAAACATCGCCCTCACTCTAGCTGGACACACCCATGCCATGCAGATGATGATAGGCGGTGTCACACCGGCAGCATGGCGCTATGCCACCTCCCACGGTCTATACAGCGACTCGCTCAATCATAATCTTTACGTAAATATCGGTGCCGGGACAGTCGGAATACCCACGCGTATCGGAGCAACACCTGAGATAACAGTGCTGACGCTACGCCGTAAATAAGCGACTAAGGAGAGAGGGATAACCAATCATCACACAGTCAACAGAAAAAATGGACATAATCAAGATTATAAGTGACGAAACCGGAATTTTACAAAAACATGTAAAGGCAACTATCGGCTTGCTTGAGGACGGAGCGACCATCCCTTTTATAAGCCGTTACCGCAAAGAGGTCACCGGCTCGCTTGACGAAGTGGCTATACTGAATATCAGCCAGCGCAAAGACGAACTTAACGAGCTTGCCAAAAGAAAAGATTATGTAATCTCTGTAATTGACGGTCAGGGTAAACTGACACCACAACTCAAAGAAAGAATCATATCGGCTACCGACATCAACACGGTTGAAGACATTTACATGCCTTTCAAGCCCAAACGCCGCACAAGAGCGACAATAGCACGTGAGCGCGGTCTTGAACCGCTTGCAAAAATGATTATGGCACAGTCAGGATCCGATATAAATACCGTAGCAAAACGTTACATCACCAATGATGTGAAAACTGCCGATGAAGCAATCGAAGGAGCCAAAGACATAATTGCCGAGTGGGTCAACGAGAACGAGACAGCGCGCAATATGGTTAGAAACCGATTCAGGCGTACTGCGACAATCTCAGCGTCAATTGTAAAAGGCAAAGAGGAAGAAGCACAGAACTATCTTAATTACGACAACTTCAGTGAACCGTTGCGCCGATGCTCGTCTCATCGTTATCTCGCCATGAGGCGTGCCGAGAATGAAGGGCTCATGAAAGTAACAGTGACAATCGACAATGACGAAGCGACCGACCGGTTACAACGGCAATTTATACGTCGCAACGATCATAGTACATCGACAATCATAGCCGATGCCGTAAACGACGGTTACAAACGTCTGCTACGCCCGTCGATTGAGACCGAAATCAGTGCCGAGGCAAAGATAGCTGCCGACACAACGGCAATAAAAACATTTGCCGACAATCTGCGTCAACTGCTCATGGCTCCGCCACTGGGGCATAAAAGAGTGATGGGTATCGATCCCGGATACCGGACAGGCTGCAAGGTAGTATGTCTCGATTCCCAGGGTAATCTTCTTCACAACGATGTCATCTACCCTACCCCTCCACGCAATGATTTCAAGGCATCGGCATCAAAAATCAGTCATCTCGTCGAAGCTTATAAAATTGACGCCATAGCTGTAGGTAACGGCACGGCAAGTCGTGAAACTGAAAAATTCCTTCAGTCGCTTAGATATCCGCGTGACATAAAGGTATTTGTTGTCAACGAGAACGGTGCGTCGGTCTACTCGGCTTCAAAAATTGCGCGCGACGAATTTCCCGACAAGGATGTAACGGTCAGAGGAGCCGTATCAATAGGTCGGCGCCTGATCGATCCACTCGCCGAACTTGTAAAAATAGACCCTAAATCAATTGGAGTCGGACAGTATCAGCATGACGTCGATCAGGTCAAACTGAAATCAGCTCTTGACCATACGGTAATGTCATGTGTGAACTCCGTCGGAGTCAATCTAAATACAGCTTCTAAAGAACTTCTCTCCTATATCTCCGGTATCGGTCCGGTTCTCGCCGGCAATATCGTGGCTTACCGCGCCGAGAACGGAGACTTTCAATCACGCCGCGAGCTCATGAACGTGCCGAGGCTTGGAGAAAAGGCATTCATGCAGGCTGCCGGGTTCTTGCGTATTCCCGGAGCAGTCAATCCGCTTGACAACACAGCCGTACACCCTGAGAGCTATCATGTCGTCGAAAAAATGGCTGATGACATGGGTTGTTCCGTGACTCAGCTGATTGAAAATCCGGAAAAACGGAAAGCCATCGACCTCAACCGATATGTGACACCTGAAACAGGCATGCCGACACTTACTGATATAATGTCTGAACTTGAGAAGCCTGGGCGTGACCCGCGATCGGCTATAAAGGTGATGAAATTTGATGATACAATCTCTTCAATCAATGATTTACGCCCCGGAATGATCTTACCCGGAATAGTAAACAATATCACTGACTTCGGAGCATTTGTCGATATAGGTATTCACAATAGCGGACTCGTACATATTTCACAGCTCAGCGACCATTTCATCTCCTCGCCTCACGAAGCCGTCACTCTACATCAACACGTCACGGTCAAAGTGCTTGACGTAGACCGCTCACGCGGACGTATCTCGCTTACTATGAAAGGACTTGAAAAATGAACTCGGCGATAATCAGTTTAGGGAGCAACTCGGCAGGACGTGACTTAATCATCGAACGTGCCATAAACGTGTTACGCGGACAATTTGACCTCCGTGCCGTTTCTGAAATCTACGAAGCTCAGGATGAAGAATATGCAGCTACACCTTATAGTAATGCAGTCATAAGTTTATTGACCCCGCTCGACCACGACTCCATGCGAGACTGTCTAAAAAAGACAGAACGCGACTTCGGACGCACGCCCCAATCCAAGCAGTCACGCATAGTGCCGCTTGACATCGACATTATCGTGTTTAACGACACCGTCATGCGCCCACGCGATTATAACAAGCAGTATTTCAGAACCGGACTGGAGATGATTCAGTAACCCGGTGTTCAAGAGCGAGCAAAGCCGCTTTTGCATCAAGACCGCCGGCATAACCGCCCAACGACCCGTCGCTCGATATGACCCGATGACATGGCAATATGATAGACATGGCATTAGCTCCTACTGCTCCGGCTACTGCCCGGACCGACGAGTGCCTACCGAGAGAGTCGGCGAGTTCCTGATAAGATATTGTCGATCCATAGGGCAATTCTGCCAACCCGTTCCACACTTTCTGTTGAAACTCTGTCCCGAATAACTTCAACGGTATGTCAAACCGCAGACGCTGCCCGGCAAAATACTCGTCAAGTTCGACAACCGTCTGTTCAAGCACATCATCAGTACCGGAAACATAATCCCGACCTAAGCAGCGAGTCAGCCGAGACCACACTTGCGGTCTGGGCGACAACGTCCCCCAGTCGCACATACAGAGACATCCGGCGACAGAGCCGAGCCACAGACGTCCGACAGGTGAATCATAGGGGCTTACGATCATTTTATACTTCATTACTTTAACCTCTTATACTATTCTTTTATAACAATATGAAACGGTGCATCCCGTAACTGTCGGTAAGGAACGCCGAGATTGTCAAGAGTTTCGGAATATCGCCGACTACGCCGCGGATCAATGTCCCGACTTAACAGAATCGTATCGGCGCCAATACAGTTGACAACATCGGCTATGTCTTCCCGGAACTTCCGGCAAACCAAAGCATATCGTGGTTTCGGCACCGAAGGACGTAAATCGGATGCGCTATTGATTATAACAAAATAATTGTCTCCGATTACTGCTCTGCGACCGCTACGATACATAGCCGGAGATTCATACATATTTGGTAAAATCATGATACTATCGATACCGCGCCGACGCATGTAATCAGTGTATCGTCGTTTCATCGCATCGACAAGCGACTGTTGGTCAACGACATCAGCCGTTGTTATAAGCTTAAGTTCACGACCCTCTTTGACAAGTATTGAAGTCGAATAAGATATACGCGGAATGAACGCCTCGGCATGCGGGTACCGGGACTCTGACAGTAATATCGCCACAATAGTGACCAATACCGAAACTCCAACTGACAACCATACAGCACGTTTACGATAATATAGTCCGATGATTATCATACCGACGGTTATATACATGGGTATAAGAAGCCAACCGTCAAAATAAAGATCCGATACCATTGCCCATGGCATCGATACGGTCAACTCCGCTATTTTATCTATAACGCCGTACAGCCAATCGGTTACGGATGATATCCACTCAGGGAAGAATCCAATCAGACCGAGACCAACTGCAATAACGGCAGCTGCAACAAATACCGGCAACACCAACGCAACAGGAATATTTGAAAATAGAAACGCTAACGGAAACTGATGAAAATAATACGCCGAGAGAAGCCCTGTCCCGATCACAGCGGCAAACGATATTTTAGCCGTTTCCAGCAACCACCTCAAGAGCTTCGGAATGTTCCGGGGCACAGTGATTGCATCATCAAACAACAGAATTGCGGTCACAGCCGCAAACGTCAGCTGAAAACCTATCGAATACAATTCCCGAGGAGAAAAAATCAATATCAATATTGCCGCGAGGCAGAGTGAGTTATAGCTATTACTGCGCTGCTGAAACAGATAACCGACAAGAATCATCGATGTCATAACCACCGCTCGTGTTACCGACGGAGATAATCCTGTCATGACGGCATACATCCACAACAAGACAATCGTAATGACAAAACGCAGCCGATGGAATCTTAAAAGAGACAGCGGGAACAAAGCCACCGCTATTATATAGGCAAGAATCGCCACGTGCAAGCCACTGAGAGCCAGTATGTGAGCAAGACCGGCTGCAGAAAATTCAACTCGCGTCTCATCCGACATCATCTCATCGTCACCAAGCAACACGGCAGCGACAAAATCCATCGTAGACGAAGACATTGACGTCGCCGCTATTACTGCCGCTATGCGACCGCGCATGCGATTTATGTCCCATAATAGTCCATCGGCTTCACCTGTCATCTCTACCCTGTCATGTATCGCCTGCGCAACGACGGCGATCCTCTCGCGGTAAAAGTAATCGTCCAGAGACAACTCATCAGGAAGATCGGGTTCCGAGCCCGGTGCCGAAAACTTCGCATCAAATCTGATCCTGTCGCCCGGTTTTATCTCAGGCGACAGTGAATATATCGTCAGATAGCATCGCGTCAACGGGACTCCGGAACGTTTCCCCTGAGTCTCTCTTTCATCAATCTCAATGACACAACTACGCGTTGTCCGCCCCTCTTTTACCTTAAGTACCGTAGCATAATAAGATTCTTTATCAGAAAACTTCTCGACAGAACAACCGCCTCCGCTATTTACTGCACTTAAAATCCAGCCACATGCAAGGACTGACATGTACAGAGCCATCGAACGTCTTGATAATAACCACAGAACAATTGCGATAAGTGCCGGAATTACACTTAGTAGCGCTATCCCCGTGATACGCTCACACAAAACCCCGGCTATCAGTGCCAGAAGCACCGGTAACAGGGGTATATGGGTTAACTGAGGTCTCACGTCATGATATTACTCGATCACACCGTCTCCGGGAATCGTATTCATCACAACGAAAAAGCTGCTGACTCCTATTATAATCCACAGGATAATAGCAAGCAACAACGGTTTGACTCCCACTTTCTTTATTGTGGCGATAGACAGACCTGCTCCGATGAAAAACAGTGTAACGATCAAGAACTTCTTTGCTATATATACAATCGTGCTTGACACCGTCGCGGGAATGTGACAATACGTATTGGCTATCATCGCAAGGATAAACAGGAAAATAAACCAGGGAATTGAAATCTTACTGCTCTTGTCGCGGAAAAGAAACATTGTCACGATAGCGAGGGGTATGATCCACAAAGCACGGGTACACTTTATCAGTGTGGCAATCTGACATGCCTCTTGTCCGTAAGCATCGCCTGCACCGACCACCGAAGATGTATCATGAATGGCAATAGCCGCCCACGTGCCGAACTGAGCCTGTCCCATATCAAAATAATGACCTATAGGTGGAAATATAAACAAGGCAATAGCGTTAAGTATAAAGATAACTCCCAGCGACACTGCCATTTCGTGATCATCAGCCTTCAGTACGGGACCGACAGCCGCGATAGCGCTTCCTCCACAGATAGCCGTACCCGACGCTATAAGATAGGAAGTCTTGCGGGCAATATGCATCCAGTAACCTATCAATACGCCAAGCACCATGACTCCGATAACAGAAACAACCGTAAACATCATTCCCTGTGACCCTGATTTAAGAGCCTCGGTTACATTCATGCCGAATCCGAGTCCCACCACCGACGCCTGAAGCAGATACTTTGATGCTTTTTTATTAAATTTAGGAAACGGCATCGGAAACACCAGTGCAAATATCAGACCGAGAAACAGTGCGACCGCCGGAGAGAACAGCACAGGCAAGCCCAGCTTGTCGGATGGAAACAATATCAGCACGATAATAAGCAGATAAATTACTTTTCCAATATTTTTCATTTTAATACAAATTTAAATCCTCTGACGGTCGTAATTGCACGACAGAGAGACGGTGATTATTTATTCCAGATATCCCATGACACAAATGCCTGAAGAAGAAGCATTTCAAGACCATTCTTGACTTCGGCGCCGTGAGCGGCCGCCTTTTTCATGAATAGTGTCACATCAGGATTATAAAGCAAGTCATAACAAAGGTACTCTTTATCAAGCAACTCATAGGGTATGTCGGGACATTCATCGACATGAGGATACATGCCCAGCGGTGTTGCGTTGACAATCACCTTGTGTTCCGACATAATTTCGGGCGTCAGGTCGGCATAAGTTATAACGCCCGCCCGCGCTGTACGGGAAACATAAGTCGGCTCTATACCCATATTTTCAAGTCCACGCGCGACAGCTTTTGCTGCACCACCCGTACCGAGCACAAGTGCTTTCTTATGATATGGCTTGAGTAACGGGCGGATAGAATCGGAAAAACCTATAATATCTGAATTATATCCTTTAAACTTCAGATCTCCGTTTTTTGTCTTGATAAACTTAACTACGTTCACCGCACCGATTTTCTCGGCATCCTCGTCTATTTCGTCAAGATAGGGCAAAATCTGCTCCTTATATGGAATTGTGACATTAAGTCCCGACAGAGTAGGATACTCGCTTATGACTTCCATGAGATCACCTATATCAGCAATCTCAAAATTCATGTAACGGGCACTTATATGCTCCATCTCAAACTTCTGGTTGAAATAAGTCTGAGAGAACGAATGTATAAGAGGATATCCTATCAAACCGTATATCTTGTCTACTCTTGATTCCATTTAATGACCTATTGATGATTTCTCTGCAAAATTATTAATTATTCATAAAATCACCCATTTTATTCTGCCTATTTTATGTTGGAAGGTCAACTTTTTAACTTTAACTGGAAAATTATCCCATGCTGCATTTTAGTCAACAAGCCATATCTCACCGATGTCAGAATTGCTTTTAAATAACAAATCGATATTTTGATGATAGCGGCGGCACTTTTAATGAACGAAAAATTTGAAATTGGACGCATTTATCGTATCTTTGTCGAGGATTATATTATATTTAAAGAATACTTACGATTATGAAATATATAGGAGCTCATGTCTCGACAGGCAACGGGGTCAGCAATGCTCCGCTGAACGCCCATGAGATCGGGGCACGTGCATTTGCATTATTTACCCGCAATCCGTCACGATGGACTTCAAAGCCGATCTCTGAAGCTGAAGCGGAAAAATTCCGTGCCAACTGCATTTCACTTGGCTACAATGCTGCGCAGATACTTCCCCATGACAGTTATCTGATTAATCTTGGAGCTCCTGACCCGCAAAAACTGGAAATGTCGCGTGAAGCTTTTCTTGACGAGATGAACCGCTGCATGCAACTCGGGCTCACCATGCTTAATTTCCATCCGGGAAGTCATCTGAAACTCATCCCTATAGATGACTGTCTGTCACTGATAGCCGACTCTATCAATATAGCTCTTGAAAAGACATCAGGAGTCAAGGCTGTTATTGAAAACACTGCAGGTCAAGGCAGCAATCTTGGCTTCTCGTTTGCACAGATCGCTACTATAATCGACCGGGTAGAGGATAAAAGCCGTGTAGGAGTATGCATCGATACCTGTCATACATTTGCTGCCGGATACGACCTTGCGACACCGGAGGGTTATCGTGCGACATGGGATGAATTTGGCGATGTCATCGGCTTCAACTACCTGTCGGCTATGCACATCAATGATTCCAAAAAAGGACTTGGCTCGCATGTAGACCGTCACGAACTTATTGGTAAAGGCACTCTC
>CAYTWG010000018.1:35498-38527 GCA_964442005.1 uncultured Bacteroides sp. | reverse complement strand
CCGAACTTGAGGTTGCGGTAGTAGGGAAATACATACTGCGCTCCCAGGTTCATCGTCGCGCCCAGACCGGTGGTGCGGCCCCCTTTGTCGCCTGCATCCTCGAGCTGATAGAGCATCGACACGTCGTCTTTGAATTTGTCAAACGAGGTGTCGTCATCGACGTTGAATGTGTAGAGGTCGGTGTTGACTGTCTGCAGGCCGTTGGTGGTGGCGAGCATGTTGTTGCCCCAGTGGATGAAGCCCAGGTCGAGCAGCGAGGCCGAGAACTCCCAGTCGGCGTTCCAGGTGTAGACGGCGCCGAGGTCGAGGGCCACGCCAAAGCCGTTGAGGCCGAAGCTGTCGAGTTTTGCGCCCGACACATAGTCGCGCTCGGTGTGTTTGTTGTAGTCGGTCTCGTATCTGAAGTTTTTGACGCTGGCCTGTATCTCGGCGTCTACCTCGGCTGTCCAGTCGTTTTCACCCAAGGTGAGGTCGGCGCTGTGGAACTGTGCGTCGATGTTGCCCGCGCCGATGAGGAATTTGAGCGTACCGCCCACACGCCATTGCGATGTGATCTGACGCGAATGTCCCAGCGCGATCTCGGCCCAGGCCTGCGCGTGTGCGCCGGTGTTGCCGATGTTGTACGACGAGTTCATCACGCCCTCTTTGGCGAGTCTGAGGAGGTCTTTGGGGAGATATACACCCGCGTCGGCGCGGGCGCCGATGGTGATGGTGTTGTAGCCGCCCCAGGCATTCCAGCCGCCGGCGAGGATGGTTTCGCGCAGGTTGACGCCGATGCGGTTCTTATCCTTGAGCCCCTTCATGAATGTGGCGGCATCGACCTCGGGGTTGAGGAACGTAGTGGTGCGTCCGTCGACGTTGTAGAGCAGATGGCTGACGCCGATTGTTCCGTTGGTGGCGATGTTGAGGTTGCCGAGGGCGGGCATTGCCACAAAGTTTTTGTCGTTGCCAAAGGCCGGGTTAGACTGGTAGCGATACATGTAGTTGTCATCAAAGTAACCTGACTGCAGGTTTTGAGCCGATGCCCCGGCAGCGGCGGCAATGATGGCGGCGGTCACA
This sequence comes from uncultured Bacteroides sp., assembly GCA_964442005.1. Taxonomy (GTDB): domain Bacteria; phylum Bacteroidota; class Bacteroidia; order Bacteroidales; family Muribaculaceae; genus JAAVFS01. The sequence goes on along the minus strand of CAYTWG010000018.1, from coordinate 37,468 downwards.
CCCGCACGCAATATGTTGTTGATTTTCATTGGTCTGTGATGATTGTGTGTGAGTGATTAGAGTTCGTCGTCATAGTGTCCTGACACTTTCACGCGCAGGTTGTTGAGTTTGAGGTTGGTGGCCGGCTTGAGCGAGCTCTCTGACACGACAGTCGCACGTGCGGTGAAGTGGATGCCGTCGAGCTTGGTGACAGCGCCGGTGGTGTACATGTCAATGTCGGCTGTGGTGTTGCCTTTGACGGTGACTCCCTCGAATTTGACAGGATTGCCCTCGGCGTCTCTGCACTGGCGCCCGTCGACATCGATGGGATAGCCGTCGATGACGAGGTCAAACGGCATGTCATTGGTCATTGTGGCGGTGACGTTGAGCTTTGTGATGGTGAGTTTGTCGAGAGTGTCGTCGGCCCATCCGTCAACGGTGTCAACATAGACGACGCGCGAGTTGGTGTCGAGCGCCAAGGGGGCATAGACGGTGTAGTTACCCTCTGCTTTGCCCAGGCTCACGCCAAGCTCAAAGTCGCGTACCTCGGCGTTGTGGATGCCGGGGTTGTCAAAGGTCACGTCTATCTGTTGGGGGAGGCCGGCGCCTGACAGCACGTTGCTCAGCGAAGAGTAGCCTACATGCTCGGCTCCCTCATAGCCCGGATAGTAGTTGTCGGGTTTCTCGGGCGACATGCAGATGTAGTATGGTCCGTCAACGCCTTTGTTAAAGCCGATATTGATGAGCTGACCCGGGTTGAGCGAATATTCGCCGTCGGTCTTGCCGTCGCGCACGGGCTTGAGGGTCAAACCGGTGTCCGCGCTGACGCTGTAAGCGGCCATGGGGTTGTTGAGAGCCACATAGAGCTGCGGGTTTGTCAGCACGATGTTGGTCTCGGGGCCGTTGAGCACGTCGGGCAGGTCGTCGAGTGTGATCGAGGGTGCCTTGAAGTCATCGAGGATATAGTCGATCATGCCGGTGAAGCGTTTGATGACCATGTCGCTCAGCACCGGTTTGTTGTTGAGCCACACACTCTGAGGCACGTTGGCGATGGTAGCGGCCGATGTGGTGATGAGGTATCCGCTGTATACGCCCGCTACGCCTTTGAAATCAAGGACGCCCGGCTCTTTGTCGCGGCCGGGGGTGAAGGTGAATTGGCCGGCATCCATTTTCTTGAGGTCGATGGCGGTGACGGGGATGCTGATGGTGTGGGTCTTGACACCGGGGGTGAGCTCAAAGTCGGCCACCGTGACAAGGCCGTCGCGGTTGTCATATCCGGGCGTCGTCAAACCTTTGGGGAGCTTGACCACCAGGTCCTTGAATGCTAATTTTGTAAATGTGTCATGCGGGTCCTCGACCGACACGGTGACGCTGATCGACCAATCGACGGTGAGTTGGTCGAGACGTTTGATGGCCGGGTCGACATCATCTTTGTGAAACTCAAAGTCTGAGGTCGCATCGGTGATCTCATACGAGTCGACGCGTGTGCCGATCTCGATGTCGGGCAAGGCGACATCCTCTCCGTCATATTTAAAGATTTCGGTGCGGCTGGTCTTGATGCTTGAGGGGTGAACGGTGACGATGTCGATCTTGACATCCTCCGAGCTGATGGTGCCGGTCTTGACGATGGCATATTCGCCGTTGACATCCTTGATTACACTCTCATCGTCGAGGTCGAGCACGTTGTCGAGTGTGATAGCATCGAGATTGATGGGAAGAACCAGGTCCTTCACCTGCACTTGTACTGTCTTGTCGATGTCGCTCAAATCATACGCGTCATCAATACACGAAGACATCGTGCCGGCGGCTGCGATGAGTGCTGCCGTGACGGCATGTTGCCATTTGATGTTTGTTGCCATAAATATTTTAGATTTGTGTTATACTCGGTGTGTCTTTGTGTGTGAATGAATGCAAAGTTAGTTATATTTTTTAATAGGGCTCAAGCACACCTTCAAACTCGTTGAGGCGGAGCAAGCCGTTGTTGACGAAGA
>CAYTWG010000018.1:0-35488 GCA_964442005.1 uncultured Bacteroides sp. | reverse complement strand
TGCAAAGTTAGTTATATTTTTTAATAGAGAGTTCTTTTTGTAAAAAAATGTAAAATTTTTGCCGAACAAATAAGCAAACGCGCAAAAAAAAGAGAGAGACTGACGTTGCATGCGCAACGCCAGTCTCAATATTGTTCCAAGGAGCGGTCGCTCCCTGTCGGTGATTAGTCAAACAGCTCGCTGTCGTCGATGTCGGTGACGTCGACAGTGATCTCTTTGTCGTGCTCGATGGTGGTGTTGGCACCGGCGTTCCAATCAAAGACGTTTGCAGTAAATTTAACCTCGCCGCCGATGATGGGGCGCAGCTCATACTCCTCAGCCCCGGGTGCTACATAGCCCGCACCTTTGCTAAAGTCTACGAGATAGTCGACATACAGGCCGGGTACCCACAGCGATGCCACGGGGAATGCGGCCCATGCGTAGGTCACGCCGTCAACCTCTTGTGAGATGTTGGTGACGCCGTCGGCAAACGGATAGATGACGCGGTTGTTGGTGACGCTGGTGATGCGGATCAGGAAGGCGATGTATGAGTCCTCGTTGTTAAACGATTTGATGGTGCCGTCCTCAACCTCAGCCTTCAACTGCTGCGGGATCATCATGAAAGCCTCTTTATTGGTGGTCTTGCCGGCGTCGTCACCGCTCATCACTTGAGCCGATGTGTTGGTGCTGTCAAGAACGATGGGGGTGTCAAAGATGTATTCTACCTCACCTGTCTGCTCGCCGGCCGGTTTCCATAGTATGCGACCGTCTCCGTCAGCGATGAAGCCATCCTCGTTGAATACTTCGTTTTGAGAGTCGCTGTCGCGGTCGAGTGTTTTTTCACCGCAGTAGTACATTTCGCCCGACATGTCGATGTTGCCGAATTTCACGCCGACAACCTCGATTTTAAACTCGGCATTACTGTTGCGCAACTCAGAGACATAAACCTTTGTCAACGCGTGCTTGAAATCAAACTCCATGTCGCCGTCGGTCTCGGCTGCCGAAGATTCATAGATGCCCTCGGCGCAGATGATGTCCTCTTGCTCGGCGATGTCATCCTTGACGGTGTAGTCAATCTTAAAGCCGCCGTAGGGTGTGGCGGTCGGTGTGAGGGTCGAGGGTGCGAAGGCGGTGAAATAGAGCACCGAGTTGTGGTCGCCGGGGTAGTAGTAGGGGGTAGCTGATGTAAAGACACCATCCTCGCTGCGGGTGAATTTGACGGGTGTGCCGCCATTGAAGAATGCTGTCAAATCTTCACCGGCCTCGAAAGCCTCATCGGGCCATCCGAGCCAGCCATAGACCATGAAGTCATTGAGATTTTCGGTCGAGAACTCAACCGAACGTGAAGCGTTCGGGGTGCGGGCACGGAATGAGATCACCTTCTCACCGTTGGTGTTTGGGTTGATGCTCAACACTTCCTCTTGCGAGCACGATGCAAGTGTCATTGCTGCGATGCCTGCAATAAACATTAACTTTTTCATGTTGCTTTGGTTTAATGGTTAATATAAGTGATGAATTAAAAAAATCAGTTTTTTACATGCCTATCACCTCGCGGTCGCCTGTCCATCCTCCCACCGAGGGGCTGATGCCTCCGCCTCCTTGCGCGGCGGGGAAGGCAATCGAGTCGAGCCTGATGACACAGTCGGCTACGGGCGATGAGTGTATCTGGTCGGTGACATCGTGCACCGACACCCATTGGCTGCCGTCGGCACGGTTGGCAAATATTGAGAGCGTGTGTGGCTTGTCGTCGTCATCGGCACGTGTGCCGGCGGGTTTTGAGCTGCAGTGTCCGAATGTGAGCATCTCGCCGCGCAGGTTGCCGTCGGGGGTGGCGGACATCTCAAACAGGTGTGTCACGGTCTCCTCGCCGGTCATGGCGCGCCCCGGATGCACCGTCGAGGCCATGCCCGACAGGGTGGCGCGCACTGTGTATGACTTGTCAAAATTGATGGGGTTGGTGACATGAAAGGTGTAGTGGTGAACCACCGGCAGCATCTCAAAACGCACTGTCACCGGGGTGCGCGAGGCCAAGTCGGGGATGTCCGACTCGGCGATGATGATTGTCGACACAGTGGCTACCCACATCGAGTCGGGCGAGTGGGCGATGCGTTCGCCGCTGTCGCGGGGACGTTGCACCGCCGCGCTGTTGATGTCGCCGTCGGTGCGCCGGTCGTTGAGGCGCAGGCCAAATCCTTCGTACGTGTCTGTGCCGATAAATCCGTGGAGGTCTGAGTCGTTGTTGTGACAGATGGCGCTGTATGTGCCGGGCATCAGCGTGATAGAGCCACCGTCGCGCCCCTTGAAGTCGTAGGTTATCGGGCGTGATGTGCGCGAGCCGTCGCGATAGAAATATACGGTCATCCCCTCGGGCGATGCATCGGCATCCTGAATCCAGTCAAATTCGACCACCACCGGCACGCGCCTTGAGGGGAGTTCATACTCAAACTCGCGATGGTCGCACGATGTCAGGGCCATCGCCACGACTGCCGCCGCGATGATGAGGATCAGCACTCGTCTCATCGTTCACCCCCTTTCTTTGCATTGACATTGCCATGTCCGAGCAGCCACACCAGTGACACCTCGGCCTTAGTCGGGCCGATCCATGTGCGGCGCGATGTCGACTGCCACAGGTATGTTCCCTCGATTGGTTTGAATTTCTCGACGATACCGCCGGCATAGCCTACGCCGACCGTGAAGTCGATGTTGAGGTGTCGCGCCACGGGGAGCGAGTAGCCATATTCGACGCCTGCGTTCACCATCGGACGCTCCCACAGGTTGTGTCCGGGCTTGCCTCCCATGTAGGCTGTGCCGCCCCATTCAAAGTCAAATGTGAAGATACCGCCGTACACCCCGACATGGTGGCCGGTGAGAGGCTTGGCCCCGGCGGCTTTGCCAAACCAATAGCGCACGCTGAGGTCGCCGCCATATATGCGCCAGTAGCGATGTCGGTTTTCGCGGCTCCACCACGAATACATCCAGTTGACACCGACCGAGATGTTGTGGCCGGCATAAATTTCGCCGCTGATGTTGGGCACTGCGACCGCGTCATAGAGCATATTGGTTTTGAGGGCGACATACAGTGCACGGCGGTCGGCCTGTTGGCCATGACTGCACAAATAACACCCCGCGCACATTGCGCAGACCAGCAGGCGACCAAGTATGAGCGGGAGTTTGTGTTTTTTCATCAGCCGGTTTCAAAGTTTTGCAAAGATAGTAAATAATCAGGCGTTTTACAACCTCGCGCCTCATGTTTGGATGTTTTTGTGGGCGAACAGTAGGTTGTCATCTGATTTTTTAGTAAGTTTGCGGTCAAATTGTCTCAGGCATGGTGTTGAATTATATTTGGATCGCATTTTTTCTTATCGCCTTTGTTGTGGCGGTGTGCAAAACCCTGTTTGCGGGCGACCTGACGGTGTGGAGTGACATCATGGGCGCATCATTCAGCTCGGCAGCCACCGCATTCGAGATTTCGCTCGGATTGACCGGCGTGTTGTCGCTGTGGCTCGGACTGATGAAGATCGGCGAGCGCGGCGGCGTCATCGCGTTTTTCGGCCGGCTGATTTCTCCGCTTTTCTGCCGTTTGTTTCCGGGCGTCCCCAAGGGACATCCTGCCATGGGCTCGATTTTCATGAACGTGTCGGCCAATATGCTCGGCCTCGACAATGCCGCCACGCCGCTCGGCCTCAAGGCCATGCAAGAGCTGCAGACGCTCAACAAACAAAAAGACACGGCCACCGATGCGATGATCATGTTTTTGGTGCTCAACGCGTCGGGACTCTGCTTCATTCCGATTTCGATCATGATGTATCGTGTGCAGGCGGGGGCGACCAACCCGACCGACGTCTTTTTGCCCATCATGCTTGCCACCTTCATCTCCACCTTTGTCGGCATAGTCGCTCTATGCCTCAAACAGCGCATCCGTCTGCTCGACCCGGTGTTGTTAACATGGCTCGGCGGCATGGCGCTCTTCATTGCCGGCATCGTGTTGGTGTTCACCTCGCTCCCCGACGAGCAGGTGACCCTCTGGTCGGGATTCATCGCCAATCTGCTGTTGTTCGGCGTCATCATCACCTTCATCGTCGCGGGGCTGCGCAAGCGTGTCAATATGTATGACGCCTTCATCGAGGGCGCCCGCGAGGGTTTCAAGACTGCCGTCACCATCATCCCTTATCTGGTCGCCATCCTCGTCGCCATCGGCATGTTTCGTGCCTCAGGCGCGATGACCGTCATCACCGACGGCCTGACCTCTATGTTTGATGCGGTGGGCATTGACAGCGACTGGGTGGCCGCGCTCCCGACGGCCCTGATGAAGCCGCTGTCGGGCAGTGGCTCGCGCGGCATGATGGTCGACCTGATGAATACCTACGGTGCCGACGCCTTTGTGTCGCGTGTCAGCGCGGCCATCCAGGGGAGCACCGACACGATGTTCTATGTTCTGGCCGTGTATTTTGGCTCAGTCGGTGTGAAACGCACGCGCTACGCTGTCAGCTACGCCCTGTTGGCCGACATCACCGGCTCGGTTGCCGGCATCGTCGCCGCCTACATTTTCTTCGGCTGATATTTTCTTAGTCAGACGGTCTCCTTTGCTTGAGGACTTATTGTGCTGACGGCGGCGCGCTCATATCGTGGCGCAACCAAATTGGGTATAGTGCAAAAAAAACTGTGTCACCTCTGAGGTGACACAGTCGTGTATTTTTACTCAATGACGCCGTCAAGGCGTGGTCTATCAAGCGAGCTTGTTGATGTGACGTGCAAGTTTGCTCTTGAGATTAGATGCTTTATTCTTAGAGAAAACTTTCTTTGTAGCGAGCTTGTCGAGCATAGACGTGATTTTAACTAATGCAGCCTGAGCCTCAGCCTTGTCAGTGATGCGACGGAGACGACGCACGGCGGTGCGGGCGCTCTTGGCGGCATAACGGTTGCGCAGGCGGCGAGTCTCGGTCTGACGGATGCGCTTGATTGATGACTTATGGTTTGCCATTGAATTTACGTTCGATTTTTATACTGTTATTAATTGTAGCCCATAGGAGAATCGAACTCCTCTTTCAAGAATGAAAATCTTGCGTCCTAGCCGATAGACGAATGGGCCAAACAGGGTATGCCTTAAAAGCGAGTGCAAATATAGGGAGTTTTTTTGAACTACACAAATATTTTTGTAAAATTGCCTCAATTTTTCTGTTTTTGAGCATAAAAAAGGTTTTTTGCAATGCATTATAATGTAGCCTACCAAATTTTATCACTAATTTTGTCAAGTGAGATATTGTTATTTACAATGCCGCAAAAAGGGAATTAACTGACCGCAGGTCAATATAGAGAAATGAAAACGTTACCTCCTATATTTATAAAGGAAATTGAAAGTTATAACGACCCGATTTTTGACGGACTGACCGATGCCCTTGCTATCACGTCTCCTATCGTGTCGGTACGAGCCAATCGCCGTAAAGGTATTCCGGTCCCGCCGGATGCTGAGCGTGTGCCGTGGTGTGGTCGCGGATGGTATCTCAAAGAGCGTCCGTTGTTTACTCTCGACCCGGCGCTGCATCAGGGGCGTTACTATGTGCAGGATGCCTCCTCGATGATAATCGGTGAGATTGTCCGTCGTTTGACCGGTGATTGTAATTTACCGCTTATATATCTTGATGCCTGCGCGGCTCCCGGAGGAAAAACGACAGCTGCTATCGATTCACTTCCTGATGGATCCCTTGTCGTAGCCAACGAGTTTGATTATCGAAGAGCCGAGATTCTCAAGGAAAATGTGATGAAATGGGGCTATCCGGCTGTGATTGTGAGTCGCGGTGACACGTCACGATTCAGAAAGTTGAAGGACACGTTTGATATAATAGCTGCAGATGTTCCCTGCTCGGGTGAAGGGATGTTCCGGAAGGATGATGAAGCGATAGATTGTTGGTCGCCGGAACTTGTTGAGAAGTGTGTCGAGCGGCAGCGTGAGATTGTCGGCAATCTCTGGACGGCTCTTGCTCCGGGAGGGTATTTTATATATAGTACCTGCACGTTCAATCGTCGTGAGAATGAGGAGATGGTTGACTATATGGTCGAGACGTTTGGAGCTGAGAGTGTGTCGGTAGATCTGTCGGAATACCCCGATATTGCACCCGGTGTCGACACATCGTACAGTTGTTTTCGTTTCATGCCTCATCGTACGCGTGGCGAGGGACTCTTTGTTGCAGTGTTGCGTAAGTCCGGAGAGTGGAGCGGGTCACGTACTGTCGCCAAACCGGCGAAGTCAGCAAAAGACAAGACGCCTAAATTGTCGTTGCCCGGTTGGACCGATGGCTGCACGATGATTGTTGACGGTGATACGGTCTCGGCTGTTGTTGAATCATGGGAAGGCGTAGCGAAAAAAATCGGGAAAGAGCTTGATATAATCCTCAATGGTGTGGAAGTCGGTGTGATAAAAGGTCGTGACATTATTCCGTCGCAGGGGCTTGCCCTGTCATCGGCTCTTGCTACAGACGCATTCCCGCGAGTCGAAGTCGACAGGGAAACTGCACTGACCTATCTGCGGCGGGAGTCCGTGACACTTCCCGACGGGACTCCCCGCGGGCATGTATTGCTGATGTATGAAAATGTGCCGCTTGGATTTGTGAAAAATTTAGGCAATAGGTCCAATAATCTCTATCCGCAAAACTGGCGTATCCTGAAAAAATCATAGGCACACACCAGTCAGGCGTGTATTAGAGGCTTAACGGCATGAAATCCCGGACGGTTGCTGATTGTCGTAGCCATGAAGCGGCTTGACGCCTGGGAGTTGTATTTCACGTGATAATGTTCCCGACCGAGAAAGTCGAGACGGAATGTTGCTGTGTTGATTGTCGGGTCTCCGGGCTGACCGTCGACGAGCCTCTCTTCTATTGAAATGTCAAAACCTATAAGAGTTACGGCGATACTGACGGCTCCTGATGTGTTTATACCATCGATGCCGTATCGTCGCAGTGTCACGGCGCCGTCATCACCGCAGTCGATCTCGATGCGCGGAGAGGGGTCGGGAGTTTCCGACAATTCGCCTGCAATTAAATGAGTGATTGCTGCACCTCGGTTGCCCGGACGTGCAAAAATGCCTACAACGGCGGCGGCAAGTACAAACAGTATTACGTAAAACTCAGTGGAATGGAAGAAATTGTACATCGGGGTGTGGTTAATATGTGTGTTTGTGTGGTCAATTGTTGTCAGCGGCTTTACAGATATCTTCCACGACAAGTCCGGCAAGTGTGAAACCGAAGATAGCCGTGATGTGCACAAGGGAGCCGTTGATGCGTGCTTTTGCTGCATCCCATTGTGAGCTCGTGGCGTTGTCGGCTGACGCTTGTCCGCGGTTGGTGAGAAGTTCGTCACTGTAGACACATTTGAACTTTCTCCGCGGCATGATACCCGCCCGTTTGAATCGCTGTCTTAGAGCCCTTGCGAGCGGGCATCCTTTGACATTCCAGAATTCAGCTACAGAAATTGCTGTAGGATCAATTTTGAGTGCCGCCCCCATGGAAGAGTATAGTTTCACGCCTTTTAGTGATGTCGCGTGCAGTATCAGTGACGCCTTGTTGGCAAGCGAGTCGATAGCATCGATCACGTAGTCATAACTTTCAATCGAAAAAGAGTCAGCCGTCTCGGATGAGTACACTTCGCATCGTGCGTCAATCACGGCGTCGGGGTTGATGGATAGCAACCGTCGGCGCAGAGCCTCTACCTTTGGCTCTCCGATAGTGTCGACCGTAGCCATCAGCTGTCTGTTGAGGTTGGTGGGGCTGACACAGTCGCTGTCAACGATAGTCAGGGAGGTGATACCTGTGCGAACCAGGCTCTCGGCGCACCATGATCCGACCCCGCCGACCCCGAAAATAATCACGCGGGTATGGCGCAATGAGTCGAGGGCGGTCTTGCCGAGCAGTAGCTCCGTACGCTGAAATAGTTCACCGGTCGTATTCATTGCCGTGTCTTTAAAATTTATAGCCGCCGTCACCTACTAATGCTCGGTCATCATCGATTTTAGAGCCGATTGTGGTCAGCAGATCACCCACGATACCACCGTTTACACCTATCCGTAAAGCCCTGATCTGTGTGTCACGTGACAATCTGGCGCGCCCTCCGGCAAATCTCAGCTGTGTGCGCGGATGTATGAACCGGAATATGGCTATGGTCGTCAGAATGTCGCTGTCGGATATCGGTTGGGTATCGCCAAGGGGCGTACCGGGAATCGGGCACAGGACATTGATGGGAATCGAACTCGGTTTCACTTCTTTAAGCTTGAAGCCGAGTTCTGCACGCTGTAATGCGCTCTCGCCCATGCCGATGATGCCACCGCTACACACTTCAAATCCTATTTCACGAGCCGTCATCAAGGTCTTGATTTTGTCATCGATAGTGTGGGTGGTGCAAAGTGAAGGGAAGTAAGACGGAGCAGCCTCGAGATTACAATGGTATCGGCGTACGCCTGAATCCCACAACTGTTGCAGTTCTTTACGGTCGAGCAGTCCGAGCGACGCGCATGTATGTATATCTACCGAGTTCTTGATGTCATGCAATATCGAGCAGATATTGTCAAGGGTCTTACCCTTTACCGCTCGACCGCTTGCGACGAGGGACAGACGTTTTACCCCTTTTTCACTGTTATAGCGAGCTACCTCCAGGCACTTATCGCTTGGAATGAGATCATAAGTCTCACAACCGGTATCGTAGTGTCCTGATTGGGCACACCACTTGCAGTTTTCGGAGCATTTGCCGGAACGCACATTTATAATAGAGCATGAATCAAATTCTTTGGGGCACATTGCCGCGGTGATTTCCTCGGCTGCGCTGTATAATGTTTCGCGGTGAGGAGTCTCGGTAATTGTAACTACCTCGTCCCATGTTAATTCTCCGCCGGCGAGTACTTTTTCTTTCAGACGGTTGATAATATCCATTGCAAAATGAGTGAAAAATTATTTTTGAAAATCTTTCAGTATCGCAAATATACGTCATATCGGCTAAATTTTATACCTGTATCGGAAATTTTTATTAAATTTGTAGCGTGAAATCACCGGGAGCTCACGTTTTAGCTCCTTAATACTAACTAATCATTCGATAGCGTTGGACATAGATCCTTTACCGGGCTTCGAGCCTTTGACCTGCCTTGTTTCCGCCAATATAGAGTTTGGCGCCACTCAGATAATAGTATTGCTGCTCGCCCTTGTCGCTCTGCTCGTCTCGGGTTTCATCTCAGGGAGTGAGATATCTTATTTTTCAATGAGTCCCGAGCAGCTTGAAGAGATAGAAGAAACCCCGAGCGGAGAGAAGATTAAATATCAACTTAGTACTCCCGAACGTCTGCTCGCAACGATTCTTATAGCCAATAATCTTGTCAACGTGACAATTGTCGTGTTGTGTAACTATGCGTTGGGACCGGTGTTTGACGGGATGTCGACTGTCATGAGTTTCGTGCTTCAAACTGTGTTGCTGACGTTTCTCATCCTGCTTTTCGGAGAGATATTACCCAAACTCTATGCCAACAGTCACCCTGTGAAATGGGCGAAATTTGCCTGTGGGGGTATTGGATTCTTCATGTCGTTGTTTTCTCCGTTGTCGTCGATGCTTGTCAAGAGTACAGGGCTGGTCAACCGTGTCGTTACCAAGCGCTCGCAAAATATATCTACTGACGAACTCAGTCAGGCACTGGAGATTGCTGATGTTTCCGAGTCAGACAACAAAGAGATGCTTGAGGGAATCCTTAAGTTCGGCGATACGACGGCGTCAGAAATCATGACTCCGCGTGTCGATATTACCGACCTCGACATTGCGATGACTTATACTGAAGTAATGGACGTTATACGTTCCAGCGGATATTCCCGACTGCCTGTATATGAGGGTACACAGGATAATATAAAGGGGGTGCTTTATAGCCGGGACCTGCTTCCTTACATAGGTAAAAGTGTGGATTCGTTCAAATGGCAAGATCTCATACGCGAGCCCTATTTCGTGCCCGAGTCACGTATGATCGATGATTTGCTTGAAGATTTCCGGAAATTGAAAAAGCATATTGCCATAGTGGTTGACGAATATGGCGGTACGCAGGGTGTCGTAACGCTCGAGGATGTATTGGAGGAGATTGTGGGCGACATCAATGACGAGTATGATGAGGACGAGACAACTTATAAACGTCTTGCCGATAATACATATATATTTGAAGGACGTACACTGTTGAATGATTTCTTCCGCATCACTGATCTCAATGAAGAGGAATATGCGCCTGTCGCTGCTGACAGTGAGACTCTTGCCGGGATGCTTCTTGCCATAAAGGGCGATTTCCCCAAGGAGAAGGAGCCGCTTGTCTACGGCAGGTGCCGATTTTTGATATTAGATATTGATCATCATCGCATCACCAGCGTACGTGTCAAGGTGATGCCCGACCTCCAGACCTCATGAGACTTGCAACGTGGATGACTGTTACTCTCGTCGTTGTCGGGATAGTTATTGCCGGATGCAATGACCGTCGGCAGGCATTGGTGCCGCGTCGCACGGCATATCCTCGTCTGTCGGTCCCTGAGCCTTATTATCGTCCTATTGAGGGGCTTCCTCTGTCTTTTGAGGTGAACTTGTCTACAGAAGTCATCGATACGGCGGTCACAATATCCAGCGCTGAAGCAGGCTCCCGCTGGGTCAATGTCGCCTATCCGTCACTCGGTGTCACGATTTACTGCACTCTCACTCCGGTCGACTCGGCAAGTATAGGAGATGTGACGGATAATCGCATAGAGCGACTGTCGCTTAATACCGGTGGAGCAGTTACCGAGCTCGTCGAACTTATAAACGACGGAGGGTTTGACTGCCGGATAGCTGTCACACGTTCCGATTCACCCACGCCGGTTCAGTTTATCGCTACCGACCACCGTGAGTGGGTTGTCAGCGGGTCGGCATATCTTGAAGCGGGTCGTAACAATAATCCCGACTCGGTCGCTCCAATAGTCGACATGCTTGAACGGGATATTCGTCACACCGTTTCAACTCTGCACCGATGAAAACATTTAGAGTAGGAACAACTACCGTGGTCGTAGCGCAGATTGCGTCGGAGCTTGACGAAGTTGTGAATCTGTTGACTGATACTGAGCTATCGGAACTCCGTGCCTTAACCTCCGGTCGCCGCTGTCTTGAACGGGCTACGACAATTGCTGTGTTGAGGAATCTGATGGGACCGGCTGTGTCGCTTATGCATGATCCTGATGGAAGTCCTATATTGAACGGACGGCATGAATACATATCGATAAGTCATTCGCTCAAGGACGTAGCAGTTGCGATCGATCCTGAGAGACGTGCGGGTATTGACACTGAAACATGGCGAGAACAGTTATCACGAGTAGCAGGTAAATACCTTTCAGAAACTGAACGTAAGGAATACTGTACACCGGAATTACTGTTGCGGGCGTGGACTGTTAAGGAAGCTGTCTATAAAGCGGCGAAGACTCCGGGTCTCGCTCTTGTCGGTGGAATTGCTCTGCCGCCTGTCGCTGATGATAATCCCGTTGCTGTCGCAACACTGCCTGACGGAACGATCCGTCGCTTTAAGCTTGTCTTTATCCCTTCGCCACACGGAATAGCCACGACACTCGCTCTTCCATCTGATTGACACATCGTGGCAAAAAGATTTGAAAATACATTTAAATTATCGTATCTTTGTAGAAATTACCTTAAACACTTATTACACCAATGAATCTGAGAAAACTTTCAACCGTGATCACTCTGTCGCTTGCCGCAATTACCGCGCCTGCTCAGATCGAGGACAAGGACTATGACGCTTATCTGTTTACCTATTTCACCGGTAACCACATGGATCAGGAGCAGATACGTTTTGCCGTCAGCATGGATGGCTATAATTTCTATGCTCTCAATAACAATGACCCCGTGATTGACTCAAAAGAAATTTCATCAACGGGTGGTGTGCGTGACCCGCACATTCTGCGCACTCAGGACGGGAATTCATTCTACATGGTAGTGACCGACATGGTGTCGGGTAATGGTTGGGACTCCAACCGTGCTCTGGTGCTCTTGAAGTCTGATGACCTTATCAACTGGGATCACTCTGTTATAAATATTCAGAAACGCTATCCCGGTCAGGGCAATCTTAAAAGAGTGTGGGCGCCTCAGACCATTTATGATCATGATGCCGGCAAGTATATGGTTTACTGGTCGATGCAGCATGGCGACGGTCCCGATATAATTTATTATGCTTATGCCAATCCCGAGTTTACAGATTTTGAAGGCGAACCTAAGCCCCTGTTTATACCTGCTGACAAGAAGTCCTGTATTGACGGAGACATCGTTTACCGTGATGGCAAGTATCACATGTTCTATAAGACCGAAGGACATGGCAACGGCATTAAGATTGCAACTACAGATAATCTGACTTCGGGAAAATGGATTGAACAACCTGACTACAAGCAGCAGACCACCGACGCTGTTGAAGGAGCCGGCACGTTCAAACTCATAGGCGAGGACAAGTATATTCTGATGTATGATGTCTACATGAAAGGTAAATATCAGTTTACCGAGACGACCGACTTTGAAAACTTCAAGGTGATTGACTCGGATGTAAGTATGAATTTCCATCCCCGTCACGGCACGGTAATACCTATTACCAATACCGAGTTAAGACGCCTTGTGTCTCGCTTCCCCTCTGACGATATGGGCGATATTACGGTAAGTGCCAATCCGGTAATTCCCGGATTCCATGCTGATCCCGATATATTGTATTCTCATCGTGACGGGCGCTATTATCTTTATTCGACCTCTGACGGTAAACCCGGTTGGGGAGGTGCCGATTTCCGCTGTTTTTCATCAGACAATCTGACCGACTGGGTTGATGAAGGCGTTGTTCTTGATCTCGCTTCCGACCAGGTGGCATGGGCTGACGGTAATGCGTGGGCACCTGCTATCGAGGAGAAATATATCGATGGCAAATATCGTTATTTCCTATATTTTAGCGGCAATCCGGTAGCCGGTGGCGGTAAACAGATTGGTGTTGCCATTGCCGACAATCCTACCGGACCGTTTGTAGACCTCGGACATCCGATTATCACAAAATCGCCCGCCGGTAAAGGGCAGGAAATTGATGTTGACGTGTTTACCGATCCGGTGAGCGGAAAAAGCTATATTTACTGGGGCAACGGTTACATGGCTGGAGCGGAACTCAACCGCGACATGACATCGCTCGTCGACTCGACTATAACGGTGATGACTCCCGAGGGCGGCACTCTCAAGACTTACGAGTACCGTGAAGCTCCCTACGTGTTCTTTAACAACGGTACCTATTATTTCATGTGGTCGGTCGATGATACCGGTTCGCCTAATTATCATGTAGCTTACGGTACTTCCGACTCTCCCCTCGGTAAAATTAAGGTTGCAAAGCAGCCAGTCATCCTTCAGCAGCGTCCTGCCGACGGAATTTACGGAACGGCTCACAATTCGGTAGTCCGTACACCCGGTACAAATGACTGGCGTATCGTTTATCATCGTATCAATCCCGCTTATCTCAACGATAACCCCGGTACTCACCGCGAGGTGTGCATCGACCCGATGACAATCAATCCCGACGGTACAATCGCACCGGTCACCCCCACCCGCTGAGATAAAAATATACTGCAATACAACAAAAAGGTTGCGCAGATGCATCTGCGCAACCTTATTTGTCGTAGGAAATGTCTAATATTTTATATGATAGATGCACGATGAGTCTCCACGCTGGACTGAGGCGGTAACAGTTGCTGAGACTTGATGCTGGTAAACAGCAGAGAACATCTTTTCAGCGAATCCTTCGGAACAATAACACAGAGCTGGGAAGAGCTTGTCGGAACTGTTCTTTAATAACGGGCATACGCAGAACGATTTGTTTTCATCGATTATGAGTGATCGGTCGGATTTGTTTTCTTTGATTACCCAACCCCATGCGTTCTGTAAAAATTCGATAAACTCATCCGGTTTGCCTATATACGGAGTTACCATCTCAGGGACGTTAAGCATGTCGTGGTGTGCTTGTGATGATGACTTAACTATGTCTCTAATTTGAGCGTCGGAAAGTTGGCTGTCGCTTAAAGATTGAAGAAGCTCGGTTATCCATTGCAATGCTAACGCCTCGTTTTTGTTCGTTTCTGGCGGTTCTGTTTCATTATTTTGCGATGCCGATTTCTCTTTAGCATTGAGGCTGAGTAGAGAGCCAAATCCGCATGTACAAGTGACGCACGCGCATATTTTAATAAAATCGCGTCGATTTGTTGCTTTCATATATTTCTCAGCGATCAGTACGGAACGGAATCAACGGCAATCCGAGAGTGTTGAATACCTTTCCTACTGAGAAATTCTTGAAGTTATAGCGAACAGCTTTTATCTCAGGCACATCGGAGCAGGTTACAATAATCTGTAGCGTGCGCGGATCCTGATTGGCAACAGCCGGTTGAAATACTCCGTCCTCGCCGGCTGCTTCAAATCCCTCCATATTCTGACGCGGCATGAATCCGAGTGCTGTGTTGTAGAATGATAATATGGCTTTTTCTCCGTCAATTGTCATCGAGCGGAATGACGGGTTGTCAACCGGCATGCCTTCAATGCCGTAAGTGCGCGCGGCTGCAAGAAATGCAAGACGTTCTCCGATCTCTTTTTTGCGGCTGCCGTGGATGTCATACAGTTCGTGCGGATAGATGAGGTCAGCGGTACTTATTATTCCGCTGTTAGGCAGTATCTCGGCTGCATGATGTTGACACTCACGGAACAGCGCCGCCTCAATATTGTCGGCGCCGCTGTAAATCCATGCCGGAATCTCGACAAAATAGAACGGTAGCTCACCCTGCCCCCATTTTTCACGCCAGTCAGTCACCATGTCGAGCTGATGCTGTGGATAAGTGTCATGCAGACCAACGTTTGACTCGCCTTGATTCCAGACGAAGCCCTTGATGGTATAGCCTATGAGCGGGTGCAGCATAGCGTTGTACATCACGTTGATGCGCGAAAATTCATACATTGTGGTATCGACTTTCTCCTTTTCGATATCACACTCCGGATAATTGACAAGCTGTTCGCGCGATTGCCACCCCTCGACCTTGCTGCCTCCATACGAGCAGGAGATGATACCTACCGGCACATCAAGGAGATCGTTGAGTGTGCATGCGTAGAAATAGGCAAGCGCACTGAATTCAGGAGAGTTGGCGGGGTTGCTTATTTTCCAGCTCCCTTGTGTACGTTCCTGTGGAGTGTATGCCGAGAGTTTAGGCACTGTCGCCATTCGGACCCCTTTACGCATACCGCTGTAAGCAATAGCCTCGCCGCTGCCTTCAACCGGCTGGGTCCAGAATCCGCGTAAAGGCATTTCCATGTTGGACTGTCCGGAGCAGAACCAGACCTCGCCGAGCAGTATATTGTCTAATGTGATGTCGCTGCCGTCGCCTTTTACATTTATTTGGTACGGAGTGTACGATGCTTCGGCAGTGGGAATCATTGCATCCCAGCGCCCGTCAGAGTTTGTCACTGTTGAGACTGTGACTGCCGGAGCCCATGAGCCGGTTATCTCAATGACGCTCCCGGGAGTTGCCCACCCCCACAGACGCGCATCGCTTTGTTGCTGTAGCACCATATTGTCACTTATGATCTCGGGCAGCTCGACTGTTGCGGCTGCTGATAATGGGAGAGACAGCAAAGCTGCCAGACCGTAAAGTTTGATTTGATTCATTCCCGGTTGAATAAAAAATGTGTAAAACAAGATGTCGGACAGCCCTCTTGACCGTCGACCCCACAAATTTACACATTATTACTGATATTCCTATAGGCTGTCGGTTAAAATGGATTTCTCTGACCATTAACTTTTAACCGCTTGGATGCTGTCAGGTAATCCGAAAACTCCCGTATGTAAAAAATGAGCGTTAAAGGCTAAATATCTGTTAAAAATATAGTGTTGGATTGGGCGGGATGCATTATATTTGCATATAAAAGCAACTTTGTCGTAATGGGGCGCTTTTCTCAGTAGTGGAGGTGTCTGGATGGCATTGAAGAGGCTTTTAGGGTATTTTTTGAACGAAATTTTTATTGAGCTAATTTATTGAGTTTTATTATTGATGATTATGAAAGCATTAAGAAAGAAAGTAAATGAAGCGATTGCGGGTATTGCCGTGATGCTGTTTGCTGTCGTATTTATGACGTCATGTAATAAGGAGGAGACTAAGTTGTTGGAAACTGTACCTTCTGACGCCCGTGTTGTTGCAGTACTTGATGTTGACCGACTGTTGAAAGATGCCGGTTGCCAAAAGAAGAATAATCAGTTTACGGTTACACCCGATGTAAAGATTCTGCTTGATAGGATGACCGGATCGGAATCTAATACTCAGATATTTCTTGACGCTCTGTCGATGATTGACAGTTCTGAATTGGTCGCTTTCAACTATGACAATGAATGGGTATTGACCTTTAATATTACTGATGAAGCCGCTGCAACGGCGTCTATAGCCTCTGTCGCAAGTGATGAAGTGGAAAAAATAGACGGTTATACGGTTTATCAACTTGATGGTGCTCAACTTGTCATTAAGGAATCCCAAGGCTGGATTGCAGAAGAGTTTGACGACGTTGCTGCTGTTGTGAAAGCAGCGGCTGAAGAAAACTACACTGTACGTCCTGCGGTGGTTGAGTTCCTTGGGGGAGAGGGGCTACTCATGTGCGCTATAAATGATGACGTGATTTATCCGGTCGGTGACGATTACACCTTCTGTGCGTCGGTGACCTCACGTGAAAATGTAATACGCACCGAGATTGTCGCGATGAATCCTGACGGAAAACTCTATGAGATAGGAGCCGGTTTTGATGTGATGTCAACTGATTTTCTTCGATATGTCCCTTCGGAGTCCGTGTTGACGTTTGCTATGGGCAATATCAATTCCAAAAGCATACTACGTAATATGTTGTTTAAATCTTTGAGAGAGAGCGGTGTTCCCGAATTATTTGAGTCGGTTGACGGAACCGTTGCTTTATCTATTGCTCCTGCTGCCGGTGCGCAGGCATTGTCGATGAAGAATCTCACTGCATGGGATTTTAGTGGAATGATACACATGCCTCAGGAACAAGTGAATACCGGTGTAGAAATGATTAATCAGATGGCTGTAAACTGGAGCCGGTATAATGTATGTTCTCAGCCTTGCTTCGAGAACGGGCAGTATCATATCGACTTTCCATCAGGCGTGACATGCTATTATGGTAATATTGACGGCTATTTAGCAGCTTCGACCCGTGAGATTTCTCCGACATACAATAACTCACTGACAGATAGTTTTGAGGGGAAACGCGCGGCTTTAGTGGTTGATATACCCTACGGCAGTGAACTGATGAAGGCATCCCGGTTGCCTTACGGTATGACCAGTCGTATTAATTTGCAGCTTGATCGTATAGTGTCGACATATAAGTTCAACGGTAGCCGCTCAAATGCTATTGCTACACTTGTTGAGATATTGGTTCACTATGATTTAAACTCTATTTATAGGGAAGAGATTAGTGCTGTCGGCGGAGCATGGATGTAATAGAATTACGGGGATTGCTACCCGATGTGTTTGATGCCGAACGAAGTACGGAAAGAGTGTCGCGTTCGGAAATCTGGTTACATGATGTTACGCTGTCACGTCCCGGGTGTTGTCGCATCGAAGCGTCAAGCGGAACCGGAAAGTCATCGTTATGCAGTTTCCTTTACGGTAACCGTACTGACTATTCGGGCAAAATACTGTTTGATGGAGAGGATGTGAGGCATTTCTCGGTTGACCGTTGGTGTGAAATCCGCAAGAATCATATTGCCTATCTCCCTCAGGACATGAAGCTCTTTCCTGAGCTATCGGCTATTGAAAACATCCAGTTGAAAAACCGTCTGACCGATGTGTTGTCGGGCAATGATATAGCCCGGATGTTGGAGCGGTTGGAGCTTGACGGCATGTCTGATCGTAAAGCCGGCAGACTGTCGATCGGGCAGCAGCAGCGTGTCGCTGTGATACGTGCGTTGAGTCAGCCGTTTGACTTTCTCTTGCTTGATGAACCGGTGAGTCACCTTGATGATAAAAACAACAGTGCGGTTGCCGGACTTGTGAAGGAGATTGCAGAGCGAAATCATGCGGCTGTTATAGTGACATCGGTGGGAAATCATCTGAAGATTAATGCAAATAAAATTTATAGATTATGAGCAGGCGATTGATCGGACGGCTGCTTAGGCGTAATGTCAGCGGTGTACAGATAACCGGATATGCGGTCGCTTGCTTTGTCGGGCTTACGATAATGCTTGCAGCCGTGCAGTTTTACCGTGACATAACGACGGCACGCAGCGACAGCGACTCATTCTTCAGCCGCGACTATCTTATCGTGTCAAAGACAGTCGGCACAATGGGATTTTTTGCCTCCAATGAGTTTAGTGAAGATGAAATTGAGCAATTGTCGAGTCAGCCGTGGGTCAGAAGTGTAGGCGATTTTACCGCTTCACAATTTGATGTCACGGCTTCGGTTGATTTTGCGGGGCGCGGAATGACTACGGCACTGTTCTTTGAATCAATACCCGACGCCTTTTTTGATGTCAAACCGCGCGGATGGACATTCAGCCCCTCGGTACCCGAAATCCCGATTATCATTTCACGAGACTATCTTGCCCTTTACAATTACGGCTTTGCAACCGCTCGTTCGCTTCCCAAGTTGAGTGAAAGTGTTATTACGTCAATCCCGCTCAGGGTGTCGATAAGCGGTAACGGGCGTCAGGAATATTTGCAGGCACGTATAGTCGGATTTTCGTCGCGTCTTAACACGATAGCAGTGCCTCAGGAGTTCATGGATTGGGCTAATTCACGATTCGGCTCAGGAAAGCCGCAGCAGCCGTCACGGCTTATTGTTGAAGTAAGTGATCCCGGAAATCCTGCGATAAAGGAATATCTCAGGAAAAACGGTATAGAGGTCGCCGGTGAGGGCGCTGACAGTGGAAAGGCGACTTATTTCCTTTCGATTTCAACGGCGGCGATAGTAGGTATCGGTGCCGTGATAAGTCTGCTTGCATTTTTCATTCTGATGTTGAGTCTCATGCTCCTGTTGCAGAAGAATATGGAGAAAATCTATAACCTGATGCAGCTCGGATATAGTCCTGGCAAGGTGGCGGCAGGCTACTGTGTCATTGTAGTGATTGTCAATGTAGCAGTGTGGGTAACTTCGTCATTGCTTGCTGTATTGCTTGCTTCGAAATGGTCAGAACCGATGCATGAGCTCGGTCTGCAGACGGTCTCGCCGGCTCTCACCGTCGGGTATGGTGCCGGAATAATGACGTTTATCACGCTTTTATCACTGACGGTTATTTACCTGAAAGTAAAATCTTATTTCAGAATATAAATACATTACTTATATGGCACGGAGATACACTCCCGATAAAATAGAAACCCTCGGCGAGGACGAGATGTTTGTTTTTGGTAGTAATCTTGAGGGGATGCATTGTGGCGGAGCTGCGTGGACGGCGGTTAGAAAATTTGGTGCCGTGATTGGACAGGGTGTAGGTCCGCAAGGTAAAAGTTATGCGATACCTACCATGTTCAAAAGCGTTGAGGAGATACGACCCTATGTCGACGAGTTCCTGCGGTTAGCCGACGAGTGGGATCAGACGACATTTTATGTCACGCGCATAGGTTGCGGGATAGCCGGATTTACCGATGAAGAGATCGCGCCGCTGTTTGAATCGGCAATAGATTCTTACAATGTGGTTCTTCCAAAAACGTTTGTTGACGTTATCAACCGCCGTCTTGGACGTCCTGTTGAAAATTGAAAATCGAGAAGCGTTGTGCCTGGAAATTAGCTGAATTATATCAGAATTAGATCAATAATTAAAAAGCTTAAAAATTTTAATTTAAAAATTTGAGAGGATAAAATCTTTTATTATCTTTGCACACGAAAGATACATAACTACACATCAAGGCTTTCCGTTGATGACTTTTATATTGAAAAACATTCTATTGTAGGTCTTTTTGGCTGTTATGTAGGGTTGAAATAGAGATTTTGACCTCTTTTTTATCAAAGAGTCTTTTAAAAGAACAAGCATTGAGCTATTCTCTTCCCATTTCTGAAATCCGCCTTTAATCAATAGTCCCGGGGACAAGAGATAAGTTCACACAACATCGGGTGTGGACTACATGTATCTCATTTTTTGGACCAGGCGCTTGGCGGTGCCTCAGAAAGGAAAGGGGAGCGTGGAGTCCCGCCTTTTTTGTTTTATGACAGTGGGCGTGGTTCAGGATAGCAGTAATTTTGAAGCATTTTATTACTATATACTCAATTATTAATGCTATTAACTTTAATCGGTATTTAATTACATGAGGTGCAAGGGGGTCCGTGAGGACACCCTTGCACTTTTTTTATAATGTAATCGAAATCAGATGAGAATCAGACCGGCTTAGCGGCACGCGTGATCCACTTGCCGCGTAAAAGTCGTATCAGGAAGATGATTCCTCGGAAACATAGTTCTACGAGCATGGCGATCCATACACCCACCAGTCCCATTGATGGAGCGAGTAATGCCGCGATAGGTATACGCACAAGCCATATACTGCCGAAGTTCATGCATGCCGGAACAATCGTGTCGCCCATCCCGACAAACACACCGTAGCTTACTATTGCGGCAGCATACATCGGTTCAGCCCACGCCTCGATGCGAAGCACCTCGATACCGAGTGCCCTGATCGATTCGACAGGCGTCATTATGTCCATCATGACAGGCGCACATACATACATCACAGCTCCCATGACAGTCATGACGGCAATGCCGAATCCTACTGTAATATGACCGAACCGTTTGACAAGTTCCGGACGACCGGCACCGTGGCTCTGACCGACAAGAGTTGTCGCGGCATCGCCAATGCCGAACCCCGGCATGTAACAGAGGCTCTCGGCTGTTACGGCAAAGGCATTTGCAGCAATGGCAATGACTCCGAGCGGCGCTACGATTACTGTAATCATAATCTGTGCGCCGGCAAATATCGCGTGTTCAAGGGTCATCGGCGCTGATATTTTGATCGCTTTTTTGATAACATTACGGGTCGGACGGTAGCTACCTCGCTCATGTGCGACGGCGAGACCCTTTTCTTTGAAGCACAGGAAGTATAGCATAAGCAGTCCGATTATGATTTCCGCGAGTGCGGTACCGAGAGCCGCACCGGGGACACCAAGCCCCGCACCGGGGAGCGTCACTGATAGCCCTGCAATGTCAAACGTGTGGGACGGAAAAATCAGAAGGAAGTTGAGCGGAATGTCAAGGAGACACATAAATACATTCAACAGGCTTGGAATCTTCATGTTACCGGCACATCTCAGCATCCCGCCCGCGAGATAGTTAAGCGTGAGCATAGGCAGTGCCGCTACGTAAATGAGAAAATAGAGTGTGGCGTTATGGTTTATAGCTTCTGAGCCCCCCAACCAGTATGGGAGCCGCCAGGCGATGGAAATACCTGCAATCGATATAGCGATGCCGGTCAGCATCATAGTGAGCAGTCCCTGCCGCAGTATGTCACGTGCTTTGTCATATTCGTTTGCTCCAACTTTGTGAGCTACCTGCACGGCAAACCCAAGCGTGAGCGCCGAGCATATTCCTCCGAACAACCATAGCGACGACGACATCAGACCGATGGATGCTGAGGAGTCGGCTCCCAGTTGACCGACCATCGATGCGTCAATATACTGCATGACTATACTTGACAATTGGGCAAGTATAGCCGGTAACGAAAGCTTCACCGTCAGCGAAAGCTGCTGACGGAATGTCATGGGGCATCCGTTCTGTATGAGTGAGATATCAGCCAAGACGCGGTCGGACAAATTCGTTTATACCTGAGGCAAACCGTTCAAGTCCCTCAGCAAGAAGCGCGCGTGAGGTTGCCATATTGATACGTATAAACCCGTCGGTGCCATACATTGAGCCGGCATTGATCCAGACCCGAGCATGTTCTATGAGCCATTCTTCAAGTTGCATGCTGTCCATGCCGAGTGCGGTTATGTCTATCCAGGCGAGATAGGTAGCCTCGAGACGGCATACCTTAAACTGCGGAAGTCGTGAGGCAAAGAAGTCGCGCAACATCAGATAGTTGTCGTACAAATAATGGCGCAACTTGTCCAGCCATTCCTCTCCATGATTGTATGCGGCAATAAGTGCCGTAACGCCAAACGGGTTGACGTCACATACTTCATTATCATTGATGGCTCGGTCAATGGCATAGCGTAGCTGCGGATCGCCTGTAATGATATTTGCAATCTGCAATCCTGCTGTGTTGAATGCTTTCGACGGGGACCCGCATGTCACTGTGTTGCGGTAGACGTCATCACCGAGAGAGGCGAGGGGAGTGAACCGATGTCCCGGCATCGTGAGTTCACAATGAATCTCGTCAGACACAATGGTGACATTATTGGCGTTACAGATGTCGTAGACTCGTTGCAACTCGTCGGGAGTCCACACGCGTCCCGCGGGATTGTGGGGGCTGCATAGCAACATGAGCGGTGTGCGTGGGTCGGCAGCCACGTGCTCAAGCATTTCAAAATCGATATCGTAGGTGAAACTTCCGTCGTTGAGATTACGTCGCTTCAGCGGGACATCAACCTCGCGGCAACCGTTGTTACGTATCGACGAGAAGAAGCAGTTGTACACCGGCGTCATGACTATAACTCCGTCACCGGGACGTGACAGTGCCTTTATTGTTGCCGATATGGCTGGCACGACTCCTGAGGTATATATAACGTCGCTGCGTTTTATCTTAAGATTGTGCCGGCGTTTCATCCAGTCAATCAGTGCCTCGTAATATTCGTCAGGAACGTGGGTGTAGCCGAAAACACCGTGTGCAACTCTCTTGGCAAGAGCCTCCCTGACCGCCGGTGCGGTCGGGAAGTCCATGTCAGCGACCCATAGAGGGATGATATCAGCGCTGTCCGAATCCCATTTATAAGAACCGGAACCGCGTCGCACCGGAATTGAATCAAAGTCAACGCCAGTCATATTCATTTTTTGACAGTCACCTTACAGTTGCCGGGGCTCTTGAGATTTTCGTCAAATATGATTTCACCGAAACTCTGTGCCGAGATTGAACCTGAGCGCGGGTTCTTGATGCTTACGACCGGCGACAGGATGGTAGCATTGACAACCGAATCCTCAAAAGCAAGATCACAAGAGGGATCAAACGTGCAGTTCTCAAGCACGAGGTCGGTAGCATAGCAGAGTGGCTGTGTGCCACCGATGCGGCATCTCACGAGTTTCAGTTTGTGGGAATGCCAGCCGAGGTATTCGCCATCGAGTACCGAGTCATATACGGTCACGTTCTCGGTGTTCCAGAACGCATCCTTTGAATTGATGACGGCATCGTGTATTTCAACGTTCTTGCAATACTGAAACGAGTAATTGCCGTCCTGACGGTAGTGCTTGATCTTAATGTCGCGCGAGTGCATGAACAGGTAATCGGCATTGGCGACTTCTACATTTTCAAGTTTCACGTTGCGGCAATGCCAGAATGTCTCCTGAGCATCGGGAATTTTCACATTCTCAAGCCTTACGCGATCCATTTCACGGAACATTTTGGGCGCATCGACCTGAGTGTCGGTCATTTCACAGTCACGTGAGTACCAGAGAGCTGCGCGCGCCCCGGGCGTGAATTTACAGTTGCGGATTTTGAATCCGTCGACATGCCAGAATGGATATTTACCTTCGAAGCAGCAGTTATCGGCTTCAATATTGGCACAGCATTTCAGCGCTGACTCTCCGGCATGTATAGTCACGTTATTGAGTTTAAGGTCTTTGGAAGCGAACAATGGACGTTCGCCTCCAAATTCCATATCTTTAATTTCTTTCATGATGAACGAATAATTAGAATTGATTTTTCTTTTTAGTAAAGTCTATTTTACAACAACTCTGCGTGAAAAATCGTTTACAGCGACGATGTATAGACCGGGAGTAAGGCTGATTGTAAATTCGCTTTCTCCGATGCAACCTTCGTAGCGTACGATACCGTCGATGCTATAGATCGTAAAGTTGTTATCGGGATTGTCATTCTCGATAACCAGCACACCGTCGCGGCAGAATGCATCCCAGGAATGATACTCAAGATCCTTGACGGCTGTAGTTGCGAGATAATTGCTCACTTCAATGTCGTCAAGCATCATACGAGCGCCGGCGGTCTGACGTATACGTAGATACAGGTTGCCGGTCTGGTTGACAGTGACTGACTTTTTGGTATAGTCAGTATCTTCTACTACCACTGAGCCAGCCGAAGTCCAGTTATTGCCGTCAGCTGAATACTCGATTACAAGCGTAACGGCTCCGTCATTCTTGTTGTTCCATTTTGCTGCCCAGAAGCTTACGGTGCCGATGCCTTTTTCTTTGGGCGAAGCTGTTGCGATCGAGCTTGTTGCCGATTTGCCGAAACGTGCGGCAAGTTCGCCTGAATGAGGCTTATCATCAGACCATAGACCTACGTCGTTTAAGTTCCATATCGTAGCGACGCCGGTGAATGTAGGCTTGTTGTAGCTACCGTTTGGTTCTGTTTCAAATGTCTCAAGGAACGCAGGGGTCTCACTGGCGATTACGCCTTCAACGGTCACGTCATCGTTGATATAGTCACCGGCTGTTGCCGTAAGTGATGTGGCAAAGTTGCCTTCTACCTGTCCAAATAGTCGGAGATAGAATCGGTCCTCGTCGGGCGTGAGAGTGATTGATTCATGCCAGTTGGTCTTGTCAGTTGAAACCTGGAAGGGAGCCGACACGGAGATAACGATGTCGGTCGATATGTTTTCAATGTCAAGGAGCAGTTCGGCGGGGTCAGAGGGTGTGCCCGGGAGTGTTTCAAGTATAAGTTCTCCATCATATAGGAACTGGATGGAGGGTAATGGAGCTGAGGTAGTCACCGTCACGACATTGGACGTGAGGGTACCGTTGCTTACAGTGTATGTATAGGTCGTTTCAGGTTGTAGTCCTTCTACAAGATAGCTCTCGCTGCCGGCTGAAACCTCAACAGGATAGCCGGGGAGAAGTTCGTCGTTGAGATATACTGAGATGGTGTAGGTGTCGTCGGGGTCGTTGACACATGTCCAGTGAGCGAAGAAAGAGTCCTCATAAATGCTCGTGGCGTTTCCTGCGGGCAGTCCGTCAAGAGTCTCGATGGACAGGGCGACTGTGGATTTTGTATTACCCGAGCGGAGCACAAGGCTTCCGGTTGACTTGCCCGGTGTAGTGGCGAGGAAAGAAACAGTCAGTTGGGCTGATCCGTTGTTTACGGCAGTTGCAGTCAGTGATGACGGAGTCACTTTGAAACCGTTGCCTGAGATCGTTGCCGTGACATTCTGAGTGAGAGCTGTACCTTTCACCGCGATAGTTGCCGTGCGGGTGATGTTGACAGCAGCGACGCCCATGTCAAGCGACGAGCCGTCGGTGGGTAATGTTATGATCGGGTCAATGTCACCTCCCTCATGCCATGCGGAGCCTACTTTATTACCCCAGACATATTCTACGAGTTCGGGATGGTCGATAAACGGATTACGGTTTTTCTGGCTACCGTAGACAACCTCGTTGCGGCGCAGCTCTTTCTCGCTTACGGGATCCTGACGATGCCATTTGAGCAACAGATTCAGTGCCCAGCTACTGAAAACCGGATATTTATTTCCTGCAAGCATGTCACTGTTCCATGAACTGATACGGTCATTGTAGCATGCCGCCATGTAGAAGTAGGAACGAGCGAAGTCGCCTTTGTACTCGTCATCGGGTTCGAACACCTTGCCGGAGTAGCCTGAGAAAGTGGAGGTGCCGAGTCGACCGAGGGCTTTTACGTTACCGTTGGAGGGTAGGGTGGTACCGCCCGAACATTCTCCGAACGGATAGTTGCTGCGCTGTCCGTTGACTTTTCCATCGGTGGGATAGAGGTGGAAAGCGTCGGAGTACATGGGCTTGGCGTCGTTAAACCAGCTCTTGGGCATGGAATGCTCGCGGTTGTAGCAATCTCCTACCAGTGAGTAGTTGCCACATTTCTGTTTTCCGGGAGTCCAGTGCTTGGTTGAATACATGTCCCAGATTGTACCGTCGTCACGCACGTCGGAAGTGTTGTATAAGTCCCAAAGACCGTCGTAACTGATAACGGTGTGGTTGGTTATGGTTGAGTAGAGCGATGTGAGCAGAGACTGACCGGTTTTTCCCTCGCAAGATGAGTAATATCCCGAAGGAGCGTCGGCGTGTGCCACTGTCCAGCTGAAAGCAGCTCCGCACATTAAGGTAAATAATTTCAAGTAGGATTTCATTGTTAATATGTGAAATTGATAGATGTGTAATAGTTCTAAAAAAGCGTGTAAAGTTACAATTTATCTCTATGAGATACAAATTTTTTTATCGGGTATATTTTTATTATCTTTGCAGTCACGATGGGAAGATTGCTGTCAATTGATTACGGACGAAAACGTTGCGGAATTGCTGTCACCGACAGTTTGCAGATAGTTGCTACGGGACTTACAACCGTTGCGACCCACACGCTTGTCGACTTTGTCAAACGCTACGTATCGGCTGAACCGGTTGACCGCATCATAGTGGGACATCCAACTGACATGCACGGAAACGAGTCAGAGTCCATGCGTTATATAACTCCGGGTATCAACCGACTGAAAAAGGAGCTGCCTGATATTGAAGTGGAATTTTATGACGAGCGTTTCACATCGGTACTCGCACACCGCTCGATGCTTGAGTCGGGGATGAAGAAAAGTGACCGTCGAGACAAGGCTGTCGTTGATGAAATTTCCGCTACCATCCTTCTGAACGATTATTTACAAAGCAAATCATTTCTGAAATGAAACTACCTGTATATCTCTATGGACATCCTGTGCTCCGTAACGAGTCAGAGGAGATAACTCCCGATTATCCCGAGCTTAAGAAGCTTGTCGATGATATGTTTGAAACTATGTATGCGTCTGAGGGCGTGGGGCTTGCCGCGCCGCAGATCGGTCGGAACGATAGAATTGTGGTGATTGACGCCGATCCGGTGTCGGAGAGTTGCCCTGAATGTAAAGGTCGGAAAATGGTGCTTATCAATCCTGAAGTTACTGTGCTTGACGGCGATAAAGTAACTCGTGCCGAGGGCTGTCTGAGTCTGCCCGGTCTGTCGGAAAACGTAGCCCGTGTAGAGCATATCAATCTAAAGTGGAAGGATGAAAACTTCAACGAGCATGAGGAAGAATTAAGCGGTTTCCTTGCCCGCATAGTGCAGCATGAGTGTGATCATCTTGACGGTAAAGTATATATAGATCATGTGTCGCCTATACGCAAACAATTGATACGTAGCAAGCTGCATAATATTATAGAGGGAAAAATACGCTGCGATTATCCTGTGAAATATGCTCCCCGTAAACGTAAGTAATAACATAGATATACAAAAATACGTAAAGTAATGGCTGACGATAAAAAAGTAATATTTTCGATGGTGGGTGTATCAAAGATATATCCGCCTCAGAAACAAGTCCTTAAAAATATATACCTGTCGTTTTTCTATGGTGCCAAGATCGGTATCATAGGTCTTAACGGTTCGGGTAAATCATCTCTTCTAAAGATAATTGCCGGTATTGACAAAAGCTATCAGGGAGAAGTCGTTTTCTCGCCCGGATACTCGGTAGGGTATCTCGAGCAGGAGCCTAAACTCGATCCTGACAAGACGGTTGTTGAGGTAGTGCGCGAAGGTGTGCAGCCGATTATGGACATGCTTGCTGAGTTTGACAAGGTCAACGAGGCTTTTGCCGATCCCGATGCCGACTTTGACGCTCTCCTTGCCCGCCAGGCAGAGCTTCAGGACAAACTTGACGCTGCCGATGCGTGGAATATTGATTCAAAGCTTGAGAGGGCGATGGACGCTCTTCAATGTCCGCCTGACGATCAGCTTGTCGGCACTCTGTCAGGTGGCGAACGCCGACGAGTGGCTCTCTGCCGTCTGCTTCTGCAGCAACCCGATGTGCTGTTGCTCGACGAGCCTACCAACCACCTCGACGCTGAGTCGATCGACTGGCTTGAACAGCATCTTCAGCAATATCCCGGTACGGTAATAGCGATTACTCACGACCGCTACTTCCTCGACCATGTGGCTGGCTGGATTCTTGAGCTCGACCGCGGCGAGGGGATACCCTGGAAGGGTAACTATTCATCATGGCTCGATCAGAAAACCAAGCGTATGGCTCAGGAGGAGAAGCAAGCAAGTAAGCGCCGCAAGACACTCGAGCGTGAGTTGGAATGGGTGCGGATGGCTCCCAAGGCTCGTCAGGCAAAGGGTAAGGCTCGTCTGTCATCATACGACCGGTTGCTCAATGAGGATCAGAAGCAGAAAGAGGAACGTCTGGAAATATTCATCCCCAATGGTCCGCGTCTCGGCAATAAGGTGATCGAGGCTACCGGACTCAGCAAGGCATTTGGCAAAAAACAATTGTTCAAAGACCTTAATTTCTCGTTGCCGCCCAACGGTATTGTGGGCGTGATAGGTCCTAACGGTGCCGGTAAGACTACCTTGTTCCGTCTGATCATGGGACAGGAGAAGCCTGATGCCGGAACGTTTGACGTGGGTGAAACCGTCAAGATTGCCTATGTCGACCAAACGCACCATGACCTCGTCCCCGAACATTCGGTCTATGAGGTGATTTCTCAGGGTGTTGAATCGTTCCGTATGGGCGGTCGTGATGTCAACGCACGTGCTTATCTGTCTAAGTTTAATTTTGCCGGTGCCGATCAGGAGAAGAAAATAGCTGTATTGTCGGGTGGTGAGCGTAACCGTCTCCACCTCGCTATGGCTCTGAAGGAGGAGGGTAACGTATTGTTGCTCGACGAGCCGACCAATGATATTGATGTCAACACGCTGCGCGCTCTTGAGGAGGGTCTTGATGACTTTGCCGGATGTGCGGTGGTTGTCAGCCACGACCGATGGTTCCTTGACCGTATATGTACTCACATTCTCTCGTTTGAGGGCGATGGGAATGTGGTGTTCTATGAGGGTAGTTACTCTGACTATGAGGACTATAAACGTGAACACAATGGAGGTAAGGAACCGACTCGCCGCCGTTATCGCAAATTGATGGAATAAAACTCAGCAGATATGAAAAAGATAATATCAGCGTGTCTGCTTCTCTTTGTCGCTGTCTTTTTGGGTGGCGTAGTTTCGGGGTGCTCTGACGGGAATAAGGAGCTGAAGGCTGCTGTCGAGAATGCCAACTCACAGCTTGCCGGAAAATTTTTCGGCGAAGGGTGTTATTGCGATGGCATTACATATAATGGTAAAGTGGTGACCTACACATTCTCGTTCCCGGGAATTTCTTTAGGAGACTCGGCTGTAAGCAACGATGAGTTTGTCGCTATGATGAAACCTGACTTTGTAAATGTGTTCCGTCAGTCGATGACCAAAGAAGAGAGTGCAGAGTTTTATAAACAGATAATTGAGACTAATACCGGGGTGGATATACGTGTATTGTTTGATGACAAAGAATTTCTTGTGCCATTCTCTCCCGATGAGTTGAAAGAGATGAATCTCTGACATGAAGTCATATATAAATGATTACGCCCGGAACCTTGTCAAGGTTCCGGGCGTAATCATTTAATGCTGAATAGGATTGTGCCGGGGCGAATTATTCGGCGGCTTCGGCTGTAGCGGTTTCTACCGATTCTTCAGTTGCGATGACCTCGGCATCAGCCGTGTCATTGTCCTGAGAGGGGAGCAGCCCGCCGAGCTCCATGCCGCGGCGCATTTCATCCCAGAGATTCTTGTTAATGATGTGTACGATGTCAAACACCATGAGACCGTCGCTCTCTTTGATGTTCATGGCAATCGCTTCGGGGATACGCTCGACATTACCGTAAAGTTGATCGACGAGCATACCGCCAAGGAACTTGTTGGGACCAAGGATGTCGCGGAGGTGCTTGCACGATCCTTCAACGCAATACCAGTCACCCGAGTGACCTTCAAAGTCGGTTTCATTCCAGATGGGGTCGGGATTGTTCTCGTAGTCGGCGATCGTGATGTCGGTGTAGTAATTGCCGGTCATGTAAAGGTCGATGAGCTCGGCATATCCGGTGTCCTTGTAGTCCTCTCTTGCCCAGGAGAAGTCTTTGGAAGGATCGAAATCCTTGGACGCGAAGTTGACGCCGACTTCGTAGTATGACGGATACCACGCGCCTGAGTAGAGTGAGAAAATCATGTCGGGATCAACCTCTTTGAGCTCT
Organism: uncultured Bacteroides sp.; assembly: GCA_964442005.1. Taxonomy (GTDB): domain Bacteria; phylum Bacteroidota; class Bacteroidia; order Bacteroidales; family Muribaculaceae; genus JAAVFS01. The sequence goes on along the minus strand of CAYTWG010000018.1, from coordinate 5,295 downwards.
TTGCGGGCACGGGCGAGGAAGTCGGTGATGGTCTTTGAACGCCAGTAGATCCAGTCCTGGAAATATTTGCCTCGCGCGATGGTGTCTTTGCCTTCTACGCGTGATACTTTCAGGATGTCATCAGGGAAGTTCTCGATCGAGTCGCCGATGAATTTTTCAAATTCTGAGCGTGAAAGGTCAGAGAAGTCAGCCGTGATACCGTCATATCTGCCGCGGTCGAGAATCAGACCGTCTACTTCAGGATATTTTGCAAGCATGTCTTTCATCACTTCGATGATGTAGTCCTGATACTCGGGATTGACGGGGTTGATCATAGCGGAGTATTTTTCCTTCTGTTCGGTGATGGGAACGAGTCCGCGGACAGGGTCCTGGACAATTGATGCCCACTCAGGGTGATCAGTATAGACGAGACCTCGGTCAAAGTAGTTGTGACCGGCGCAGAACACATTGAGAGAGAATAGAACTTTCATGCCTCGGGCATGAGCGCGTTCGATGAAGCGTCCGAGATAGTCGAGACCGGGGTATAGCTCGATGTTATCATGGATGCCTCGGAAGCGAGGAGCGAGTTCGCTGTCGTAGCAAAGTTCTCCCGTGATGGGGCAGGCGTCGACAGCCAGGTGGGTAAAGCCGAGGTCAGCAACCATGTCGACATACTTGTCGATGGTGTCGGGATGATTGAAGCGTTCGAGGTTTGCCTCGGCATCAATCCACATGACTGCCGGTTTTGTCTCTTCGACAGTGGGTTCGGCAGCTTTACGGTTGCCACAACATGACAATGTGAGCGTCATGAGTGCCGCAAGCATTGAGATACAAGTTGATTTCATTTTGTGTTTAATTGTGTAATGGATGATTGATTAGTAAATTGCCTGTTGATTGTTTTGATTGTCGCTTTCATCGGCAGCATCATCCATTGAAGCGTAGACACCGACAACCGATTGATGTCGCAAGGCGCAAGTCAGAGGGTTGTTACTTGGCTGAGGCGGTTGTGGTAACGCGACAGGACGTGCTGGCGAATCATCGGTGTATGCAAAGATAAGTATATTTTTTCATTTCATGGTCGTAAATGACTCGGATTAAGCGATAAAATTGTGCGATAATAAAAAAATGATTATTTTTGTGAGTGAAAAACAATTACTTAATCATCTAAAATATCGATTAATGGTTATAAAAGGATTTAGACTCGGCGCTGTCGTCGTGTCAATGTTGATTTTGTGTGGGCTGCATGTCTCCGCCCGCCAGCTTACGGAGCAGGAGGCTATGAGTGTCGCCGGTGATTTTCAGAAGAGTTCGGGAGCGTTCCGACATCAGATGCCTGCCGGTGCGGTTCCATCGTTGCGCCTCGCTTACAAAGCTGTTGACAAGCTTACTTCTAAGGCAAGTTTCTATGTTTTTGACCGCGGTGAGTCCGATGGTTTTGTGATTGTGTCGGGCGATGACCGTCTGCGCGATGTGCTCGGTTACACGACTTCTGGCTCGTTTGACTGGGACTCGGCTCCTGAAAACATGAAATGGTGGCTCTCGCAATATCAGGAGGAGATAGAAGCGTATCTGTCGGAAGCCGGCAGCGACTATTCTCCCGTTATGCGCTCGGCAAGTCGTGCTACCGCACCTGAAAGGACGATAGCACCGCTCGTCACCACCCGCTGGAATCAGAGCGAGCCTTTTAATAATATGTGTCCGACGATAAACGGACGCCGTGCCGTGACAGGATGTGTCGCTACAGCTCTCGCTCAGATCATCAACTATCACCGTTACCCGGTAAAAGGTATCGGTCAAAACAGTTATACCACTGACGATGGTGTGAACGTGTCATGTGATTTTTCGTCAATCACTTTTGACTGGAACAATATGCGCGATGAGTACACTGCGAATAGTCCTGCAACTTCGCGTAATGCCGTGGCTCAATTGATGTTTGCCTGTGGCGCAAGCGTGTTCATGTCGTATGGGCTTAATGAAAGTTCAGCGGGTGACGTCGCTGTACCGCATGCATTGTGTGAGTACTTTGGTTACGATAAGGGAGTCAAGCTCCTCGGACGCTCGCAATACTCATTGTCTGACTGGCAACAGATTGTGTATGACGAACTCGCCGCTTCACGACCGGTCTACTACAGCGGGCAAGCATCCAACGGAGGTCATGCATTTGTTTGCGACGGATATGCCGGTAACGGATATTTCCATATAAACTGGGGATGGGGCGGTCTGTCAGACGGTGATTTCGCACTGACTGCACTTAATCCCAATGACCAGGGTATCGGTAGCTATCAGGGCGGATACAATTCATCGCAGTCGATAATCGTGGGTATTCAGCCCGACAAAGGCAATCCTCCCTACATACCTATTGAATTGAGAGGTACCTTTACACACTACATGTCGGACTATTTCCAGTTAACCAATATATACTCGCTCTACTATAACCAGATAGATGTGGATTTCGGCGTCGAGGCTATATCGGCAACGACCGGCGAAAAAGTTGGCACGTTTAACGGCACCAGCAGCCTCAATTTCCGTGCCGCAGATGTCGCTACCGGATCATTCTACGGCTATACATCCGCTTATGCGATCATTCCTGTCAACGGGCTTGCAGCCGGTACTTATCATCTTTATCCGATCTACCAGGTCAAGGGACTGTCGGAGTGGACTAACCTATATCCAGCCTACGGTGAGGCGAAATATGTCATTCTGACAGTAGATGCAGCGGGGAACAAAACCTTTACTAATCCCGCTGCTGAGATCGCCTATGACCTCACGATTACCAACTTTGAGGTGATGGGGACGGCTTATAGAAATACTGAGGTGCCTATAAAAATTGGTGTTCAGAATAACGCATCAGCCGATTATAGCGGAACGATTACCATGAAACTTTATAATTCGACAGGCTCGGAAGTTTATTCCGGACGTCTCGGAATAACGGTTGCGTCGGGTCAGACGTTTAACGGAACTATGTCTCTGAGTTTTGATATTGCCCCTGGTACTTACACGGTCAAATTCTTTGATAAAGGGAATAGCGAAATACCCGGAAACAGCATGTCGCTGACCATAGTTGAAGGGTCGGCGCCCGTTGAGCCTGAGACATTGTTTGTGTCATCACTGACACCGACAGCTGTATATCGAGGTATCAGTTTTGCCCTTCAGGCAACGTTTAAAAACAACACGAATACGACCTACAAGACCGGAATTTATATCCGGGTGCTTGATAAGCCGACCGGCTCGACACTCCGGCAGTTTATATTTAATGGTCTGACACTGACTGCTCACGCCGTGATTAACTATAATCTGTCGGGTTGCTCTGTCGATCTCCCTGCCGACGGGCAATATCAGATATGCATCTACGACTCCTCAAATAACCCGCTCCACGATCCTATAGACTTCACAGTCTATGAACAGGCGGGTGACCTGTGGTACGGGGTTGATGCCAGCAAGACCGCTTATGTAGCGCCGTCATTGACAGGAACTTATGAGGGCGCTATCGAGATTCCTGCAACGGTCAGTCTCGACGGTAAGACATTCCCGGTCAAAGGACTCGGAGAGAAAGCATTCTCAGGATGCCGTAATCTGAAAGCGATAGTGATGCGGTCAACTGATGTGCCCTCGTTTGCAGGAAACACTTTCACTAATATTGACCCCGCTCTTGCTTTCTATGTACCCTCAGCTGCATACGACGGTTATAATGCTGTGTTTGGCGGCATTGCCGGTCCGGTATATGCCATTATTGAGGATATGATTTACACGATTGACGGTACGGACCCGCAGGCGATGAAAGTCGGCGACCGCGTGGCGGTAAATGTCATCTTCAAGCCTTCGCTCCATGTTGACCGCACTGTTCTCTTGACAGGCGACGAGAGCGGTCTCTTCAGCGCTTCGGTCAAGGATGTTGCTGCTGACCGTGTGCGCATCGAGATGACGGCTCTGCGTGTCGGCTCGGGTAGTCTGTCGGTGACTTCGGCTGAGCCGTTCGGCAAGCAGCGGTTCACTCTCCCTGTCGAGATTACCGAAGCACCTGCATTGCCTGATAACGGCATAGTCCTCTCGAAATCTAATCTGAAGATGATTGCCGGTGACAGTTTCCAACTGACGGCAACCCTTTATCCCGGTGGAGAGGAGACCGATGATATCGATTGGACATCGTCCAATCCCGACGTAGCGACTGTCAATGGCGGTCTGATCTCGGCATTAAATTACGGTCGTACAGTTGTTACGGCAACATATCGAAAAAATCCTGAGATTAAAGCCGAGTGCACGGTTGACGTTTCATTGGTTGACGGAGTTGAATCAGTAGGAGCCGATGCAGTCAAGGTTCTCGTTTCGGGGCATGATGTGTATGTGACCGGAATTGCCGACGGCACGTCAGTTGCCATATATTCTGTCGCCGGAGCACGTATTGATGAGATGAAAGCTGTTGACGGCACGTCTAAGCTCACAGTACCTGCGCGCGGCGTTTACATCCTTTCGGTATCATCGTCAACTTTCAAAATTGTGATCTGACACTAAATTTTGTATAAACCGGTTAATGACTTCCATTCACGCAAAAGTCATTATACAAATACAACAAGACCACTTCTAATATGAACTGCACCCCAAAAGTTAAACACAAAACTTTTGGGGTGCAGTTCAACATTATCTTACAAGCTGTTGTCTTTGAGACATTGCCCCTATTCTCTTACATACGCCGCTTGGAAGCCCTTGTAACTTGCGGATAAAAAGAAAATTGAGGGTCGGCTTTAGGCTGATCCTCAATCTGTTTTGTCGGGGTGAGAAGACTCGAACTTCCGACCTCCACGTCCCGAACGTGGCGCGCTGCCAACTGTGCTACACCCCGAATGCTATAGCTCGTTTTCTGTTACAGCGGTGCAAAGTTACTAATTTCCTGTCAAATTCCAATTATTTTTAACTATTTTATTCTATAAGCTTGCTGACTTGTGTCCTTATCGGGTGCTACATCGTGGAATGTCATGCTGTATTTGCCGCCGTAGTCATAGGACTGGGATAAAAAAACCGGCTGCCGCGTAAAAACACGACAGCCGGAAGTTGAATTTATGAAAGAAATATCCTTTTAGTGGCTATTACTTCTTAGAGAGTTGCTCTTTGAGAGCTGCGAGTGCTTCGATATCTCCGAGAGTAGTTTTTTCTACTGAGGGGATAGCGAGAGCGGGAGCTTCTTCAGCTTTCTTGTTCTGGCGTTTAGCTTTTTTAGCTTCAGCCTTTTCTGCCTTAGCTTCATCTTCAAAGATGCGGCTGTGGCTGAGGATGATGCGCTTGCTGTCCTTGTTGAACTCGATTACCTTGAACTGGAGCTTC
>CAYTWG010000017.1:0-38659 GCA_964442005.1 uncultured Bacteroides sp. | reverse complement strand
TATAAAGGTTTTCTTCCAACAAATCGCTATTTTTGCACTTGCCTGTTGAGAGTATGCATTTTTTACTTAAGTCTAATTTCCTCTATAATCTCAAATATTGGAATAAATTCCTTAAAATCATCATTAGAAAAAGATTTACAGTTATCCGCTAAAATTATTTTTGATTTCTCCTTAATATCATTTGCAACTTTATCTATAGATAATCCTGAATAATATCCTCTTTTATCATTTACAGCATGTTCAAACGCCTCTTGGTATCTTTCTGCAGGGTAGCAGTTCTCTATTGTATACGACTCTTTATTATTAAATTCATTCTTCTTAGGCAACAAAAAAGCATAAAAATTATTTGGAGAATATCCATCTTTATGTTTTACATGTTTGATACGTTCATTTTTACTATCTTTTTCAAAGCCATTACTAATATCCTTGTTACCAGCTGGATCATTATCAAATAAGCCTATAAATTTCTTTTCCCAATGTACCTCAGAACAGGATAAGCCTATTAACACTTCTCGTATATGTTCTGAGCTATTCATTGCGAAAACATCAAAATCCAAATCAGGGAAACGAGGTTTTAATCTTTTATATGCTTCCTCAATATGAGTTTTGTCCGTTTTTCCTTCTACTAACAATGTTATTGGTTTTATAGATGCTAAAAAAACATTTTGCTCAGTTATATTCCACTGACCATTAGTCAATTCTGCAATTAATTCACTCTTCTTCTGCTCAATCTTTTCAATGAATCCCTGTTCATTCTTTTTAAGACTATATACATGGAGACTCGGTTCATAAAATGATTTTGCCAAAGATGGAGAATGTGTCGTCAATAGATGCTGACGGTTAGTATATTTCTCGATAAGTTCTTTAATGGTTTGTTTTCGGGATACATGAATCTGAGAATCTGGCTCGTCATATAACATTAACGAGTTTTCATCTCCAAGCACTTCAAGCATTAGAACAATCGAGAGTAATTTCTTCTCTCCCTCACTTAGCATATTAGCATTAAATATTTCTCCACGAACCGATTTAATATCAATTTGTATTTCCCGAAAGATGTGAGAGTATAAACCAACATATAATGCCATAAATACTTCTTTAGGAGTAAATCCAACGCGGTCGATTAATTCTCTAAATTCACTAATCGACATCTCAATTTCTTCAGCTTTGCCATTAGAAATAAGGTCCAATAGCTGTTTGACCTCATTCTCTTTGTAATTTTGATTAGTAGACAATCTAAATCGGATTTTTTCTATATGTGAGATATCCAGTATTTTATGTATAAACATATCAATGTCTCTATATATATCAAAATTATGTAAAAATAGAGTTAGTAATGAGATATTCCATAAGTCTTTATTTACATATATCAATCTTAATTCTGCTGGTCGATTTTTTAATCGATTTCGTACAAATCTCTTTCTAAAAGGAGTGAAATAAATTTCTTGAAGTCGTGAGGTTTCGCCACTATAACAGGCTATTACATTTTTAGGTAGATATTCTTTTAAATCCTTTTTTGTGATCGGCTGATCATCAATAGAAATTGAGCCATCCCTATTGTCAATTATAATCGTATGGCGTGCTATTGTATATTCAATTCTATATTGAAATTGTGGTTGGTAACTTATTTTTGAGGCATACAGTCCAGCAAATATGTTAATGATGCATTCTAAGATATTGCTTTTGCCGCATCCATTATTTCCTATGAAAACTGACATTCCGTTATGATTGCTTAAATCGAAATCAAGTTCTCTAATGTTTCTGAAATTTTCTATGTGTAACTTAAGAATTTTCATTTTCTTAGGTTGATTATTTTAATTAAAAATCAGGAGTTCAATTCTACGCCTTATGATCTCTATAGCATCAGCAGTAATTTTATGCATTGACTTAGTAATAGTAATATTGCTGGCATATTCATCACATATTTTATTTTGAGTATCTAACGGCGGAATCGGGATCAATAGGTTCTCTAAATATGATGCTGGGACTCTTTGTTGACCAACTGAACCCGTGAAATATTTCATTGCATCTAACAAGATGTCAGTATGTCGTAATAAAATATGGATATATTTAGGTAATACATCTGGCGTCTTTAAACGTATAATATGAAATTCAGTAGAACCATATCCTTTTCCGTTGACAAGGTTGTAGACCAATGCAGATTTCCCATTTTGCATACACGGCGTAATTCGTGCCCATATTATATCTCCATTTTGAAATTTAGTGTATCCATTTATATTTGCTTTACAACCAATACGCATTCCTACCCATTCTCCATAATCATCAGAAATATCTTCCATTGGAATAAATGACATTTCATCAGAAGAATCCAACATAGATACGTCTGTTCGTGGATTAATATCTGCCAATTCGGAAAGCCGTTTACATTTATATCTACTTTTACCAAAAGGTGTGTTCTCTCTGTGCAATATATGTCTGACACTCCACGAATCTATCGAACTAAACAAACCAAAGTGAATTGATTTCTGTTCAGCATGTGCAGATAATAGTGTGACTCCTAATGTATCTAAAATAAAGTTCCTCATTTTTGAAACCATATTTCTAACATTCGATTGCTCCATCATAACAAAGGACATAGTATCGTCATATTCTTTCACCAACTCTTTCTGTTCTTCTATTGAAGGAACAGGAACTTTGGTATTCATGAATAGGTCTTCTTGCAAATAATGTCGGTTAGTTGTTCCATTACTTGCTTGCTCGCAAAAACTTACAAACGCCTGGGTTGTGGTTAATAATGTTAGATAATGTGGATCAATAATACTATAATTTACATCAAACGTCCAAAAATTACCCGTTATAATTCCCCCTTCTAATTCTTTAGGTACGACTCCGAATGCACCATTCCTGGCATCAATTTTTGAAAGGAGAAATTGCCCACACCTTATAAGAAATTGTTTCTTTGTCCCAATGTTTTTCCCTTCCTGCGTGTCTCTAAGAAATATGCCCCCATTGCGAACTCGGATTGTAGCTCGTTTATAAATTTTATTATCTTGAATCTCAATACCCGTTTTATTACGTTTCAAGAAATCACCTATACGCATCAACGGATATTTGCCATTAAACTTGATTGCTGAATCGCTGAGATATTGAACACTCCAATTAATCAGAGCATTGAATCCGATAAAATCAAGCATATTATGTCTGTTTTCACTATTTAGCATAACTCTATTTTTTTGCCGTCCTGATTGATTCGTATCAATCGCCCATCAATGATGTTATAATCATATTTTAGCTTTTGAGACATCCACAAATTATGTTCTTCTCGATAAGGAGTATATTCTTGCAACAAATCAGTTAATTCATTTTCGCATTCGGCTCCAGTTGTAGTAATCCCAGCTTTCTGCACCTGAGCAATCGGAATAGTGTAGTCGAAACGAGTTTTGACAATTGTCCATATTTCAGATTTCATCTTATCTTCCAATGCCTTTTTGTCTACTCTTAGTTTCTTTTTCTTTTCAGCAGAAAGGCTGTGATCTGTAATTGCATTGTCAATCTCATTTATTTGAGTACTGTACTTATTATAAATTTCTATTTTTGCTTCTGATTGAATTTTATCAAATAGGTTGCGCTCGTCTTCAGTAAATTTTTTGAAGAACACAAGGCTTGGTTTTACCGTGGCTCCAGATGCCATAAAAACATCCTGGGGTATGGAAGTAATTAAAATAATTTTAGCCATGCTCTCAAAAAGCTCACGAACATGATGCAGTTTTGGATTATTTAGCACGCCTTCAGGCAGAACAATCCCCATTCGCCCCCCCGGTTTTAATAACCTTATACATCTTTCAATAAACAACACCTCTGTCAACCCACTAAGCTTTCCTGATTCAAATATGCTCAAAACAGATTTGCCAATATTGTTATTAACCTGTTCTAAAGCCTTAATATAGGCTGTCCCATAACGTTCTGTATAACAACTAATTTCCTCATCATCAGTAAACTTATCATTTTCAGTAATTTTTAGAGACTTCTCAACGCGCGATCCAAATGGTGGATTGGTAAGAATTACATCAAAACGATTTTCGAAAATGCCATTCACATTGAGCAAGCCATCGTGATGGTGCACTCCGCCGTGACCATCACCATGCATAATCATGTTCATCTTTGCAGTTCGAGCCATACGAGGATTTGCATCTGTGCCGAAAATACAATTATGAGATAAATTATGCAATCGACTTCCTTCCTTCGTTGTATCAAGCTCTTGATTGATTGTTGAGAAAAAGACATCAACACAATTCTTCCTCTCAGATTCAGGTTGTATATCTATATTTAAAGTATTTAAATGATCGTTGTATTCTTTATTCCTAAACCGTTCTTTAACTTTTTGAATATCAGTTTCGATTTTCTCTCGCACGTACTCAAATGCTTTAATTAAAAAACCGCCGCTACCACAACAAGGGTCGCAAATTAATTCTCCTTCCTCTGGATCCAATAATTCTACCATAAAGTCGACTACAGTGCGAGGTGTGAAATATTGTCCAAGTTCTCCACGAAAAGTCTTTCCCAAAAAATTTTCAAAAGCAATACCCTTTACATCATCTGACGTTCTAGATAAATTGTAAATCTCTAATTCCTTTACAATAGCCTCAAAACTAGCTTGTTTTATATTGATAGAATCGTTAGAATTAAACAAAATATCATTAAATTCCGGTTTGATTCGTTCAAAACTATAATTCATATATGGGATATCGTCTTTAGGACCATTTCTCTTGACATTTATTGGTCTAATCTCTTTATCATAACGGGATTCTTCGCTCTTAAACTTTTTTAATGAAAAAATATTGTCGCCATCTGGTTTCCGCTCATACCAAATCTTCATGAACATAATTTTACTCACCTCATCAAAGGCGGCTTCAGGGGACAATTTGTCATTGTTACGAATTATATTATGGCATTTCGTGAGTAGCTGTTTAAAACCTTCTAAAGTAAAAGTTTTTGTTTGATTTAAAATTTCTTTTATCCTTTTTGAATTATTTAGTTCGCTAGCGATTGGAATATCAACAATTTCCTCCAATGTTTTTGGTAACTTATCCTTGTCAACCTTGAAAACACGAGTTTCTTTTAGATTTGTGGTAACAAAGAAGTCTGCACCGCTCCACGCAGCATAGTTATGTCCCTGGAAGTAGTCTTCCTCATGAATAGTTATATGCTCCGCTTTACATTCAATAACTATTACAGCCGCAGCGTTTTCTTTTTTTGCTGACCGCGATTTCCATATAACTATATCTGCTCTTGCCTGACCTTGTCCACGATGTGAGTTGCTAACTTGGACTTCCTGATCCATTTGTTCAATCTCAAAACCATAATGATTTACTAAGCGACAAATATATTCCTGGCGCACCCGTTCTTCTGGTGTAAGAACTAGCCATTTACCTTTAATTGGTGAATATATTTTATCACCTTTAATTTGGAGTTCTATATTCATATCATCAGATTTTTATTGATTCAACATATCGCTTATTTAGCAGTTCTTCCATTTCCACTCCTAACAGCTTTGATATCTTAATAAGGGTTTCGATATCGGGTTGAGAGGTATTAGTACACCATTTTGAAACAGTAGATGGATTGATACCTAACTGTTCTGATAACCATTTGCTTGTTCGTTTTTTCTCTACAAGAACTACTTTTATGCGATTTAAATCTTCCATTGTCAAAATCTTTGTTTGTCTGCAAAAATAGTGATTTATTTTCAATTAAAGCTTCATCATGGGGATTTTTTCACCTTAGAATAAAAACTGGAATTATTCTGATGGTTTTTGATGGATTTTGAGTATATTTGTACCTGAGAAGCAAGCAAATAACAGGAAAAAGAATCAGCGGTACGATAAAGACGAATAATATCAGCAACGATAAAGCAAATAATTCATCACATCGCAGCATGACGGAAAAAGCTTTTTCCCAACCTGCATATTTTTAAGATAAGGCTCCATCTCATCAAGAAATGGAGCCTTGAAAATATTTCAGTGCATTGAAAGGCGGGGGTCTTTTACCTGATTAGCGGCTTATGATCTCATATATTTCAGCAGAGCCATTCAGGGTCAGTGTATGTGCGTCGGCAGGAATGGCAATTGATGTATATGGCTTTAAATCTGTTGAATTGATAACGTTACCTTGTTTATCTTTTAACGTAAGTACGGCATTGTTGTCGGTCGCTTTGCCAGCCAAAATGATATACTCATTCACTCCGGCAGGAACCTCGATAGTGAAATAACCATTGAGTCGGGTCGGAGTCATAGGATTAGAGTCGAAAGCAGCTAAGGCTCCCGGCAGATATGTTGCCGTCAGTCCAAAACCGAGCTTGTCGATACTCGGTGGATTTATCTCGAAAGTTCGCACCGACATCCAGTTGCGACGTTTTGATTCGTTAAGTCGACGCAGACGCACGCATCGTGCATCGACAGGCTCACCTAACCAATGAATGTCGTAGATGTTACGAAGAGTGTCGGTTAATGTTTTCCACTCCTTGCCGTCGATTGTATATTCCACAACGGCAAGATCATAGAAGTCACCATCGTTCACCGAGTTACGCCCCTGACGGATATGGACTTCGCTTACGGGGGTGATTTCAGGCATAAGAATTCCTACCCAATCTCCTGCCTTCTGACTTACTGTGGAAGTATAGTATGTTGTAGTGTCGGCATCGAACATATTCTGGTCGAAGTTGGTAGACAGGTTACGGTAAGTGCCTATGCCGTCATAAATCCGTGGTGATTTGCCTGTAAGCGAGGTATAGTAATCGACGACCATGCGTAACATATTGGTGTCGTAGAAAGGCTGCAGCTTCATCGATCCGGATTTGTGAGCATTATAGGCAATGATATCAGCGTGCGACATGATATTGGCATTGAATTCATTCCAGAAATCTTCGGGAGCGGATTTTTGGGCGTTCATCTCCATGAGTCTGATAGTGCGCAGACATCTTTCACCCAACTTTCCAAACTCCACAAGCCATGGTCTCAATTCTCCAAGCAATAGTTTGTTTGACATTCCATCTTCGAGTTGTTGCGGAACTTGGGTAATGGCAACAAATTCGTCGTAAATAGCTTTATAATCGTCGGGATTGAATGCTGATGACGGTTCGGGAACAGTTGTTTCCCAGGATTCGTCGCGACGGTAACCGACCTCGGTGTCGGTCGAATGTATGGCGAAACGGCGGTATGCCTCATGGGCTTGCGGCGCGAGTTCTCGTAGACCACGTTCCCAGTTATCAATAGGGTTATAAGCCGACGGATTCCATGCGTAGTCTGCCACGCCGTATAAGGCAAGTTTTGAAGCTTCGCCGTGCTCCATCGGATTGCTGACAATCGCGCAGACATCATCAGCCGTAAGCGTAGTGTCAAGACCATATGCCGGTCCCTGGAGCAGATAGCGGCGGGCATAGTCGGTCACAGGCCAGTTCCACCAGTAATAGCCCGGGCGGCGGGTAAGATTAGAGAAGAACTTCTGACTTTCCCGAGTAAGATCTGAACACACAATGTCGCCAGTATTCATCACTTCGACCGACGGATCGAGCTCACGTCCCCATGTAGCGAGAGCTCCGTTTTCAGTCGGATTCGCCCATAGACGCGAATAATCGGTGGGACATGCCACAAGCGGACTAACGTCGGGATGTGTTTTGATAAAGTCTTCGGTAAGACGGTTCATAAGCTCGGTCTGTCGTGTAGGATTAGTACCTTCGCCGTTGATATCATCAAAAAAGATTGCAAATGATCTCACTCCAAGGTCATACATCATCCTGAATTTATTGACAAGATTATTGTAGTCTTCTTCATTCCACTTTATATCTTTGCCGGGATGGATGGCCCATACGAAATCTACATGATTACGTCGCGATGCTTCAGCAAGCTCGCTTATGTTGCGTGCCTCTTTTTCAGGATATGGAAGTCTCCAGTTAGGCGAGCTGTGATAGGGGTCATCCTTTGGGGCGTAAAAGTATGTATTCATCTTATGGCGACCATAAAAATCGATAAGCGACAATCTTACTTCATGACTCCACGGATTGCCATAAAATCCTTCCACCACACCGCGCTTTGGTAGTGTAGGATAATCGTTGATGGTCAGCTCCGGCAACGCCTTATCCATACCGGGGTTCTCGAGCAACTGCCGGAGAGTCTGGATGCCGTAGAATACGCCCCTGGCATCGCGACCGGTGATAGTCACTCCTTTTTTATCTATTGTCAGGACATAGGCTCCGGATAGGTCATTGACACCGGCTTTGTCGGCGGCTTTTCTGTCGGCCGTCAGTGTTAGTGGTGCGCCGTTGTTCCCGATAGGTAGCGACGAACAGTCTTTTATGAAGGCATTCGACGATTTTCCTTTGAGTTTAAAGCCGTTGCCGACCGGCAGAATGCCAGATTTGCCAATGGTGAAATCACGAGGAACAGGATTTACCACAAATGGTCTGTCGGCAATGTAGTATCCGGGGACGGGATTTACATTTTGTTTTTCAGATCGTTGTGAACTCAAATCAAACGTATCATTTCCCTGACCAAATCCTGAGGCTGTGGTGAGTGATACTGCGATTACAACTGAAAGCAGTTTTGATATCTTAGTCATAATGCTTGATTGGTGGTTGATGATTTTTTTTGTAAAAATAATATTTTTCAACGATATGGCAATCGAAATAAAAGTCCACGCATAATAAAGGCACTACCATGCTACCAGCGATACCGAACTATTTTCAATAACTGGATAATGTTTTACCCGTCTAACTTTTGGGTCCACTTCGGCATTTCTCTGGCTCTGCAGCCCATTTTATTGAGGTATATCCGCCTGGCGTTCAGTCCATCGTATATGTAAAATCTTTTGGGCGCGTCATAGTTTCGGTATATACATTCCCGTGTTCGTCAGTCACGGTGATTACCAGCGTGGATGTTGCGGACGATGCTTTTACCTTGAACAGGTGTGTGGTCCAGCATGTGCGCATACTTGAGTCGGCGAAATTATGCTTGTTATTGTTCAGACGAACCATTTCAAACGATACGATGTGCAAGGGGTCATACGACTTGACGCGGGTGACATCGAGTTTCTTGCCGTTCTCGGTCACATCGATCTTCCATCCGTAACCAAAGCCGAAAACATTGATCAGCACTTCGTTATTTTTGTTGACCTTGTCATAGCCCATTGCATAAGTAGGAATCAGGGCAGCCATTTCGGCATTAGCATTCGGACAATGTCTCTCCTTGGTTATCAGCACATTATTCAGGTCATAAGTGTGCATCTGGTAGTTTCGGTCGTGACCTATGCCTTTATAATAATGGTTATAGGTCTTCCCGTCCCATTCAAAGACCGCGTACCCACCCGGCGATCCGTCACGGCACACATGGTTATCATGGTAGCCAGGAGCTCCCGTCCACCACCATGTGGCGCAGACCGACGCGATGTTATACTCGTGGATATTTGAGCCGTTTCGGGCATCATAGTTTATATGGGCGTGTCCTGTAAGGAGTTTTACATCAGAGAAATCACTAACCGCACTTATCAACTCTGCCGCGTTTGTAATAAGCGTCGGATCGTCGACCTGCAGACCGTTGGCATCGATATTCTCACGACGGTGGAGCGGCACGTGCATACACACCACCAACGGAGCGGTTTTATCCTTTACCATCGCCAGATCCTTGCGCAGCCATGCCATCTGATCCGGCATTATGCAATGGTTCTGTTCGCGTTTATTATTAGAGTTATAATAATCAATATCATCGAGGATTACATAATGAGCCTTACCGAGATTGAACGAATAATAGGTCGGACCTACATATGTGCGCCACGGACCGGCACTCGCCCAGTCACCGACAGTCTTCATATCATTGTCATGATTACCCACGCAATGGAATATCGGACAATTGACCCGGGTGAACTCGGCAGTGGCATCCTTGATGCTGAATTTATTGTCATACCAATAGAGATCCCACGACTGGTCACCGAGAGTGATGCCATACACTTTTTTGCCAAGGCTCTCATACGAAGCAATCAGAGCGTTGACATCCGGCACAAATCCGGCCTGGAACTGCGGCACATCCTTCGAACTACGGTTTGCCAAATGTGCGTCAGCCATTGCTATGACAACGCAATCATCGTTTGCTTCTTCGCTAAGTTCAAATATAAGTTCCTCGGTAACATCCCTGGCAAAAATCAAGCGCCGAGAGAACTCAGGGATACCGTTTTTGACCGGAACCATATATCCCGACGGAACCGAGATGAAGACCAGTCCGTCCTTTTTCTCCGAACTCATCCAGAAGCAGCCGTCGGCATCGGTTGCCACAACCTCATAGCCATCAGAGACTGTCACACCTTCAAGACCTTTTCCATTGCAGATGACTCGACCTTTGATATTCATCCCCTCTTTATCGGTCACACCATAATCGGTCTTTCGTATTATACGTGTGTTGCCCATCACCTGCACGGCGCCGCTCGAATGCGTAACACTCACGTCGTATGCTCCAGCCGGCATTTCTTCCGGCAGACGCAGCTCGATATGTCCTTCTGCGACATTGACTGTCTCAGCCTCATATACCTCACTGCCGGAATTACGGAAACTGACTACGTCAGTCATCGCATATCCGTAACCACTTATGGTAAATGACTGATTATTGGTCACAGTAATGGTCTGAGGCACATATATGCCTGTTATCTGCTGCGCATCAGAGAATTCGGGTTCGCCACTATTACTGTTGCTACACGCAGTTGATAAAATAATTATCAGAAAACCAAGCAAATAAGATATCGCTCCGGTTCCGATTTTCTTCAAAAAGCCGTCAATTAATTTCATATTCAGTGTCTCCTGAGTTTTTTCAAGATCAGATTTACTTCAAATCACTCTCATCATCCAAAAATGCGGTCGAGCCATCGGTCAAGCATACCTGTCCGGACGGCGATGTCAAGGATGGTGAAACGTCGGCGGATGTGTTGTGCACGGATAACGCTGTCGCGAAGACGGCTGCGCGTAATGCCTATCTGTTCCGGGGCAACCGGTGCACCGACGGCTTCAAGTCTGCGGCGAGCCTCTGGAAGGGGTATCAGCTGACGCTGAAGGCGTTCCTTGATAGCCGACCAATTATCACGCAACACGGTGAGTTGCTCACGTAACGTCGCCGCATCGACATATTTTGCCTCGGTTTCCGTAGCTCCGATAGTAGGAAATTCAGTACCCTTGAACATTTCAAGAGCTTTTTCGCGTGCCTGCTCCAATGACGGCCACGCCGCCACACAGGCATCTACATCAAGATTGGCAATATCTTCCTTGAAGAACTCTTCGTAGAGAGTTGTCGACATTAGCGAGCCTATGCTCACCTGAAATCCGTGCGAAGGCATGGTGCCGTCAGCCATAGTGTGATGCTCCATATTCCACAAGTGAGAGAACTGGTGGTCGGCACCGCTGGCGGGACGGCTAGTGTGATGAGCCTGCATTGCAAAACCGCTCATTATCAAACCTTCGATGAGTCGATGAATCGCTTCTTTATCACCGGCTTTTATTTTATCGGGATCAGCGAGAGCCAGTTTGAGACTATCCTGCACCAATCCCCATGAAAAGGCATCAACCGGCTCTATGCCAAGTTCCTCTGATATGATCCAGTCGGCTCCCGCCGGTATCTTCGCGAAAAGGTCGGCATAACCGCTTGCCGTCATTTCAGCCGGCGCCTGTGAAATAATATCGGTATCTGCCAATACGGCAAGAGGAGCCGGACAGTTGAATGTCTGCTTGGCACCATCCTTGGTGATGGACGCGCCGTAGGCGGTATAACCGTCCATCGACGCAGCTGTAGCCACCGTCATGTAGCGCCGACCATTATGAGCCGATGAAAGCTTTGTTAAGTCGTTGATTGTCCCCGCTCCTACCGCTACACCAATGGCATCAGTGGCGGCGAACACTTTGTCGAGCTGCTCGATATATTTCCACTCGGCGTGGATGTCATCATCAGTGAAAATATGTGGTCTGTCGGGGTTGAGACCCTCTGCTTCGAAAAGTTTGTTAACCCTGTGTCCGGCTATTTGCCATGTGGTTTTATCAGCCACAACAAGCGGTCGCTTGCCGGGGAACATTTTCCTGAACATCTCCGCCACCGAATCAATGGCTCCGTCTGCGATAAGAAGTGCTTTGGTATCTGATGCTTTTGCGAGTGCTTCTTTTATTGTTGGCATAGTCTGTATTATTGATGTGAGAAAATCATTTTTTCGCCCCAGACAGGCACGACGACTCCGTCCCGACCCATGAACATAGCCTTGCGGATAGCGTCGATATAGGGTATACGGTAGAAATTACTGCCGGGATATTTTGCCGGATGCCCCATCTCGAGGACGTGGGACATAAGGACATAGTCAGGATCGAGCTTTTTCGCAGCCTTGCGCAGACGTAATCCGACGGTAGTATGCGGTATGAATATGTCGATATCCTTGGTCTTTTCAAGCTCGGAGTAATCATAGGCATCACCGGCATGGAATATCACCTTGTTGCGTGTTGCGCGACCGCAGTCAATCTGATAGGTGGTCACAATCTTGTTGTTAGCACCGTGATGCACTCGCTTGGCGACGATCTCTATATCGCCAACAGGATTGATGACGGCACTGTCATCGATCCTGTATCCGTTGTCGATAAAATTGGAATACACTGGTTTGCCAGCCTTTGCCATTGCCTCGACGATGGCATCGTTATAGTGATCGGGGTGAGGATGGGTGATACATAGGAAATCAAGATAGGGCACGAGCTTCTCACCGTCCTTATGATAGATATCGATTCCGAAGCAATGTTTGGGCGTTTTTACAACATACCCCATATTGTAGAGATGCCACACCACAATATTGCCGTATGACACTTCCTCGTTGGGAATTTCGCGCAACAGACGCTCGAGAGCCTCGTTATAGAAACCAAGGATGGAATTCGTTTCCATCTCTTTTGCCTCGACCGAGTCCCGGCAATTCAAATACTCGCTGAAATTGTCACAGCGGTCGAAATAGTATTGAAGATCGGTGAGGAGCTCCAAGCGTGCATCATCAAGATTCGTGCAGGAAGTCTCGTTCCACAGCCGTTTCGTAATCGACTCAACGGACCTAAGGTTTTTCTGAGCGCTCAAGCCCATGACAAATGCAATAAACAGCAGTAATGCGGTAAGTCTTTTCATATTATTGATTTATAAGTGAGTTAATCAATGGTATCAACCTTTCGGCATAACTTGCGAAGCCCATGTCAGTGAAGTGAGTATTGTCGACTGTAGCCTCATTGTTTCCGTCAAGCACGTCTGTGCCTTCAAAGTAGTGGAGATTGGCGTCTCGCTCTCTGAGACGACCGTATATGGCTTTCAAGCGCCGGTTCTTGTCCTCGATCGTTCCGAGCAAACGATTATTGAATCGTGAAGCCGGGAATATAGGACTCTCGATAATCAATATCGGCGTCTCCGGACGGGCTTCACGCAATATGCCGATAAAATTCTCCATACGCTCGTCGATAACAGCCGGGGCACAGTTGGTGGTCGCATCGACCACATAAACCGAGGCATCGGACTGAGCCATGAGACGTGCAACTTCAGGATCGAGCAAAGCATTGCCGCTGAAACCGAGGTTTATCACCTCATGTTGCAACTCTCTCATCACCATATTGGTATGAGCCATTCCCGGACGGCTCGCACAAGCGCCCTGCAATATACTGGTGCCGTACATCACTATAGGCTTGCCACGGCGAGGCAGATCGACAGCAGGCGGAAGGACCTTCGCCGCGCTATCGACACCAATCTCTATCGAATCTACGCCGTTATACAGCGAAAGGTAGAGCATATACTCCCGCATACGCGGAGTCATATCGCGCATCACTTCCGCATCGGAACGGGTACGATGACGGTTGGGACGAGCAGCTCCGAGCGTGGTCCACACCGAATCATCGCCAAGGACATACAAGTCGAGCCCGCGACTACCCGTAGGTGACATATGGCTCATATATGAGGTGTCAGCCGACACCCATCGAAGGTTAATATCCCTGGCATCGGAGCGGAAACGCAAAGCCAGACCTGCCGAATTCTGACCGAGATCCCATACCGCTTTACGCACAACACCACGAAGCGAGTCGGGCAGACGCGTATACCGCACCGACGCATCGGGCGCAAGCGTACCCAGCAACGGCATACTGTCGAGGCTATGATACCGCAGGTTGTTGCCTTTGGCATACACACCAACCGTCACGTTGAGAAAAATTGTGATGATTACTAATAGTTTTTTCATAATCGGGGAATTACCGGCACACAGGGTCATGTGAAAATCTGAAAGAAAATAATAAGCACCAATATCGGTCCGAGAATGCTGCGGATAGTTTTCAACGCCAGTTCGATCTGCTTCTCAACCGTGCGCACCGAAAGGTTCAGTCGCTTGGCTATCTCGGCTGCCGAAAGATGCTCGAAACGGTTCATCTTGAAAATTTCGCGCCTGCGCTGGGGCAACTTGCTCTCAATTATGCCGGTGATGGTGGCATACAGCTCATTGAAATCATACTCGTTGTTAACAGTGCCTTCATGCACCGCTTCCACACCTTCGAGACGCGGATGCATGCGGTTGTAACGGAGATAATTCAATATCTCGTTACGCGACAGTACAAACAGATATGATACCAGTGAGACATTTTCGTTGAGGAGCATACGGTTCATCCAAAGCTTCATGAACACATTCTGCAATATGTCTTCAGCGTGATGGCGATCATGAATAAGACGATATGCGTAGGCACGGAAACGAGGATAGTATTTCTGGAACAACATTTCGAAACACCGTTCGTCACCGTACTTGAGTCCTATGATAAGGACACGGTCAGATTTATCGTCAATATTATTCATATCTGTATAAGGGTACACAATAACCATCATTAATACGTAAAGTTATAAATTATTTATTTTTTTTGACAACGCTTTACGTATCCCGCCTTTTCTGAGTGTACTCCTAACGTAGCACCAATAGAAAGCAATGGATAAGATTGAGCTTGAAAAATATTTCAACGGAAATTGTTCGACCGACGAAAGCCGGAAGATCGAGCAATGGATTGATGCTAATCTCGAGACTGAAGAATTCACTCGTTTAATAGTGGAAATCCTTGACGATTCCCCCTATTGTGATCCGTCCGAGACACGTAAGGCATACATCCGTCTTCGTCGACGCATATCGGCAAACGGCGGTTTCACTTCAGCACCATTGTGGCACAAGAAACTCCTCAACATCGCTGCGGTAGCTGCGGTTCTGGTTCTTACTGTGATAGGTACATTTGCTCTCACTATCAGCTTCGCAGGTCAAAAGAACGCCGAGCCGGTCTACACCGACCTCGTCCAGTATTACAGCACCCGTGGCACATCGCGCAACATCGTGCTGCCCGACTCTACTGTCGTGACCCTTTTTGCCGACAGCCGCATCGTATACGACCGTAACCACTTCAATGCCTCACGGCGCATATGGCTGTTTGGCGATGCCTTTTTCGATGTCACACACCGCGACGGCGCAACGTTTGAGGTTAAATGTCTCAACACCGACATACGCGTCCTGGGTACAAGCTTCGAAGTACTCTCTCACGATGCCGACGACAATTTCGAGGTGTCGCTCTACAAGGGCAGCGTACGGCTTACCCCTCAGTTCAACGACCACAGCGACACCCTGCGCATGAATCCGGGCGACGTAGTGCGCATCGACAAGCGCTCTGGCACCATCACCCGCCACACCGTGCCATGGCTTGACAACGACACGGACAACGTAATTTATGTTGGCTCAACAGTCAGCGATATCCTTGCCCGTCTCGAACGCCGCTACAACCGTTCAATACTGTTCAGGGATAATACAAAAAAAATATCCGAAACCCGTCTTAACCTCATATATCACCCCACCGATTCACTCGAGACCGTACTGGAAGCCATCTGTGAGTTTTCAAATCTCGAGATGAGCTGTCAAGGTCAGGACATCATCATAAAACAACTGCAGTGAAAAAGTTTACGGTAATATTACTGACAGTCGCGGTCATTGCCGCCATATCGTTATCCTGCCGGGGCAACGACAGCGAGTCCGTGCAGATTCCCGACAAGGCGCAAACGGCTGAAGGTAACAAAACCATCACCCTGCTTTACTGGAATCTGCAATGCGGCATGTGGGCTGACCAAGGCAACAATTATGATAATTTTGTGGCATGGGTAAACTCGCAACATCCCGACATCTGCGTGTGGAATGAGGCAGAGACCACATTTGACACCGGCGTATTCGACTGGAACACCCGCGCCAAGGAAAAATACCTACCCGAACACTGGGCAGAACTCGCAGCACGATACGGACATAACTACGTGATGGTCAATCCTGTCGACCAAGGTCTCGTGACTACATCCCGCTTCCCCTTCGAACGCGAGAAAGACATTTATCCTGACCGCCCCAAAGTCGAGATACGCAGCGGATCGACAATCTACAAATTCAACATAAACGGTCAGACTGTACGTTTTGTCACCCTTCATCTCTGGCCTCATCATTATGACCCTTATGTCGCTAAAGCCGACCGAGAGGAAAGCCGGCGCCAGAACGGAGGAAACTATTTCAGACTGCGTGAAATCCAGACATTATGCGATACAACCATCAACCAGCGCCCAAACGGCGGCAAGGATGAAAACTGGATAATGCTCGGCGACTTCAACGCCCGCTCTCCTCTCGACAACGCTGTCTATGGCTACAGCGTCGCCGATCCGGCGCTTAAGTGCATTTCATATATCCACAACAACACGCCATATCTTGACGCTGTCCATGAAAAGCATCCTAACGAATTCATAACCTCGACCTACGACTGGAACCACCGCATAGACTTTGTGTTCTGCACTCCTCAGGTTATGAAGCGCGTAAAAAGCGCCAACATAGTCAAAGACTATTTCACCAATATCCGACCGCTCGACGATCTCTATCCCGGTCAGTATGCCCGGACACCGTCAGATCATTATCCAATAATACTCAAGATAGATATGGGTCAATAGACCAAAACAATAGCAATAAATAACATATACCTTAAAATCAAATAATTATTACCAAATGCCAATCATTCTCAGAAAATCCAGACTACTGCTTGCAGTGTTCTTGATTTTGATGTCAACAGGGCTTAACGCTCAGAACAAGCCCGTCACCATCAAGGTTGACTATGTGCCTGTAAGCACTGTGCTCGCACAGATTGTAAAACAGACCGGATATCTTTTCGTGTACGAAGAATCCGACATTGACACCAATCGTAATGTGAGCATCAACGTTACTGACACTCCGACAGCCCAGGTACTTCAGATGCTTTTTCCCTCAAGTACGACCGTCAAGTGGTCGCTCAAAGGACACAACATCACCCTAACCTCGAAAAACCATAATACAAAAGCCGAGAAGCCCGAGCGAAAAGGCAGTAAGCGCACCATCACCGGTACTGTGAAAGACGGCAAGGACGGAGAACCACTTATCGGTGCAGTCGTGCGAGTTCAAGGACGTGAGGGCGGTCAGGCTGTTCAGGTCGATATTGACGGTAACTTCGCCATCACCGTTGATGACAGCGACGGCACGAAGCCGGTTCTCGAAGTGTCGTACGTGGGCTATAAGCCACGCGAAGTACCCGTAAGCGGCATCAGCAACATCGACATTGATATGGCAGGCGCCCAGAACTCACTCAGCGAAGTGATCGTTGTCGGTTCGGGTACACAGAAAAAAGTGTCGGTCACCGGCTCTATCTCAACCATAACCGGTCAAGACCTTAAGACACCGTCCACGACTCTTTCCCGAACCATAGGCGGTCGCATCGCCGGTGTGATCACCAAACAGACCAGCGGTGAACCCGGCACAGGTTCTGAGTTCTACATCCGAGGCATCTCGACCTTCGGCGGCAAGGCGACTCCACTTATTCTGCTCGACGACGTGGAGATCACTGCAACTGACCTTGACTTCATCCCCGCAGAGAACATCATGAGCTTCACAGTGCTCAAGGACGCATCGGCAACCGCCATCTACGGTGCTCGCGGAGCCAACGGTGTCATGATTGTCACTACCAAAGGCGGTGAATTCAACTCCAAGACAAAAATCAATGTCAACGTAGAGAACTCGTTCAACTTCATAAGCAAAGCGCCCGAATATGTCGGTGCAGTCGACTTTATGAACTTCTACAACAAGGCTGCATCGTACCGCGACCGTGGTCAACAGTACAGCCAGGTTGCCATCGACCGTACCGCAGCTGGGGTCAATCCTTACCTCTACCCCGATGTCAACTGGACCAAGGAACTTCTCCGCGACTGGTGTATGCGTCAACGCGCCAACCTCAACGTGAGCGGCGGCGGCTCGAAAGCGCGCTACTATATGTCGCTCGAGTTCAAGCACGAGAACGGTCTGCAGAAAACCGACCGTCTGTACTCCTGGAACAACAACCAGCAACTCTATAACTATACCTTCCAGAATAATATCAGCTACAAGCTCACGCCTTCCACCAATGTGTCGCTCAACATGAACACACAGATCCGTCAGCAGTCGCATCCTAACTTTGCCTCAGAGACCACCATCCAATGGATCGGCAAGAGCGCAAACCCGGTCGACTTCCCGGTATACTATCCTGCCGGTCCTGACGGAAAAGTAAGATATGCGTCGAGACGTGTCAGCTCGGGCTTTCTTACCAATCCGAAAGCCGATATGAACCGCACATGGTATCAAGAGAACACCAATACCGTAAACGCTGTGCTCAAAATCGACCAGGATCTCGACTTCCTCACCAAAGGTTTGAAACTTAATGCCTGGATCAACTGGAAAAATTACTCAAAGAACTGGGTAGGTCGCTCTGTCGACCCATATATCTATTACTATGGTGTTGATGACTCGACAGATCCCGAGCAACCATTTGAACCCGTCATCCAAAACCCGACTGCAAACCAGTTTGTGGTGCTCAGCGGCACACATCCCAGCGGCAACCACACCTTCGAAATGCAGACTAACCTAAACTGGGCGCGCCGCTTCGACAAGCACGACTTAACGGCTATGGTAATGTATCGCATGCGTGAATACCGTGGCGAGGAATCAGTCTATCCCAAGCGTAACCAAGGTGTGTCGGGTCGCGTGACATATAACTATGACTCCCGCTACCTCTTCGAATTCAACTTCGGTTACAATGGCACAGAACGTCTGCACAAGAGTCACCGCTTCGGTATGTTCCCTGCTGCGTCTATCGGTTGGGTCGTGACCAGCGAGAAATTTATGGAATCGATATCCAAGACCCTTACCCACATGAAACTGCGTGCATCCTATGGTCTGGTCGGATCGGACGACCTCGCCAGTCCCAACGGTACCTACTTCCTCTACCAGGATCTTATCTACCACGATAATCTCAATTTCTGGACATGGGATTCGGGTGACGGCGACAACTCATTCACCGGTGGAGGTCCGCTCCTGCGCTACTATGCACTCACCGACGTAGTATGGGAAAAGAGCAAAAAACTCGATATCGGTCTTGACCTTACACTCTGGAGTAAGCTCAACATGACCTTTGAATACTTCCGTGAAAATCGCTACGACATCTTCATGGAACGTGCCTCATGGCCCTGGTCGCTCGGCTATGGTATGGCTATACCCTGGGGCAATGTCGGCAAAGCCCTCAACCAGGGTTTTGAAGTCAGCGCCAACTGGAACTACTCCTTAAGCAAAGATCTAAGCATCAGCCTACAGGGCAACATCACCTACGCCCAGAACAAATATGTCTATAAGGACGAGCCCAACTACGAATATCCTTGGAAGCGTGTCACCGGCGAACCTCTCAACAACTACCGCATAGAAGGTTATATCGCTGAGGGACTGTTCCGCTCACAGGAAGAAATCAACAACAGCCCCGTGCAGCAGGTCGGCACCTCGACGGTACGCGTGGGTGATATCAAATACCGCGACCTCAACGGCGACGGCAAAATCAACTCAGACGACAAGACCATGATCTCCAAATATGGTGTAAATCCTCGCCTGATGTACGGCTTCGGCGGCACAGTCAACTGGAAGAAGTGGGACTTCGGAGTGTTCTTCACCGGCACAGGCTGCCGCACAGTGAGCATCGCCAACAAATTTGACCCGCAACAAGCCACCAACGGTCAGAACCTCAACGTGTTCAGGTGGGCATTCGACAATTACTTCGACCCGGAGAAAGGTAACTTCGATGCCCAATATCCTCTACCCGGTATCACCTCGGTCGATATCTCCAACAACACTGTCAACTCAACATACTGGCTTCGTGATGCCTCATACCTGCGTCTGCGCAACCTTGAGTTAGGATGGACGTTCAAATACGGTCGTATCTACGCAAACGGCATCGACCTTCTCTGCTTCAGCAAATTCAAACTGTGGGATCCCGAACTCGACGGACCCTACAAATACCCGCTCCAGAAATCGGTCAACATAGGTATTCAATTCAACCTCTAATCATTATCTCTTAAAATATGAAACTCAAAAATATAGCAAAAGCACTGTTTTGCGCCTCCTGCCTCGGGGTGGCTTTCACATCGTGCGATTACCTCGATGTGGTGCCACCGGAGAAGGCTTCTGTCGATAACACCATGGACAACTACAATCAGGCACTCGGCTTCCTGTATGAATGCTACCGTGGCGTAACCATCCCGGTTGCCAACGACTGGGCTCAGGGCATCAACCAGATGGGCGGACAGCCTCTGCCCGGCAGTCCCCTCAATGACTACAACATGACCACCGACGAATGGGTGATGGACGACATCCAGCTCAACAACAATGTGCTTGCACGTGCGCTCTACTCCAACACACTGTCGGCAAACAACAACTTCAATACTCTAAAGAACTACTCCATACGTCTGTCGATGGTGTTCCTCTTCCTCGAGAAGCTCAACACCATTGGCGTGCCCAATGGTATAGTGCCCGAAGACAAAGCCATGGAATGGCGGGCAGAAGCCAAGTTCCTCATCGCCTATTACCATTTCTGCATGCTGCGCCGCTACGGTCCGATAGCCATCGTTGACACACGCGTGTCGATGGATGCTACTATTGATCAGTTCCCCGGTCGCATGCATTACGACTACTGTGTGGACTGGATTTGCAAGAAACTCGACGAGGCGGCTGAAGACCTTCCCGCTATACGACCCGGTGCAGAAACCGGTCGAGCCACATCAACCATCTGCAAGGCTCTCAAGGCTCGCATACTTCTGTATGCAGCATCACCGCTGTTCAACGGACAATATCCCTATCCCGACTGGACCAACAAAGTTGTAACACCGGGCTATGGCACCGAGCTTATCAGCAAGACCTACAACCGCGAGAAGTGGGTGCGCGCAAAAGATGCCAGTGAGGAAGCCCTTGCCCTCGCCCTGGGCGAAGGCGCACGCGAGCTATACTATGGTAGTTCGTCAAACGAGACTCCCCAGATGATCGAACAGACCTTCGTCCCCGTCGATGATGTTACCGACGATTTCAAGAGAGCCGTGCTCCGTATGCGTAACGTGATATGCGCAAAGCCCTCCGAAGGTAATAATGAAGCCATCTGGGCTCTATCCAATATGTCGGAATGCGTCCACGACTACCGCCACCGCGTGGTGCGCAACCCTGTGCCTAAGAATGCCAGCATCCTGCCCCAGGGCTTCGTGTACGCCTACAGCACAGTCAGTGCTACTCTCGCCACCGTACTCCGCTTCGGCACCAAGGACGGCTATCAGCCAGCCAACGATCCCAACTTCCCGTCTGAGTCCGACTGGTACCGCTCTGCCGGTTATTCTGACGATGCCGATACTTACCGCTCGCATATCATAAACCTTAACAAGAACCGCGAGCCGCGCTTCTACGCCTGGATAGCTTTTGACGGCGGCGACTACGGTACACTGCTCTACAACGGACAGCGACCCGTCCACATCGACATGCTCTCGAGCGAGCGTCAGGGATTCGACCCCGTCAACGCTCCCCGCGACTACAGCGCGACCGGATGGCCCTCGCAGAAATGGGTCAACCCCAAATCCAACATCACCACTAACGGTAAGGAGAACTACTTCTATGCTCCTCGTCAGTTTATCCGTCTGGCTGAACTCTATCTCAACCTTGCTGAATGTTACGCCGAACTCGGCAATGTCGATAAGGCTCTCGAAAACATCAACATAATCCGTGACCGAGCCGGTGCCACCCGACTTACATCTCAGATGGTAACCACAAGTGGAAAATCGATCGTCGAATGGGCTCGCGACGAACGCTCTATCGAGCTCTACGACGAAATGCACCGCTATTTCGACGTCCGCCGCTGGTGTCAGGGCGAACTCCTCGGCTTCGGTCAGCGCAGAGGTCTCAACGCCCATGTTGCCAATCCTACCTTCGAAGAGTTCAACAAACCCATGTCAATCAACCTCGGTCACGTATATTCCTGGGGCGACCGCATGTATCTCCATCCCATCGATGCAGAAGAACTGTACTCTAATCCCCAGTTCGTTCAGTCACCCGGTTACTAATCTTTAATCCGCAAACTCAGCATGAAAAAAATATTTTCATCCTTACCCCTTGTTGTCTGTGCCGCGTTGCTCGCAAGCTGCGACGATTATCAGGACAGATATACCCCGGAATATGCCAGTGTAGCCCGACTGGAAGTCTACGGCGAGCAGGATATGACGGCATGGACTATCAACGACACCGAAGTTTATCCTATCAAAGTTCTCCGCAGCGGTCACGACATCAGTATTCCCGTGGTTGTTACAGCGCGCGTCATGAGCGACGCCGAGTGGACGGATTATGCCTCCACCTACGGTCTGAAACGCTTCCATAAGATTCCCGACGACTGCTTCGCGTTTACGGGCAGCGACGACCGCAGCAGTGCAGCGATCGCCTTTGAGGCACAGCAGTTTGTTGGCGAGACTTCGGTTGAACTCTACTGCGACCGTCTGCACGCCTTCAGTGAGACTCTTCCTCCGCCCGAAGCCGAAGGCGACGAATATGCCAATATCATCTGTCTGCCCTTGAAAATCGAAGCCGATCACGGCTCGGTAATGGCATTACAGAACATGTTGCTGCTTAAAATCATCAGCAAGGAAGCAAGCCTTACTCTGTCGCAGACAGGCTTCGAAAGCATCAATTGCCTGCCCACAAGCAATCCCATCGTGCGCAATTACACAATCAGTCTGTCATGTGACAACCCCTGGGGTTTCACCGCCAGTATATCCAATAGTCAGCAAGTGCTCGATGCCTACAATGCAGAACACGGCACACGCTACTCGTTGGTGCAGCCCGGCACGCTCGAAGTGCTTGACGGCGAGACATGGAAAGACTGGACCGATTGCACGATCGAGTTCCCCAAAGGACAAAATTCAATCGACCTCTCGCTGCGCATCAACCCCGCTAAAGCCGGTATGATGGATGCTCTCGCTCTCACAGTAGAAAATCCCTCGCTCAACATTAAGGCTGAATCTGCCGCACTGACCGATATCGTTGCCATACAGGTGAAACCCTCTAACTCACGCATCAAAATCGCAGCAGGCGACGTATCGGCGAACGTCGAAGACAGCACCCACCCCGCCAAAAATCTTGTCGACGGCAAGCGTAACACCTACTTCAGCTCAGGCGAGTCGGTTCACGACGGTGATGCTGTCTATGGTTCGTATGTCGACTTCAAGTTGCCCCAGCAGATACGTTACTTCGCTTTCGATTTCATGAGCCGTTTCGACTATTTTGGCTCAGGTGAAGGCATTCCCAACGAGGTTCACATCTACGTATCGACCGATGGCAACAGCTGGGAAAAGGTCGGCGGGATCAACGGT
Organism: uncultured Bacteroides sp.; assembly: GCA_964442005.1. GTDB lineage: Bacteria > Bacteroidota > Bacteroidia > Bacteroidales > Muribaculaceae > JAAVFS01. The sequence continues at coordinate 14,918 of CAYTWG010000017.1, read as the reverse complement.
ATGCGCCGTGATTTCAACGGAGTGAGTCAGACAGTGACCTACGGCAATTTTGATGCCGGTCGCAACGTCAGCTACATCCGTTGGGCTGTTGTCCGCGGCGGTGCAACGGGTACACTTGATCTCCGCGAGCCGGCTACCACCGCCCATTGGGACGCTTCCGCTCTATACATTTTTGGGAAATAACAATAACCGTATTCACTTTAATCAATTCACTAATACCAAACTTTATGAAGAAAATTTTATTCGCATTAGCAGCATGTGCATCTCTCATGACCGCACAGGCAGAAGTAACTCTCTTTACCGTACAGGGAGCACCCATGTGTCGCTATCATGGTGACACTCCTGATCAGATTGTCGAAATGCAGTCAGGTTATTCATTCCGTCTCATTGGTCAGACTTACCAGCGAGTTGAGGCGACATACACAAACCACTTCCTTGAAAAAGAATTACCCGCTGACCGCGTCCAGATGTGGGGTATCCACATGGACGGTGTTAATGGCAACGGCGTAAACTGTATGCACACCCTTGCCGGTTCACTCCGTTGGTATAAGGAACAGTCAGCTCTTTTCACTCCTGCCGATGGTCTTACAATTACCAAAATCATGGTCAAAGCAGACAAATCTAACGCTGCCACACTGGCTGTGGTTGAACCTAATGGCACAGAATATACGGTGCTCGATGTATTCTCGTTTAATGCTACCGACTCTACATACACCGTAACTGGCAACTACGACAAGCCGGTATATGTAATCAACAATTCTACGGCAGAGTTACGTGCATTCTTTGTTGAAGTAACAACTACCGGCTCATCTAAGCAGGTTGCCGTGCCCGAATTCAACATCGAGCACAATATGGTCGCTGCTGATGAAACAGTTGAACTGACCTGCGCTACACCCGGAGCAAAGATTTATTACACCATCGACGAAACCGGTGTATGGAACGGCTCACGTATTAACAACGGTGTCCGTAGCAATGACGCGACGACCTCGTCAACTCTCTACACTGGTCCGATCAAACTCGAAAAAAATGCTATCATCCGTGCCATCGCCGTTAAAGATGGTATGACCAACAGTTTCCAGGCTTACAAGGAATTCTATGTTATGCCTGAATATGATCAGATGGCAGTGTTCAACTTCAACGACTTCACCTCAATCAAAGATGAAGATGGCAACCAGATTGCCAACTACGCTACCTATCCCGTAGTTAATCCGGAGGTTAGCACAAGCACTGTCGAGAATGTATCTATAACTAAAACATCTGCCGTATCTAAGGATGTTTCCTTCATCGGATCCATCACTGACCAGGCAAAAGGCACAGGTACTGAACTCTGTCTGTCGAATACCTTCGGCGGTGTAGTGGAACTCCGTCCCAAGAAAGGCTCGAAAATGTTTATTTCCGTTCCCGACGATATGTATATCACATCTGTATTCATGGTTGCATCGCGTCCTGAATTCCTCTCACTCGACGAAGCTACTCCCGGCGAGTTGAAAAATGGTTTCGTAACATCGTGCCAGAAAATATGGACTTCTGACAGCAAGGATATCTACGAAGTTACTATTGACGTTACGGGCGACAACCAGTATGTTGATTGTATCTACGTGTTCTACGGCGATCCTAACGCCGGTATCGAAGAAATCACTGTCGACAACAACGCTCCTGTCGAATATTACAACCTCCAGGGTTGCCGCATCACTGCTCCCGCCAAGGGTCAGTTTGTCATCAAGCGTCAGGGCGCTAAAGTCAACAAAATTATTTTCTAATTGGATTTTCAATAGGTTCTAAGAGGAGGCTGTGTCGTAAGTAGGTTTTACGGCGCAGTCTCCATTTTTTCAATAGTTATGAAAAAAACAATATTCACCCTTCTCTGCACACTCTTTGCATCGGGCTTCTGTCATGCCGAAGTCAAGCTACCGTCCATCATTGGCTCAGACATGGTGCTCCAGCGCAATGACACTGTTGCGCTATGGGGCAATGCCACGCCAGACAGGAACGTGAAGATCACCACCGGCTGGAACGGCAAACGATACACCGTCAAGGCTGATGCCGACGGACGTTGGAAAGCCCGTGTCGTTACAGGCGACGCAGGTGGACCATATACTATCAAATTCTCCGACGGAGAGGAAACCGTGCTCGACAACATCCTGCTCGGCGAAGTGTGGATATGCGGCGGTCAATCTAATATGGAGATGCCGGTCTGTGGCGATGCCACTCAGCCGGCTGAAGGCAGCTACGAAGCTCTGCGCACCGTGCGGCAATATCCCGACATACGCATGTTTACCGTGCCTCGCGCCGACTCCGAAACGCCTCTCGACAGTTGCGGCGGCACATGGCTCACAGCTACGCCCGAGAATGTGGCTCATTTCAGCGCTGTCGCCTACTATTTCGGTCGCACGCTGTCTGACTTCATCGACGTTCCCATTGGTCTTGTCGCCAACAGCTATGGCGGCTCTTCGATAGAGGCATGGATGACCGAAGACTGTATCCGTGGCATCGAAGGCGCCGACATCAAGGCTGCATATAGCGGCGGTCAGGTACGCGAAAAACCGCAGCGTCTGTGGAACGCCATGCTTCTGCCTATTGCTCCATTTACCGCCCGCGGATTTCTATGGTATCAAGGCGAGGCAAACCTCGACCGCGCCTTCGACTACGCCAAGATGCAGCAAGCTATGATTAAATTGTGGCGCGACACATGGGATCGCCCCGACATGCCATTCTACATCACCCAGATCGCGCCCTTCGCCTACGGCGGCAATCCCGACAATCAGCGTCTGCCGCTGCTCATTGAGGCTCAATGGCAGGCTGCTAAAGCCACCCCTCACTGCGCCGTAGCGGCAACCACCGATGTCGGCAACCGCGACTGCATACATCCGGCTAAAAAACGCGAGGTGGGCGAACGTCTCGCCTGGCTTGCGCTTAAAAATGACTATGGCGTGAAAGGGCTCCCGCGTCCGGCTCCAACCTTCAACCGCATGGAACTCACCGATAAAGGCGAATTGATGGTGATATTCAACAACGTCGATGCCACCGATAGTTTCGTCTACTACGACGACAACGGCACACTGACCATAGGCGGCTTTGAAATAGCTGGCGAAGACCGTGTGTTCCACCCTGCAAAGGTTCGCACCAACGTATGGAGCAACAAGATCTATCTGAGTTCTCCCGATGTGCCGAAGCCTGTAGCCGTGCGTTATGCATTCCGCAATTATGATCCGAAAGCCAATCTGCACACCAACTACGGTCAGCCTGTCCCACCCTTCCGCACCGACGACTGGTCCGTAAAATAAACGTGCGCCCAATATGAAAGCAAAACAACCAGAGAGCTACCGTGCATTGCGGCAGCTCTCTGACTGTTTATAAAGCAGGGTCGCAATAATGTTCTTTCAAGAGTTCAGCAGCTTGCGTGATAAGAAAGAGATAGAGTGTCGGTAGAGCAAGCCCTGATTTATATCCCACAACAAGAAAATTAATATTTCACAGGATTAACATTACTCAGGGCGGAGCGGTCCAAAGAAAAATGATGCCGTAGCGCCACCATCTATCAGAAAATCGGAACCGGTGATGAACGCTCCCATAGGACGCATAAGCAGTTCGGCAACATTAGCGACTTCATCGGCTGTACCGGGACGATGCGCAGGACATTTGGCAAACATGTTTTTATAAAAGTCACCGCGCTGTCCGCTAAATTCATCTATCGCAAGAGGGGTCACAATAATACCCGGAGAGATTGAATTAATTCTCGCTCCACGCTCACCCCACTTGACAGCCTCAGACATAACACGTTTAACGTTGCAACGTTTTGCCATCTGATAGGCATGAAGGGTATTTTCGATATTCTCGGGCTGAAGTATGGGAAGAGACAACAGCTCTTCAGTCGGAGTCATGGCAAGTTGCCAATCCTGTTCCGGAGTAAGTGCCGGCATACGATGCCCCGACTGGCTTGAGATTGTAACGCCGGTACCACCGTCAGCAATCACCTTGCCGACTTCTTCAAGCAGAACAGCCGTACCGTAAAGGTCAACTTTCAGAATTGTCTCTATCGAAGCTTGCGATGGAGACACCCCGGCTGCATTCACAAGCATCGTTATATCGCCATATTTCTGCGCCTCAGTTATTATATTTTTTATTGATCCGCGCGATGACAGATCCATCTCAAGAGCTATGCAGTCAAATCCTGCATTATTCATTATCTCTGCTACAGACTCGGCATTACCTTTATTCTTATCTCCGATTATTATCTTCATGCCGTAGCCCATACGTCGGGCAATTGCCATGCCTATTTGTCCGGCACCGGCAAGTATCATCACATCTTTTTTCATAATTCGTAGCGTACCCAGATGACACCATTAGAAAATGTTGAAACTTCTTTGAATTTAAGCTTTGCGGGGAGATACCCTTCTTTGTCGGCAATTCCATCTATAAGCGCAGGCTGTCCAATGCGTCCGTCTATACCTGGAGCAATCATTGCGCTTACTTCGTCGAGCAACCCGGCGGCAAGGAACCCTCCGTTGATTTTCCCGCCACCAACGACGGCAAGACGTTTCACGCCAAACTCATCATGAAGAATTTCCATTGCCCTGTGAAGATCAATATGCTCCTTACCGACAGCGATATAAGAAATCCCTTTGTCTCTCAGATAGGCGAGATATTCCGGAGATGCCTGTTCGCTGACTATACAGAGACGGTCATTGTTGTCAGTACCTTCCCAAAGCAGCGTACCACGGCTGTCAACCGAGATACTATAACCTTTAGCTTTAGAGGCAATATGATACATTTCTTTGCCCACACCACCTTTTACCGACGGTCTGAATTCCTCAAAGCCACAATAGTGTATCTGGTAGGAGTGCTTTCCCTCCACGTGTGAAAGACAATTCAAGGAATCGAGAGCAGTGTAATACTCGTCACCACTGATTTTGTCAACCATGTCACACGCAACTCTACCATCAAGGCTCTGCATCATGTGGCATATTATATATGGTTTAGTCATAACGGTAGATTTATCTCCGATTCATAAACATTTTAGTAACCTCCGCATCGTGATGATCGAAAAAGCGGTTTTGCTTAATATCAAGCATGGCTATTTCGTCCATATCTAATTTTATTGTTTCCCTATCAGTCATCTCATTTTTAATCCTGACAGCCAATTGTCGACACTCCTTTGTGCTCCAGCCTGATCCTCCTGCGCAACTTTTCCCTGAACGGCAAGCCCCTTGCCGACAGCCACGTCGGCACCTTTACAAGCGGCAGCTATCTTACGGTCGGTGCCGCCCATACCGCTCCCCTCATGAGTGATAAACGGTATCACGGTCTTACCTGTCCAGTCATGCTTGTCAATAAATGTATATACACACATCGGTGCCTCGCCCCACCAGTTGGGATAACCGAGGAATATCACATCATAATCTTCTATCGCCTTGTCGCCCTTTATAGCAGGACGCGCATTTGCCTGTTTCTCCTGTTTGGCTACTTCGATACACTCGTCATAGCTATCGAGCGGATAACTCTTTTCGGGTACTATCTCAAAAATGTCGGCTCCGACAGCTTCGGCAATCATGTCGGCAATGATATGAGTATTACCTTTTTCAATATAACCAACGTTGTAGTTCTCTCCGGTATGAGAGAAAAACACTACTAACTTTTTGCCATCTGTATTCATTTTATATGTTTCTTGTTTATTACTTTTTCTATCTTTTGTCTCCGACACGCAGGACACCGACAGCAAAGCCGCTCCTAATATAATGAGACACGCGGTTAATAATCTGTTCATATTTAATCGTCATTAAAATTATACATGCAATTAATAATAATCGATATCAGGAATCCTGATACCTCAAGGTGCATCAGTTTATCCCGAGACGATACTCACGCGGCGTCTGTCCAACCAGCTTTTTAAAAAAGCGGTTGAAATGCTGAGGATACTGAAATCCGAGTCGTTCGGCTATCTGCTTGGTGTTAAGTTCCGGATCATGAAGCGCCTCTTTAGCGAGATTTATCATCTTGAGACGTATGTACTCCTGAGCCGTCTTTCCTGTCTCGGCTTTCACAAGGTCTCCGAAATAATTTGGCGACAGACACACCTTATCGGCAAAATACTTGACCGTAGGAATCCCCTCGTCGGCACCGAGTCCAGTCAAGAGATAATTGTCAAGCAACTTGTCGAACTTGTCCATCGTCGTATTGTTTATTACTTCACGGGTGATAAACTGTCGCTCGTAAAAACGCATGCAATAATTAAGAATCAGTTCTATATTGGAAACTATCAGCGACTTGGAAAACCGATCTATCGGATGTTCCAGTTCCCTGACTATCTTTGACAGATAGTCTTCTAAAATGGCGAGTTCATCGGTCGACAGATGTAGTGCCTCATTGGACGAATAAGAAAAAAACGAGTAATCATTCATACGACGGGCAAGCGACGTACGAAACAGGAAATCTGGATGAAACAACAGTCCTATCGACTTGGGTGCAGGTCCGTCACTACTGCGATGCACGGTGACAGACTGCCCGGGAGCAAAACTCACCACCGACTCACCATCATAATCATAGGAAGTCTTGCCATAGTCGATCTTACATCCCGCCGTCTGTTTGATAAATATCGCATAGAAACCGAATATCAGTGTCTGATGATCATCGGCTGTCTCTGACCCGTCAAATCTGACTACACTGACAAGGGGATGTCGTGTCTCGAATCCAAACAGCCGGTTATACTTCTCTATCGTATCAACGTGTATAATTTCCATGATTTCTCTGTTTTTATAGCAAATATAATACATTAACCCGAAATACGGCATCCCCACACCCGATATTCCGTAATAATGGTATAACAATATGTAAAAATGGTTATAACCCGTGCGCGGCATATCACTAATTTTGCACTGTAACATCACTGATACCGTAAAATGAAACGACTGATTATAACATTGATGTCAGCATTAGCGATAACGGCATCGACATCGGCAAAAAATTCTTATAAAATGAACGAAACCAAAAATTACGTAAAGACCGAACACCTGACTCTGACCGACACATGGGACAAGACATTTCCTCAGAGCGACAAGGTGACCCATTCAAAAGTAACGTTTCCCAACCGATATGGCATCACCCTTGCTGCTGACCTTTATGTTCCGAAAGAAGCCTCTAAACCGTTGCCGGCGATTGCCGTATGCGGACCCTTTGGCGCCGTAAAGGAACAGTCATCAGGTCTCTATGCCCAGCAAATGGCTGAACGAGGTTTCATCACACTGGCATTTGATCCGTCATTCACCGGCGAAAGCGGCGGCACTCCACGCTACATGACCTCCCCCGACATAAATACAGAGGACTTCAGCGCTGCTGTAGACTGGCTTGTCAACAACGACATGGTAAACCCCGATGCCGTCGGTATCATAGGAATATGCGGCTGGGGCGGCATAGCTATAAACGCAGCGGCATCAGACCCGCGCATCAAAGCTACCGTAGCGTCAACAATGTATGATATGAGCCGTGTGAGCGCCAACGGTTATTTTGACACCGATGACAGTCCCGAGAAACGCAACGAAATGCGTAAACAGCTTGCAGCCCAGCGCACCGAGGATTTCACGGCGGATGCACCTGCGCTTGCCGGGGGAGTACCCGACGAGTTGCCCGATGACGCGCCCCAATTTCTCAAAGATTATCACGACTACTATAAAACCTCAAGAGGATATCACCCCCGGTCGCTCAACTCCAACGGCGGTCGCACAGTTACGTCAGTAATCCCATGGATCAATTTCCCGATGATGAGCCGTGCCGGCGAAATAGAAAATGCCGTGATGATAATTCATGGAGAAAAAGCCCACTCGTTCTATTTTGGGAACGACGCTTACAAGAAACTCACTGTAACCCCAGGCAAAGAAAACAACAAATTGCTCATGGTCATCCCCGGAGCCAACCATACAGATCTTTATGACCGGACAGATGTGATTCCGTTTGACAGTATCGTCAGATTTTTCAACGAATACCTGAAATAATCTTACTTACAGACATTCTGCGACATCAATAGAGGTCATCGCACCGACACTGCGTCGGCAGGGTACACTACGTTGCCTTGCCGGCGTATTTCGTCTATGACCTCCGCTGTCAGGAGCGAATTGTTAAGCGTATTGATATGCGACTCAACGTCCCCCGACTCTATGATGTCGATAAACTCCTTTATTTCATGATAATAGGGATTGTCAGCGGCACAATCAACAAGGACCTCGGGACGCAGCGATTTATCATGAGGGGTAAACACCACTTTTCCGGGCTGATTGATCCGGTCAATTGTCAACGTGCCCTCCTCTCCTTGTATCTCTGACGGCAAAAACGAGTCAGCAATCTTGGAGTAAAGCACCACGGCGTCAAATCCGTCATAGCTGCATATCACCGACCCCTGCCCGTCGACACCGGTTTCAAGTTTCATCACCGACGCAAGCACTGACCGCGGTCGCCCGAACAAAGCGACAATAGGATAAAGGCAGTAGACCCCTATATCCATTATTCCGCCATTGGAAAGCTCTGGGCGGAAGGCATTGGCAATATCTCCCCTTTTCAATCTGTCATAACGCGATGAATACTGACAATATGAGGCAAAAAATCTGCGTACGGTTCCTACTCGCGGAAGATTTCCGGCGATTGCTTTAAACGCTGGAGACAGAGTGGTGAGCATTGCTTCCATCAGCACGACTCCGCTACGGCGTGCCGCCTCAATCATCATCGAGACCTCGGCAGCGTTGGATGCAAGCGGTTTTTCACATATCACATGCTTGCCGCGCTCCATGCACGCGATTGCCTGCCGCGCGTGACAACTGTTAGGCGACGCTATGTAGACGGCATCCACCTCATCCGATTCCGCCATCTCCTCTACTGAGGTAAATACCATCGGTATGGAATGTTTTTCAGCAAAGACGCTACCCGTCTCTACCTTGCGTGAACACACGGCTACCGGTTCAAATCTCGGATCGAGACGTCCACCCTCTATCATCCAGTCGGTTATAAAATTAGTACCGACTACACCAAATCTTATCTTCCGTTCCATTGCTGCTAAAAAAGACACCGACGGCAGAGTGAGTGATACTGTTTCACTGCAATCAGCCGCCGGTGTTTATTATCGTGTTTCTGTTAAAACTATTCTCTTTATGTCAGAGGGTGACAACCCGTAATCTATAATCAGAACTTGTCATCAAATGTCATTTCGTCAAATCCTTCGACATCAAACTCGTCCTCATTGTATGAATCCGAACCGTAGAAATCCTCGTCGAGATCGGAGACTGCGGCAGCAGCTGCCTTTGCATCGGTTTTTGCCTCAAACTCGGCAAGATCGACAACCTGTGCAGGGGCTGCGCCGATAGCGAGCGTGCACAAGGGATCTTTCAAAGTCTTACCCGTGATCATTTCTTTCATTTCGATAAAGAAAGAACGATCAGTCATGTAGTCAAACGTAAACATCAGACGCTGACCCTCATCCTCAATATAGTCACTCAGGATTGTCTCGTCCATAAGATACACATCCTGGTCAGAGTCAGAACCCATGTCCTCAAGAGTGATTTCTTTCTCTTTCTCCCAACTGTTATCACAGAGGAAGAACGAACACATCTGATTTTTATCAAATCCCACGCTGTCACAAATTGCATTTTTAAAATCTGCAAATGTCATGTCGGCGTCAATCTGTATCTCACGCTTGAAGTTTTCTACTTCATCAGATACTATTCTAAAGTTAAATATCATATTATTACAATTTTAGCATATACATCAGAAAAACCGGCACGACGCCGTAATCTGGTTTCACGATGCGAATATACTAATTAAAACACAACAGTTGCAATTTTTATTATAAAAAATATTTAATGACGGCGTATTTTAATGTTTAATAAAGACTTGAACTGAAATATATCTGACAGAGACAAGATTGAAAACCGTCAATCGTTGATCGGCTCGATAGGTAGCTGACGATTGAATACTTCCTTAAATGAGATAAGGGATTCAGTACGTGCAAGTCCGAGATTATGCAGTCGTTCATGTATCACATGAAGCAGATGGTCATTATTGCGGGCATATAGCTTGATGAACATGTCATACTTGCCGGTCGTGAAATAGCACTCCACTACTTCGGGAATCTTGCGCAACTCCTCGACCACGCTGTCAAATGCCGACGGGTCGCTCAGGAAAAATCCGATGTAAGCACATGTGTCGTATCCTATCGAACTCGGATTGATAAGCAACTGAGACCCCTGAATCACACCAAGCCCCTGGAGACGGGCTATGCGCTGGTGGATCGCGGCTCCCGAAACCTTACATTCACGTGCTATTTCAAGAAAAGGTCGACGGGCATTGTCAGCAAGAAGTTGAAGAATTTTTATATCAAGACTGTCTAATTGTGGACGTGACATAGTTTATAGATATTAATGTGTTTCGATAATTTATTGCTTATTTTGCCGCAAAGATACGAATTACTAACAATTTTGCCAATTTTTAAGTAAAATTTTTCACACCCAACTTAATTATGCAACGCAATTGTATAATTATACACACATATTCCTTTTATTTATCTAAAAGACCAGTACAAAACAATATCGTCCTCCGAAATCTTGACGGGAAAACTTCGGAGGACGATATAGAATATATTCAATCCGGCGCGCCGTGATAAACGCAGGATATTATTTGCTGTATTTGACCGACTGCTGCTTTATCAGATCAAGGTCATCAAAATAGTTTATTTTCATAGCGCTGCGCACCTCGTCAAGAGTCTTTGCAGCAACCTTGCGCGCCTCTTCCGAGCCCTTTTTAAGGATTTCGTAGACAGCGGGGATGTCCTGTTCAAACTTGGCACGACGCTCACGTATCGGAGCAAGCTCTTCTTCAAGTACATTGATAAGCAACTTCTTGACAGTACCGTCACCGAGACCTCCGCGTGTATAGTGATCCTTCATCTCCTGAAGATTCTTATACTGAGGGGCATACTTTTCAAAGTGGCTGTCATTGCTGAACGCGTCAAGATAGATAAACGGGCAGTTGCCTTCAAGATGCCCGGGGTCCTCGATGTTCAGATGCAATGGATCGGTATACATGCTCTTTACCTTCTTGGCGACATCCTTCGGCGTATCGGAAAGATATATGCAGTTACCGAGCGACTTGCTCATCTTTGCCTTTCCGTCAGTTCCGGGGAGGCGCTGGCACGAAACATTCTCTGGAAGCATGATTTCAGGCTCGACAAGCACGTTTCCGTAGGTGTTGTTGAAACGGTTGACGATCTCGCGTGTAAGTTCTATCATGGGCGCCTGATCCTCGCCGACAGGCACTACATTTGCCTTAAACGCCGTGATGTCCGATGCCTGGCTCACGGGATAACAGAAAAATCCGACCGGAATGCTCTGCTCAAAATTGCGCATCTTGATTTCTGTCTTTACCGTAGGATTACGCTGAACACGTGACACGGTGACAAGATTCATATAATAAAAGGCAAGTTCTGTCAGTTCAGGGACCTGTGACTGGATAAAGATTGTAGTCTTTTCAGGATCGATACCGACCGACAGATAGTCGAGAGCAACCTCTATCACGTTCTGACGCACCTTTTCAGGATTGTCGGCATTGTCAGTGAGAGCCTGTGCATCGGCTATCATCACAAAAATCTTATCAAACTCGCCCGAGTTCTGAAGCTCTACACGTCGTTTCAGCGAACCCACATAGTGACCAAGATGGAGTTTTCCGGTAGGACGGTCGCCGGTAAGGATTATTTTTTCCATATATTTTGATTATTCTTTTTTATATTTTATCGCAGGGGGAGAAGTTCCATCTGTTTAGAGTCGCAAAGTTAGAATTTTTTTTTTACAAATCATCCCATTTGCCCAATTTTACAATCACGCCACGTCACCACACCGGCTTACGCGGTACCGTCCCGACGTCCCCCCCCTATTTAGTATTTGTATTATTTTTCATAACTCTAAGACACAATAAAATACTCATATCTGATGACAGCAAATTTTGTCAACAAAAAAATATTTATTATTTTTGCATACATAATCCCAAATCATTTTGCCAATGAATAAATAAATTGTTAGTCAGTTAAGCACCATAGAATAGGAAAAAGCGTTTTTGCTGAACATCTTGCACTTGAAACTTCGACAATTTCAAAGCAACCAAGAGTAAAGCGAAGATGCTCACGCCATAGGCGTGGGCTTTACTCGTTTATTTGGTTGTATAGGTAGTCGAAGACCTCAAGTGCAGATAAATAGAGTTTGTCCGCGCTTTTTTTGTGCTCTATACTTTAATAGGACAAGTAAATAAAAATATAAATATAAATATAAATCCATATTATATAATATGAAAAAGTTTTTATTCGCTTTCATTATGAGTGTGTTTGCCCTTACAATTAATGCAAACACAATAAATCAAAACGGGATTTACGTGACGGTTAGTCCTGAAACTTATCGAGCCGGGTTCAATGGATATGGCAGTTATTTTACAGCGCATTTTTCACTCAGTTCAAACGAATCAGTTAGAGTGCACGTTCAAATAACCGATCGCAATAACACCTTAGTAAAAGATACTTGGGTAGATCTGACACCAGATAGGAACGGCAATGCGACTGCTGAATTTTGGGGATTAAGCGGAAGAGGTGACTATACTGTTACCCTTATCCAACATTAATAATAATATTATTATTCTGTTTGAGGCTGCGTCATAATAACCGGTTATGGCGCAGTCTCTCAAGTTAAACTGAGGGGATTTTCTACTCTTTTGTCATTACAACAATATATTAGTTGGTCATCGTTGCAACCTTTTGTCCGCACTTATTCGATGGACTATTTTTCGAAGGCATCCGTTTGTTAGGAATCTCTCTGACGATAGTAGCATTTTTCAAACATTTCGGCGATGAAATAGTCTAAATCAATTTGGAAAGACTTCACTCTTCGGTTGCCGACTACATAACACACTCTTCCCCCCTTTCTCACGACTTTAGCGACATTAATTATTGAAGCCTACGAGAGTTGGACGACCCACCACGCAGGTAGCCCACGAGTCTGTCGATGTACAGCTTGGATGCCGGTGCGATATTGGAGATATTGATTACCCCGAAGCCGTTAGCGGGTATTGAACTGATTGAACTGACGAGGTTACCCCCTTTTTACCATTTGTATTATTTTTCATATCTGCTGAAAAGGTTGTATCTTTGCATTCCAATGAAAAGGAATCTTATAAATACGTTTATCGCGGCACTCGTCATCGCCTCAGCCGGACTTATCGTCTCATGCGGCTCGAAAGTTCAGACCCGTCACAAACCGACAGCCACGGTCAGCATCCCGCCGCAACAATATCTGCTCAAAGCCATCGCCGGAGACAGTATAACAATAAACTGCCTGCTTCAGTCGGGAAGCAACCCCGAATCATTTGAACCGGGAATAGCTCTCCTGCGCAGTGTAAGCAACAGCGATGCCCTCCTTCTTGCCGGCAATCTCGGTTTTGAGTCGGCAATTGCCGAGCGCGTGACAGCGGGCAACGGTGACATTGCCGTCTACGACACTTCCCGCGGTATCGACTTTATCTACGGCACTCACGACCACTGCGATCATCATGACGGCGACGACCATCATGACCACGGAGGAGCCGATCCCCACACATGGACATCGATACGCAACGCCCGTATCATCGCCGCCAACATGCTTGACGCCCTGACCGAGATCGACCCAGACAATGCCGGCTATTACCGCGCCAACTTTGACCGTCTTGACTCGCGGCTCGACTCGCTTGACCGTGCTACGACTCAACGTCTTGCAGCCTCCGATGACAAGAGTTTCATCGTGTGGCATCCGTCGCTGAGCTATTTTGCGCGTGACTACGGTCTCGAGCAGATAAGCGTCGGACAGGAAGGCAAAGAAACCTCTGTAAAGGCTATGCAACAGCGCATTGCCCACGCACTCGAGCACAACGTAAAAGTCTTTTTCTTCCAGAAAGAATTTGACAGCCGGCAAGCCGAGACACTCAACAGTCAGATAGGTGCCCGCATGGTCATAATCAACCCGATGAATCCCGACTGGGAACATGAAATAAAAATCATAACCGATGCACTCGACCCGCAATAAGATAATCGAGCTGGACAACGTCAGCATCTCCCGTGACCGACGCTCGATCCTCGACAACATCTGCCTGACAGTCAACAAGGGGGACTTCGTAGCAATCACCGGTCCCAACGGCGGTGGAAAGACCACCATGCTGCGCATCATCCTGAAGCTCATAAAACCCACCTCCGGGCGTGTCATCTATTACAGCGACAACCGTCCGGTCGACCGGCTTCACATCGGCTATCTCCCGCAGAAAAACATGATTGACAGCCGGTTTCCCATCAGTGTGCGCGAAGTCATCGCATCAGGACTGCTCAACACCTTCTCCGGCACGACCAAAGAGGAAACCGTCAGCCGCGTCGACCAAATGATAGCAACCGTCGACCTTGCCTCTCACGCCGACACCTCCATCGGCGACCTGTCAGGCGGTCAGCTACAACGCGCCCTGCTCGGTCGCGCCTTGATTTCCCGCCCCAACATTCTGATCCTTGACGAGCCCCTGAGCTATCTTGACAAACATTTTGAGCATCGCATGTATGACATAATCCGCGACATTGCCCCCACATCGACCATACTGCTCGTGTCTCACGAAATGTCAACGATCGCCACCATCGCCAACCGTCATCTGATTATAGATCACACCCTCCACGAGTGCACCGCCGCACACCACTACGTGCGCACCGAGTGTGACGAGCAATAATCACGGCTTAAAAACGGGAAATACATCACACCGCACCACAAAACTTTTTACCGCCCTATCGTGTGATATTAAAAAATATTGATTAACTTTGCACCCGTCTTAAACTTCAAGACACTCGGGGCGTAGCGCAGTCCGGTAGCGCACCTGGTTTGGGACCAGGTGGTCGC
>CAYTWG010000016.1:31024-40853 GCA_964442005.1 uncultured Bacteroides sp. | reverse complement strand
GTAGACAGAGAAGCCGCCGGTGTAGCAGAACATGTTGAGTACACGTCGGTTTGCGGCATAGTGCTCGAGTAGCGAGCGGTTATCGCGTTGGTCGACAAAAAATCCTGTTTTCTGTCCGCGCAACCAGTCAACATGAAATTTGAGTCCGTTCTCAACAGCGATGTCGGTGTCGGCACGACCTATCAGGTAATCGTTCTGTGGGTCAAGCTGAGCCTTGTAGGGGAGGGTGGTCTCGGATTTATAGTAGACGCTGCGTATATTTAATCCTTCAAGCTGTGTCAGTGCGGTTGCAATGTCATGGCGGGCGTAGTGCATGCCGGGGCTGTGAGCCTGGATGACAGCTGTATCGCCGTAGATGTCGACAACAAGTCCCGGAAGGAAGTCGCCCTCGCCGTGAACCAGGCGATAGGCGTTATTATCTTCACGTGCGAGACGTAGGGTCTTGCGCAGCTCAAGAGCGGCTTTCAGTCGTTCGGTATAGAAGTTGCGGTCGATTATAGTATCGGCAAAGTCGAGCATCCTGACGGCGATACTTCCTATCTGGTAATGCCCGACGCCAATCAAGCGGTTGTCGGCAGCAAAAACTTTCACAACATCGCCCTCCTCGACTTTGTCGGGGAGAGAGGCAATGGCTCCCGAGAATACCCACGGATGGAAACGGTCGAGCGACTCGTCCTTACCCTTTTTCAGATATATGTTGTGGCTCATTTTATAAAGAATCTGTATATGTCGTTAGAGTTGGCGTAGAGCAGTAATGTTATCAGGAAAAGCATTCCGACAATCTGGGCGCGTTCGAGAAATTTGTCGCTCGGTTTGCGGCGGGTAACTATTTCCCACAGGACGAAGAGCACATGTCCGCCATCAAGCGCCGGAATCGGGAGAATGTTCATGAAAGCAAGAATGATTGAGAGGAATGCCGCCATTTCCCAAAATGTACGCCAGTTCCATTTCTCGGGGAACAGACTGCCTATGGCACCAAATCCGCCGATGCTCTTGGCGCCCTCTTTGGTGAATACATACTTCAGCGAGGAGACGTAGGAGGTCAGTTTGGTCGTGCCGTTGATGACGCCCTGCGGAATTGCTTCCCAGAGGGTGTACTCGATATTTTCATAGCCGTAAACCTCATGAGGGGGCATCAGTTCAAATCCGAGTTTGCCGGCTTCGCTCGGAATGGCGCTGACACTGATAGTGTCGTTGCTGCGGATGACCGATATGTTTATCTCTTTTCCGGCATTGGCTTTGAGCTCTGCGGTAAATTCGTTGTAAGAGGGTGTCATGACCGAGTCGACGGCAATCAATCGGTCGCCGCGCTGTAGTCCGGCTTTCTCGGCAGCATCGCCGGGCAGGACATTGTAGACAACGACCGGTACCCTCATAGCCATGAAGCCGTTTTCTTCATTCAGCTTGAGCATGAAGTCATCGGGAATAGAAATCGTGACAGTATCTTTACCTTCACGCAACACGGTGACCTCTTTTGCCTGGACTATTTTCATCAGGTTGTTTGGGTCGGAGGATATGATTTTCTCTCCATCGGCAGTGAGGGGAATATCTCCGTTACGGAATCCGGCTTCGATAGCCGTAGGGACGAAGTCCATGCCGGCATAGGCTTTTTCATAAGGAATCGTGCGTGAACCCCAGTGCCATGCTATGCCTATGTAGATGATGATTGCGAGAATGAAATTGAACAGAACGCCGCCCACCATCACCATAAGGCGCTGCCATGCAGGCTTTGTGCGGAACTCCCAAGGTTGTGGATCTTTGGACATCTGTTCGGTGTCCATTGACTCATCGATCATACCGGCAATTTTTACATAACCACCTAACGGTACCCAACCGATACCGTATTCAGTGTCGCGCCATGTGGCACGCTCCGAGCCGTCTTTGTTAAGTTTCTTCTTTTTTGAAGGTTTGGGCTTCCATTTGAACAGAGAGAAGTAAGGGTTGAAAAAAAGATAGAATTTTTCAACCTTGATACCAAAAATGCGGGCAAAAATATAATGCCCGAATTCGTGGATTATCACGAGCATGGCGAGCGCCAGAATAAGTTGAGCCGCTTTTATGAGAAATGTTTCCATTTTAAAATATATGATCTGTCAGTGAGCAATGTAATGTTATTTAGTCTTAGCAATAAGTGATGACGCGTATCGGCGAGCCTCGGAGTTGGTGGCAACATAGTCATCGTAACATGGTGACGGGATGAACGCTATGCTGTCGAGCGTTTTCATGATGATACGGTAGATGTCAAGAAACGGAATCTGCTCACGCAGAAAAGCTCCGACTGCAATCTCATTGGCTGCGTTGATGATACATGCCGTATTGCCGCCACGCTCGAGGGCATAATGTCCGAGCTTGACACAGGGAAATTTGTCGGTATCCGGACGCTCAAACGTCAAAGACATGGCATGTTCAAAACTTAGCGGAGTGTCGTTGGTGACAAGGCGTGTCGCATCGCCAAGGGCATAACGTATAGGCAACCGCATGTCGGGTGTGCCAAGCTGTGCTTTTACCGCCCCGTCGACAAATTCTACCATAGAATGTACTATTGACTGAGGATGAACTACTGCGGTTATCCTGTCGGCAGGAACGTCAAACAGCCATCTTGCCTCGATTATCTCAAATGCTTTATTGAGCATGGTTGCCGAGTCGATAGTGATTTTGGCACCCATGTTCCAGTTGGGATGATGCAGGGCGTCCTTGACGGTTACAGTCTCAAGACGTTCCCGGTCAAAGGTGCGGAACGGACCGCCCGACGCGGTTATAAGCAGTCGTTTGACTCGTCCGCGGTCCTCACCTACGAGACACTGGTATATCGCCGAATGTTCGGAGTCTACCGGTATGACTTTGGAGGTCGACCGGGCAAGCGCGCTTGTCACGATGTCACCGGCAACGACGAGAGTCTCTTTGTTGGCAAGAGCTATATCTTTGCCGGCAGCGATAGCGCGTAGTGTAGGGGCGAGACCGCTGTAGCCTACGGTCGCTGTCACGACGGTGTCAAAACAGTCCATCGACATGGCGTCGATAATGGCTTCGGTCCCGGCTGCCGTAATTATCCCTTCCGGCTCAAGGGCGTCCCGGAGTTTCCAGTAAGATGATTCATCGGCAATGATTGCGATTTTCGGGCGATATATGAGTGCCTGACGTATCAGCGTGTCAACTTTTGTACCGGCGACAAGCATTGTGACCTTAAAGCGTTCCGGATAATGCGAAACGACGTCAAGTGTCTGGGTTCCAATGGATCCGGTTGATCCTAATATTGCTATATTTTTCGGTTGATTCAATCTGTTGTTCATTCTTTTCAGTCGACTTCAGATAGGCGTAAATCGACATGCAAATTTACTAATTTTTCGCCTAAATCGCAAATGGGACTTCATCCGGCGGTAGTTACGAGAAAAAGAGCGACGGCAGAATCCGGATGCCGGATGCTGCCGTCGTTGTATCATCAAAGAATTGGTTGAGAGGAATATTACTTGCTCTCCTCGCCTTCTATGGCTGCTGTTACGGCGTTTACGAGGTCATTGTCAAAGAGGTCTCGTTCAACAATTATGCCGTCAGGTCCTATGAGCATGATGCAGGGGATGCCGTTGATACCGTATAGATCGGTCGGAATCTTCTGGGCATTGATAATCTGGTTCCATGTGATGCCATCCTCTTCGATTGCTTTGAGTGTGTTATCAGGCTCGTCCCACACGGCTACACCTACGACATTCAGACCTTTATCGGAATATTTGTTATAAAGCTCCTTTATAACCTTGATTTCACGGCGGCACGGTCCGCACCAGCTTGCCCAAAAGTCGACGAGTGTGTATTCTCCCGGTTTTACGAGGTCGCTGAGTTTTGTGGTATTCCCGTTGTATTCGACTGAAAAATCAACATATTCTTTACCTTTGGAAGTGTTTTCTTTAGCCTCGAGACTGCTGAGCATTTTCTGTATGCGGTCATATTTTTTGAGCGACGGATGAGACTCGATGAGCTCTTTTGCCTGTGCAGGTTCCATGATCATTGCCTGGTCGAGGAAGAGATAGTAGCCTATGGGGTTGTCGATGTTTGCTTCCATCGTGGCATTGGTGATAGAGTCGGCACGCTCGATGTAAAGCGAGTATATTGAGTCTCTTTCAGCCTGTGTCGCAGCGTCGGTAAGCAGCGGAGAGTAATAGTCACGCAGTTCTACCTGAGTGTTAAAGTAATTATTGCTCAGTGTGTTGAGCTTGCCGCCGGTCAGTGTGTTGTCAGCATAGGACATTTCGGCAGGTTCAAGAATAAACATTCCGCAGCGATTACCGTCTACAATCAGCCTGACAAGTGTCGGTGTAGAGATTGTATCGGCAAAAATGGCTTGATTAGCAGTAATCAGTGCGCTGTCGATTACCTCGTTAGTGTCAAAGTTGGTAAGGTAAGCGACTTTGCCTTCATAATCATCGTCAAACGATGCTGTAAGTTTATAATTGTTGTCAGTTGAGTTACACGCTGTCAGAGCGGCAATTGCTCCGGCGATGAAAAGTTTTGTTTTCATGTTTAATGTAGTTATCTTATTGATATGAAATTTTTTTGCAAAGTTATTTAAAAAATTTATCCTTTTGTACTTTTTGTTACTATAAACTTTGCACTTTGAGCCGGAAATGACTGTCAATTTAGAATATAAGTGTTAAAAATCTTAATATATGTAATTACGATAATCAAAAAAAATGTTACTTTTGTTGTTATTATTGGTATATGGGTCAGTAATTTAGTTTGCTTTACCGTATACGTAGAATAAATGCCGTTACGGCATACGCTTCAACTAATTAGATAATATCCTATGAATGAAAGTTTTAATAAAAAATTAGCTGAGTCATTATCTAAGCATTGGGATTATCCGGCGTTATCGGATTTAAACGGTGCTACTCTTAAATATTCTGACGTTGCGGCTTCAATTGCCAA
Organism: uncultured Bacteroides sp.; assembly: GCA_964442005.1. Classification (GTDB taxonomy): domain Bacteria; phylum Bacteroidota; class Bacteroidia; order Bacteroidales; family Muribaculaceae; genus JAAVFS01. Next base: position 35,936 of record CAYTWG010000016.1, on the reverse strand, counting down.
AATACATATTTATTATGAGACAATAGGCATCAAGCCGGGTGAAAAAATCGCACTTTGCGGTAAAAATTCCGTCAAATGGGCTGTTGCGTTTCTTGCTACCGTAACTTACGGAGCGGTTGCCGTGCCGATTCTCAACGAGTTTAAGACGGAGAATATACATCATCTGGTAAATCACAGTGATTCGGTACTCCTGTTTGTCGATGAGTCAATTATGGAACATCTTGACGTCGAGCAGATGCCTGTCCTTCAAGGTATATTCCTTCTCGGAGATTACACACTGGCATTCTCGCGTAACGAGAAACTCACTGTTGCGCGTAATGAAATCGATAAACTCTTTGGCGAGCATTATCCTGACGGTTTCTCACGGAAGGATATACACTATTGTGAAGATAAGCCCGACCAGTTGATGCTGATCAACTACACGTCAGGGTCAACCGGATTTTCAAAAGGTGTTATGCTGACTTACGGAAACCTGATGTCTAATGCACAGTTTGCCATTGACAATATCCCGTATTTCCATCCGGGCGATGGAATCTTGTGTATGTTGCCTCTCGCCCACATGTACGGATTGCTTGTTGAACTTCTTTTCCCGCTGTTCAAGGGTACGCATGTATCGTTCCTCGGGCGTGTTCCTTCTCCTAAAATTTTGCTTGATGCGTTTGCCCACGTTAAGCCCAAGCTTATAATCACCGTGCCGCTTGTGGTTGAAAAGATTGTCAAAGGGCGTATTTTCCCGGTAATAAAGAAACCTCTCATGCGGCTTCTGCTTCTTATTCCGGGTGTCAACAACCGCATATATAAGAAAATACGCAAGCAGATGATTGATGCGTTCGGTGGAAATCTCTGTCAGATGGTGATCGGCGGTGCCGCGCTTTCCGATGATGTGGAGCGTTTCCTCCGTCGCATAAAATTTCCTTACACGGTAGGTTACGGCATGACAGAGTGTGCACCTCTTATCGCGTATGCTCCCTGGGATGAGTTCAAGGCTCATTCCTGTGGTCGCACGGTTGACCGTATGGAAGTACGCATTGATTCGCCTGATCCTGAGCACATACCCGGAGAGCTGTGGGTGCGCGGAGACAATGTAATGCAGGGGTATTATAAGAATCCGGAGGCAACCGAAGCCGTTTTCAGGGACGGCTGGATGAATACCGGTGACATGTGTACACAGGATTCCGACGGTTTTATCTATATACGAGGTCGTAACAAGACTATGATTCTGGGTCCGTCAGGACAGAATATTTATCCTGAAGAGATTGAGCAGAAACTAAATAACATGCTGCTTGTCAACGAGTCGATTGTCGTGGACCGTGACGGTGCTCTGATTGCACTTGTTCATCCCGACTATGACGAGGCAAAGCGTCTTAAAATTTCAGACGGACAGATTCCGGGTATCATGGATGCCAATCTTGTCGCTCTTAACAAGGAGATGCCGACTTATTCAAAGGTTAAAGCGATCGAGATTGTGAATGACACGTTTGAGAAAACGCCAAAGCACTCAATCAAGCGCTATCTGTATAAGTAATACATGATATTTTAGACTAAAAAGCGTCACGACTTGATATTTCAGGTCGTGACGCTTTTTATGTTTTGGAAATAAGGGCTGATTACATGGCAAATGCGTTGAACCCGCCGTCGACAACAGCAACCGTGCCGGTGACAAACGAGGCTGCATCGCTGATGAGATAGTGGATGGTGCCGCAGAGTTCCTCAGGACGACCGAATCGTTTGAACGGAGTCTGGCGTATCACGTCGGCACCGCGCGAAGTCAGCGATCCGTCGGGATTAGTCAGTAACGCACGGTTCTGATTGGTCAGGAAGAACCCCGGAGCAATGGCGTTGACACGTATGCCGGGAGTGAACTTCGTAGCCACTTCGTTGGCAAGAAATTCAGTGAAGTTAGAAATACCAGCCTTTGCAGCCGCATAACCCATGACACGAGTCATCGGACGGAATGCTGCCATTGACGAGAAATTTACGATGGCGCCTTTCCCCGCTTCGACCATAGGTTTAAGAAATATCTGTGAGGGGATGACCGTGCCTGTCAGATTAACATTGAGTACGCGTTCAAAATCAGCGATTTTTACGTCAAAGAGCGTTCCGGTTGGAGAGATTGTGGCACCGGGCATATTGCCTCCTGCAGCGTTAAGGAGTGCGTCGACTCGACCGTAAGCTGCGAGAATGTCATCGCAGTTCTGCTGCACTACAGCAGGGTTGAGCACGTCAGTAACGAGAAACATTGCTTCTCCTCCGTCGGCTTTTATTTCTGTTATAATCTTGTCGCCCTCTTCCTTACGGCGTCCCATCAGGACGACTTTTGCACCTTGTGCGGCGAGATATTTACCGATACAGGAACCTAACACGCCGGTTCCGCCGGTGATTACGACTACACGGTCTTTTATGTCAAACAAGTTGGTGGTATTCATTGTATTTGTCAAATTTATTATCGTATATGTTATAGTGGGTTATCTGTCGGTCAGGACTGTTTCTCGCTGTCGATTGTAGCCATGATGCCGCCGACCTGTCCCAGGGCTAGCATGCGTCCGTGGAAAGAGTATCCGGCATTGTAGCCCATCTTTTCGTCGCCGAGCATGAGCGGAGCGTGGTCAACGCGCATAGGCAGGTCGGGACGTTGGTTCTCAAATGTACGTATAATGTCGATAAGACGGTTGTCAAGGTGAGATGCCTCCTTGAAGTCGCCGTTGGGCATGACATTGCAGATACGCAGATGCACGAAATGAGTGCGCGAGGCATATTTACGGGCAAGTTCAGGAACATTATTGTGGGCTCCGGCGCTCAGTGAACCGGCACAGAATGTCAGCCCGTTATGGCTGTCGGGCACGGCGTTGAGGAACCATTCGATATCGCTGTCGCAGGTGACGATACGTGGCAACCCGAGAATCTGCAACGGAGGATCATCAGGGTGGACACACATGTTGATGTCATACTCGCGGCATACAGGCATGATTGCCTCGAGGAAATATTTCATGTTTTCGCGTAGGCGTTCGGCGTCGATTCCGTCGTAGAGTTTGAGCAGACTACGGAAAGTCTCGACCGGAGCCATATCGTCCTCGGATATATTGCCGTTGACAAATCCTTGGGTCTTGACAATGATGTTGTCAACAAGACGGCGCTCGGCGGCGCGGTCCATGTGGGGCTTCAGTTCCTCGACGCGTTTCAGTGTCGCTTCGTCATAATCTTTTTCGGCACCGTCGCGGCGCAGAATGTAAATGTCGAAGTAAGCAAACTCGGCACGGTTGAAATACAGATTAGACGTTCCGTCGCCGTTTGGATAGTCGAGATCGGTGCGAGCCCAGTCGAGAACCGGCATGAAATTGTAGCAGATCGTTTTCACTCCCGCACGTCCCAGGTTAGCGAGACTTTCCTTGTAGTTCTCAATCAGCCGGTCACGGTCAGGACCGCCGTATTTTATCGATTCACTGACAGGCAGGCTTTCCACAACCGACCAGCGCAGACCGCGGTCCTCGATGAATTTCTTCATTTTCATTACTTCGTCGTAGCTCCACACCTCTCCGTTGGGTATATGATGAAGAGCCGTTACGATTCCTTCTACGCCTATCTGGCGCAGCATTTCAAGCGTAATCTTGTCGTTGGGACCAAACCATCTCCAAGTTTTTTCCATATAGCAGTCTGTATTGTTTTGTTTCTTGAATTGTCAGAATTTAAAATAGTTACGTGCATTATTGTAGCAGATGTCCTCAACCATCTGTCCGACACGTTGCATTTCAGCGGCGGGAATGAGTCCGTTGTCGACATCGCTGCCTATCAGATTGCACAGCACGCGACGGAAATATTCATGCCGGGGGTAGGAGAGGAATGAACGGGAGTCAGTCAGCATACCTACGAAACGACTCAATAGTCCCTGCATCGACAGCGCGTTCATCTGTGATGTCATGCCGTAGATCTGGTCATTGAACCACCATCCCGATCCCATCTGGATCTTTCCTGCAACCGTTCCATCCTGGAAGTTGGCGATCATTGCGGCTACCCAGGTGTTGTCGGAAGGATTAAGGTTGTAAAGTATCGTTTTGGCAAGACGGTCGTCAATGTCAAGGCTGTCAAGGAACGTGGCTATTGCCTCGGCTGCGGAGAAATCTCCGATTGTGTCAAAACCGGTGTCGGGACCGAGTTTCCGGAACATGCGGGTATTGACGTTACGTAACGGACCGAAGTGGAATTGCTGTACCCATCCCTTGGCGTGATTCATGCGACACAGTTCGCGCAGTATGTAGCGTTGCAGTTTCATCGTTTCGGTCTGGGGCAACAGTTCGCCGGCGATGACTCTGTCAAACAGCGCGTTGGCTTCAGCTTCGGTGCAATCGCCTGACGGGAACCGGCTGACGCCATGGTCAGCAACCGTGCATCCGTGAACGGCAAAATAGTCATGACGCAGCTGCAGTGCCTGTATGAGAGTCTTGAGCGAATTTATTTCGATACCGGCTGCCGCCGAGAGTTGTGCGAGATAATTTTTATAGACGGAAGGATTGTCAACACCCATCGCACGGTCAGGACGCCATGCCGGCAGGACTTTTACTTTAAATCCGCTACGGGCAATTTCGTCATGATATTCAAGTGTATCAATTGGGTCATCAGTTGTACACACCACCTCTACGCCGTATCTTTCCATTAGTCCGCGCGGGGTCATGTCGGGGTCCTTTAACCGGGCGTTGCATGCATCGTAAATGCGACGTGCTGACTGAGGATTGAGCGTTTCTTCGATACCGAATGCCGTTTTGAGTTCCATGTGTGTCCAGTGATAGAGCGGGTTGCGCATGGTATATGGTACGGTTTCCGCCCATTTCTCAAATTTTTCCCAGTCGGTTGCGTCGCCGGTAATATAACGTTCTTCAACTCCGTTTGCACGCATGGCGCGCCACTTGTAGTGGTCGCC
>CAYTWG010000016.1:0-31014 GCA_964442005.1 uncultured Bacteroides sp. | reverse complement strand
GCCAAGCCACAGCCGGGTGATTGACTCAAACGGGCGGTTCTCGGCTATTTCGCGTGGCGACAGATGACAGTGATAGTCGATAATAGGCATTTTGGCGGCATGTTCATGATATAGTTTTACCGCCGTGGGCGTTGACAGCAGGAAGTCAGCGTCCACGAATGATTTTATGGTTGACATATCGTTATCGCTTATTTTTGTAGTAGTTTTTACTTGGACTTAGAGTTGCTTTTCAGTTCTACAAGTTTATAGTGCGGCACAAGGATTTTCATCATGCACCAGCTGAACAGATAGGCACATCCGGCAAAGAGGAAAACAATCATGTAGCCGGCGTCTTTGCCTTCAAATCCCATGAACGACAGACCGGTGTTTGCCGCATAGTCAAACAACTGTCCGGCTCCGTAGTTGGAGGTGAAACTGCCGAGACCGCTTGCAAGTCCGGCTGCTCCTGTCACGGTGGCTACTACCGATTTGGGGAACATGTCGCTGACAACGTTGTAGACATTGGCACTCCAGCTCTGGTGAGCTGCCGCCATGATACCTATGATGAATACCGGGAACCACATCGAAATACGTCCCAGGGGCATTACAAAGAATCCAAGCATAGGGAACAGGGCAAAGATAAGCATTGCCTTCATGCGTCCCGAATAGGGGTTGAGTTTGTTGCGGTTGATGAAGAATGTAGGCAGATAGCTACCCCAAAGCGACAGCATCGATACGAGGTAGATTGTGAACACGGCAAACATTCCTTCTGTCGAGGCCGTAGAGTATCCATAGACTTCGCTGACAAATGCGGGTGCCCAGAAAAGCAGGAACCACCAGACCGAGTCAGGCAGAAAGCGCCCGAAGATCACCGCCCATGTCTGGCGGAAAGTGAATGCCTGTAGTAGCCCTACCTTTGATTCTTTCTGCTCGGCAATTTCTTCAGCGATTGATTCATGTTCCATCGAAGCAGCGTCGGCAAGGTCCTGGTTTATGTAGTTTAGTTCGGCTTGGTTGACACGTTTGTTTTTTGTCGGCTGTTTATAGATAAATACCCATACGCCCATCCAGAGGAAACCTAAGAGACCGATGATGAGAAACGACATTTCCCATCCGTAATGCAGCGCTATCAGCGGGATTGTGAACGGTGCTACAAGAGCTCCAATCTGAGCGCCTGAGTTGAACACGCCGGTAGCAAATCCTCGGTCTTTTTTGGGGAAGTACTCGGCGACGGCTTTAATCGAACATGGGAAGTTGCCTGCCTCGCCTATAGACAACACGCAACGGGCTCCGAGGAACAGCCACACACTTACGGTTGTTATCATCACTGACAGGTCACCCACGCGCTGTGCTACCATAAGGTTTTCGCGTGCACCTACAAACGACATTATCCAGTCTCCGGTAACGATACCGTTGGTAAGTATGCCGCAGAACGCGTGCAGACATGCTCCGGTTGACCAGATACCGATCGCCCAAAGATAGCCGCGGCGTGTACCCACAAAGTCAACAAACTTTCCGGCAAAAAGCATCCCGATTGCATAAACTATCGAAAACACACCGGTCAGCAGTCCGTAGTCGGCGTCGGTCCAGTTAAATTCTGGGGCGATAAAATTTTTCCATGTAAGCGACAATACCTGTCGGTCAAGATAGTTGATGACGAGTGCGACAAACAGCATACTGCATACCACCCAGCGGTAGTTGGTCATCTTTTCTTTTGAAACATTAATCATAAGTTACAGCAAAATAGTGAATTAACTTATAGAAATAAGGATTAGTTAAATAGTTGAGAGGGACTCCGCGCCGTGTTCAAGGCATTGTAGTCCCGGCTGATCATGGTTTTACGCCTCAAAATTAATCTTTTTTTTAGCGATGTCCAAGCGCTGCTCCCGAAAACTTTCGGGACTATCCGCCTTACTGTCTTAAAAATGTCATTTTTTGCATTACTGACAATATTGTCGACTTGAGAATATGATATTTTGCGGATAATTTGTAATATAAGTGTCGAGCGGTTACAACCTACGGTGTTATGTCCGATTATATCAATTCGCAAATCGGCGATGAGGTCTCCTTATAGCCCTCTTGCGTTTTGTAGCTGATTCTTCGCGTATATTCAGCCCTTTATATGAGTTCTTTAATAGTTTGGCTGTGACATTTATTGTAGGATTTGATGCGCGGTCCGGATCTTTAAGATTATGTGACATCAACCACTCGTAGAAATATTTCATATAAAGGATACGTTCATGTTGCCGATGGTTCAATCCCTTTACCTTTGAATAAATCAAACGAGGTGCTCCGTCAGCCTGAGATTGCATTTTCTCTATCATCTGATCGGTTCTGGCGATAGCTTCTTCCCGGTCATCCATTCCACGTATTACCCATAGCGGTATTTTATTTAGATTTGATACGGAACCATTGGTCAATCCACCGGCAAGGACGATTGCCGCTGCTATTTTGTCGGGATTGGCGGCGGCTAAGTCGGCGACCCCATTACCACCCATACTCATTCCTATTGCATAAATACGACAAGTGTCGATGTTGTAGTCTGTTACTACACGGTAGACGTCCTTCATTATCTTGTCAGCATCCCAGTTGTTTCCCGTCGCTTGTGGAGCGATAACGTATGTGTCAATTTCCATTCCCGACTCAATTGCGTCTATCGTCCCGAAATAATCAACGTCCTTGAGGTTGTTTCCCGATGAACTGCGGCTATGCAATGTTATAATTAAGGGTTTAGCCACCGATGTAGAATCGGGTTGATAGAGGACAAAATTATACCCGTCATCCACTTCATTTTCATGATAGGTGATTTTGCCCTTTCCTGATGCGCTGATTGTTATGATAGCCGTAATTATTAGAATAATGTAACGCATATACGTGAGATTGGTATAGGTCTCTAATATTTAGTCGCTTGTGTAGGGTATAGGAATCAAGGCAAATTTTTGTCGGTTATCAGAACAGATAGGTCAGACGGAGAGTCCACGTGCGGTTGCGCGCGCTAAAGTCGGTGAGTTTTGTCGCTTTCAAAGCGTAAGTCATACCCCAGATATATGAACCCTGTATCTGCCAGCGTTTCCATAATTCAAAACCCACACCAGCTTGAAGTCCGAGATCGGCGCCGGCGTATTCAAATGCTTTGAGTCGGCTATGGGCGGCAAGGAAAGAGAATGTCGGACCTCCGAAAACAAATGGAGCAATATAGTCCTCAAGTCCGTTCATACGGGTCCACTTGAATCGTAGGTTTACCGGCAATTCGATGTAATGAAGGTAAGATCGCTCACGTCCATATCCCTGTGAAGCCCATATCTCGCGGTTACCGAGGTCAAGTGTCGCACCGCGTTGAGTATAGAGTAGCCCGAGATCTATACCGAATCCTATGCCCGGAAACATGAGTTCACCGAGCACACCGGCCTGGTAGCCCACGCTCTGGTCAATCTTGAAAAGGTCCTGTTTGAAGTTAAGGGTAGTCAGGTCAATACCTACGGTAGGTCCGTAACGGAATTGTGCTGATGCCTTAAACGATACCGTCAGGATGCTTAAAAATAATATTAATGATAGGATACGTTTCATTGATGTGTATTATGAAAGATTGATTGTATTGTTATTTTGTAAGAATCCCGATAGCTTCTACGAGCGAAACCATTGACTGCTCACCGGTTGTCATGTTCTTGAGCGTCATAGCGTTCTGCTGCATTTCTGTCTCGCCTATGATTGCTACGTAGGGCACGGCGTTGTCGTTGGCATATCCCATCTGCTTTTTCATTTTTGCAGCATCGGGGTATATCTCGGCAGCAATGCCGGCGGCACGCATTTCCTTAATCATCTTCATTGCACATGCTGCCTCAGCGGGACCGAAATTGGTGAAGAGCACTGTTGTTGAGCGCATTGTGTCCTCAGGGTAGAGATTGAGCGTGTTGAGCACGTCATATATGCGGTCGGCTCCGAATGAAATTCCGACCCCCGACACTCCCGGCATTCCGAATACTCCGGTCAGGTTGTCATATCGACCTCCGCCGGATATGCTGCCGATAGCTACGTCGGCAGCCTTTACTTCGATGATTGTGCCGGTATAGTAATTCAGACCGCGGGCAAGCGACACGTCGAGGTCAAGCTCGGCTTTGAGTCCTAAAGCCTCGGTGCCGTCGATAACCGTGCGCAGTTCTTCAATACCCTTCATGCCTGTTTCTGACGATGCAAGCAGTTTCGTGAGCTGATCAAGACGTTCGGGCAGCGTTCCGCTGATGCAGAGTATCGGCGTCAGTGTGGCGATAGCCTCGTCAGAGAGCCCGCGTTCGCGCAATTCGGCGTTCACATTATCGAGACCTATCTTGTCTATCTTGTCGATAGCGACTGTGATGTCAATGATTTTTTCGGGAGCGCCTATCAGTTCAGCGATACCGGCAAGCACCTTGCGGTTATTGAGTTTGATGATGATATTGATTTTCAGACGAGAGAAAACGTCATCGATAAGTTGCAGCAGTTCGATCTCGTTGATTAATGAATCGGAGCCGATAATATCAGCGTCACACTGATAGAACTCGCGGTAGCGACCTTTCTGCGGACGGTCGGCACGCCACACGGGCTGAATCTGAAAACGCTTGAAAGGGAACTGCAATTCGTTGCGGTGCATCACGACGTAGCGGGCGAACGGTACCGTGAGGTCATATCGGAGTCCTTTTTCGCAGATTTGCGATGTCAGTCGTGCGTAATTATTTTCGTCTAAAAGCTGTCGGTCGGCTCCTTTCAGGAAATCTCCCGAGTTGAGTATCTTGAAAAGGAGTTTGTCACCCTCGTCGCCATATTTTCCCATAAGCGTGGAGAGGTTTTCCATTGCCGGAGTCTCGATAGGTTTGAATCCGTAAAGGCGGAACACCGACCGGATAGTATTGAATATATAGTTACGGCGGGCGGTCTCTATGGGAGAGAAATCGCGGGTGCCTTTGGGTATTGATGGTTTCTGTGCCATTATAGTGTTGATAGTTAAAAATGACGCCTTCAGGCATCAAAGATGAATTCAGCCTACAAAATTAAAAATTTTATTTCAAAAATTGGGTTAACAGCCTCATAAATCGCTCGTGTCATTCAAACTTGAGCTGGCTGAGACGGCGTTCAAGTTCGGTAGATGACAGATTTGTTGCCAGGTGTCCGCGATGGGCGATAGAAATTTTACCGGTCTCTTCCGATACTACGATAGCAAGAGCGTCGGTAGCCTGGGAGATACCGAGTGCCGAGCGATGACGCAGCCCAAGCGAACGTGAGATATTTGTGTCATGACTGACGGGGAGGATGCATCCCGCAGCCTGGAGCCGACCGTGGGCTATTATGAGCGCTCCGTCATGGAGAGGTGAGTTTTTGAAAAATATGTTTTCGATAAGGCGGGAGTTGACCGATGCATCGATGCGGTCGCCGGTCAGTTCGTAATTTTCAAGCGGGACATTCTGCTCGATTACAATCAGGGCTCCGGTCTTGCTTTTAGCCATGTTGCGGCAGGCGTAGACGACAGGCATAATCTGGTCGCGCGAGGTTTCTTCGGTCGACGCTCGTTTATGATGAAACAGGTCGGTGAGAAATTTCCACCGTCGTTGTGAACCGAGCTCGACAAGGAATCGCTTTATCTGGTCCTGGAACAGGATTACGAGAATCAGCAGACCGATGCTCATGAATTTGTCGAGGATGGTACCTATCAGTCTCATTTCAAGGATCTCGGAGGCAATTACCCACACAACGATAAAAGCCATTACGCCGTAGAAGATATTGATGGTGCCTGATTCCTTCATGATGCGGTAGAGATAGAAGAGCATCACGGCGACAATCACAATGTCGAATATGTCTTTGATTCCGAATGTTTCCATATTTGTTTTGACGGGATGACAGTTTTTAATTGGTTGACTGATAGAGACAGCCGTTGACGGCATCGACGACCGATCGGGCGCTCACTGCCGCAGCGACGTCATGGACACGCAGTATAGAAGCCCCTCGTTGGAGTGCGATAGTGTTGAGCGCAGTAGTTCCGTCGAGCGCATTGTCGGCATCGGTATCAAGCAACCGGGTGATCATTGATTTGCGCGATACGCCAATGAGCAGGGGACGTCCGAGTATCGCAAAGTGTTCCAGGTCATGTATAAGCCTGTAGTTTTGTTCAAGTGTTTTGCTGAAACCGAATCCGGGATCGACGATTACATCACAGACACCGTTGAGCGATAGCTCGTTCAGCGTCAGAGACAACTCGGCAATGACATCGGCGGTGACGTCATTGTAATCGGTCATTGACTGCATCGTGACCGGATTACCGCGCATGTGCATGAGGATGTAGGGTGAGCCCGTGTCGGCAACAGTCTGTATCATCATCGGATCGAGCTTGCCGCCCGATATGTCGTTTATGATGTCGGCGCCGAGGTCGGTAACTGAGGTGCGAGCCACGTCAGCGCGGAAAGTATCGACCGAAACGGCTATCTCCGGAGCAATCTTTCTGATGATGGCGAGTCCGGTCTCCAGTCGGCGTAGTTCCTCGGTCGGCGTGACGTCGCCGGCTCCGGGGCGTGACGAGTAGCCGCCTATGTCGATCATGTCGGCACCTTCGGTAATCATCTGTTCTACGCGTCGGGCGATCGAGTCGCTGTCCATGGTACGTGAGTCGGCATAGAACGAGTCAGGTGTCACGTTCAGGATACCCATTATTGCCGGGCGGTCGTATACTGTCAGCCGTCCGTGGAGATTTAGTGAAAATGGAGTGAAACGGTTCACGTCGTGATGATGCTTGAATGTACAAGATGATTACCTGAATGCGAAGTTACACATTTAAGGCGTGTTGTCCAAGTGTTATGACAACTATTTTTGCCGGATAACGTCGTCAAGCGGGTTGCGGACAGGCTGTGACGATGCCGCAGGCTTTTTTGCCGATTTCTTTTTGTGGGATTTACGAGTGCCGGGGACAGTCTCTCGCAGTGTGTCGGGATTGCTTTTCAGCTGCATTATAATACTGTCGGACTCCGCGGAGCGGACAGGTGTGACCTCTACCCGTGAATGCAGTTGCCACAGTCCGATGGCAATGGCGGCAAGCAAGATTGTCAGCAGTATCAATAGTCCCTGTCTGTGTCCTCGAGTCATAGCATTGGGGAGAAAAGGATTACAAGAATGAGCAGCGGGGCTATCCATCTGACAATAAACAGGAATACCGGTGCCAGTGTCGAGCGTATCGTTCCATCATTGGTCAGTTCGTTACGGAAAAGACCGCGCGGGGCTATCCAGCCTACGTAGATACAGGTGAACAGGGCGCATACAGGCAGTAAAATATTGGTCGCCACGGTATCGAGCAGAGAGAAAATGTCGAGCCCCGCTACCGTTATATCGCTTAGAACACCCTGCGACAGCGAGCACACGGAGCTGAACAGCGTCAATGGTAGCAGTACTGTCATGCAAGCTTTGATACGCGACATGTTGAAGCGGTCACGGAAGAATGCGATGCTCACCTCGGCAATGGATATAGTGGAGGTAAGGGCGGCGACCATCAGCGACAGGAAGAACAGGATTGACCATAGGCGTGTGCCGGGCATCTGCATGAATACTTCGGGCAGCGTTACGAAAATGAGGGTGGCGCCGCGCAGCTCGCCATCGTCAAGTCCGAATGACACTACGGCGGGAAATATTATAATACCCATCAGGACAGCTACCAGCAAGTCAAGTACCGATACGGTGACAGCAGTACGGGTGAGTTTTGTATCGGGTGGAAAATAGGATGAATAGGTGATGAGAATACCCATGCCGAGGCTCAGGGAGAAGAATGCCTGTCCGAGAGCGTTGATGATCGTCGAGGGTGTCACTTTTGAAAAGTCAGGTGACAGGAAAAACTTCAGACCTTCCGATGCTTTGGGAAGCGACAGGGCAACGCAACAGAAGATGACGAGCAGAATGAAAAGCAGCGGCATCAGGATGTTGGATATACGCTCGATACCTTTTCTGACTCCCCCGAGCAGCACAGCGAAGTTTGCCGCGATCATAACAAAAGTGAACACAAGCGGACGCCACGGATCCATGATGTATTGCTTCATGCGTGCCGTAAACTGCATCTCGGCTCCGGAATCAGACGTTATGTCTCCTATTCCTGACATCGGAGCGTAGAGCTCGCCGGTGATTGATTGCCATAGGTATTCAAGAGTCCACCCGGCGACTACCATGTAAAAGCAGAGAATCAGGTATGATGCCAGGATGCCGGTAGCTCCCGTCAGCCACCACCGGCGTTTGGGAGTAATGTTCTTGAACACACCGACAGCATCGGAGCGACCGTTACGCCCGAGTGCAAACTCCGACAGCATCACCGGTATGCCCAAAATAAAAACGCATGCGATATAAATGATAAGAAATGCGGCGCCTCCGTTGCTTTGAGTTTCTGCAGGGAAGCGCCACACATTGCCGAGTCCGACAGCTGAACCGACAGTTGCCGCTATAAGTCCTATTTTTGAGCCAAATTGGTTTGATTGTTTCATTGGTAAAAACGGGGATTTGATAGTAAATCGACGCAAAATTACTAATAATTGTTGCAAATATCAAATATATCCCCTAATTTTTAATCAAGTGATAATTATGGCAAAGTACCGCCTGTGAGATTGAGGAAAGTTACCAGAGATTAAAGCGGTAACCCACTGATGCCTCAGCATTAAACATCATGTTGACGAGGGTCTGCTGCTTGTTATAGACAAGTCCTGATTCCCAGCGTGCCACCAGCCCGGCAAACCATCGACCGTTATTATATACCACCGAACCTTTCATGCGGTTATAAAGAGAGAAGGTGGTGTGAACGGCAGCAGGATTGTTGACGTAACCGCTGCGTACGCCTATTATCGGGGATTCGGAAACAGCCAGGAGCCAGTGCTTGGAAAGGGCGAGGTTGTAACCGTAGCCCAGACGGAAAGCGTAATTGGTATTGTTGACAGTGTATTGATAGTTTGTGTCAGCGAGAGGTATCTGGTCGAGCATATACCCGGGGAGTGATGTGAAGTCAAACATATATTTCATACCCCATACCGATATACCGGCATAAAATGAGCCGGAACTTTTTTTCTGTATCTTGCTGAATGCAAACGCGGCTGCCTGAGAGTAGTTTTTGTGATTAAAAAAGTAGTAGGTATCGAGTCCCCATGATGTATTGTTGATGCCTGTAAATTTTATCTCGTTTTTCAGACGTTCGCCTTCAGGTCCGAAACGGTTGATATTGGCGCCGATGTCATTGGTCAGCAGATATAGGTCGGCGGCAAACAGGCTACAGTTAAACTGGAAATTGAAACGTTTGCGCGCGCGAGCGCCTCCGAAATATTTGCTGACATTAATATCGTAGCCGGCTGACACGGCAAGATAGGTCAGGTAGATACCTGCCGATGTGCATTGGTCAGACATCATCGACATGCGGGTGCCGTTGTCAAATTTGAAATCGTATAGATCTCCCCATGAGTCAGTACGGAATTTTACGTTGAACTTAGTCCCGGTGCCGATTACGTAGTCAGGATTATAGGTGTTGAAAAATCGGTCGCCCCACCGGTAGGTGTTGACACAGAAGCGTGGAAACTTGCCCCATGTGGCTATGGAGTCAAGTGCGAGGGAGAATGCGCCGGCACGCGACACACCAAGCAAGGTGAAGAAAATCAGGAAAATATATAGGCGTGCTGATCGTGACATCTTTGCGTTCCGGTGATTTTTTTGCAAAATTACACATTTTTAGTAAATCGTCAGCTCTGCGAATATATATAATTAGTATTTTTGTCGGAAAGACTTTCTATAATCAATGAATTATCTTTCAAAAATTCCCTCCTGGACGTTTACTGTCGTTGTAGTTGCCGCGATACTCTATCTTACGCTTGTACCGTCGCCATTACCTCAGAGTGATCTGAAGATTCCATATTTTGACAAAATAGCTCATGTGTGCATGTTTGGCGGTCTGGTCTTTGTAGCCACGCTTGACTATGCGCGAGCCGCCATGCCGCGTGATCTGTCGGTCCCGGTCATGACGGTTATAGCTGTCTGTGCCACCCTCTTCGGCGGATTTATCGAGCTGCTTCAAGGGTGGATGGGGCTTGGTCGCGGATGTGATCTGATGGACTTTATCGCCGATGGAGCCGGAGCTGTCGTGTCGGCATTTGTTTCGATGAGACTTGTCGGGTTCATGTTGCGGAAAGGTCATCAGAAGTAGCCTGACAGCGACATGAACAGTCCTTGTACGGGCTGTCGCTTGTATTGACCGGGCGACGAGTATCGGCGATCGATGTCGAGCGACGTGATTTTATATCCGACAGACATTTCAAACATTTCAAATCTGATAGCTATCGCTGCCGAGAGATGGTACGAGATATTGTTGCAGCGATAAGAGACATCATACCGGTGGTTGTCTTTCAGGTAGCTTGCGTTACAGTCAAAGTTGGTGCAAAGTCTGAACGCAGGCTGTGCCGTTAGTCCGAATCCCACATTCCGTATGTTGAACAGAGTGGGTGTCCGGAGGATGATGGACGGCTCGACATAGAAAGCGACAGGCGGCTCATAGTAATAGTCGTCATAATAATAGTCATCGTCCCACCATCCCGAGCTTATATTATTAAGCAAGCCGTCGGAGCTATCACTTATACAGCCTATCGAGCCGCCTATGCCAGCCCAGTTGCATAGCATCCGGTGATATCCCAGCCCGACGTCATAGTAGTCGCCGTAAAATGAGGTATTGAGTTCAACATGGTTGCGGTAAAACGGTTCCTGAGCCGGCGCCGGCATCCATGTAGCTATGAGGACTATGATAATGGGAAGAAGTCTTTTCATCGGAAATGAAATCAGTGAGTGAATATAGTGTCATCCTCGAGCCCCGGGTTGTTATCATCGGGATTATTTAGTGAGTTGTAAAGATCCTGAAGGAAATCGTGCAGATTGATTGTCGCTGTCGAGTAATTGTAGGCGGCAACTATCCCTGCGCCACTGGACACGTTGCTCTTACAGAAAAACGCTTCAGATAGACCGGTGTTACTGAGCGAACCGGTGAAACTGTCATCGAGTTTCCACTGCGAGATGAACCAATTGTAGTAACTTTCAGTAATACTGTACAGGTTTATATCGATTGTCGTGTCAAACACGCGGTCCTCGTCAAGCGGATTAAGACAATAATAGTATCCGCGTTCCAGCAGTATGTGCAGTGGATAGTTTCTGCCCGATATGCTGCGGTCTGAAAATATGGAGTAGCCGAACGCGTCAGAACCCATTACCGATTCAAGGACAGAGATATGCTCGGAAAATAGCGGTTCGACATCATAGTTGAGCGACCAGATGGAAAGTTTACCTCCGCAATCCAGCCATGTGATATTGCCTATTGTGCCTGCGTAAGGTTCCGGATTGTTGACATTGTAGTCAACCATGTAGTAGTTGTCCGATTCAGCCGGGTCAGTAAAGTAAACCTCGGCACTGATTGTCGGATTGCATGACATTTGATAATCGTATCTTGATGTATTGCCGGGGTCAGCGCTCCAGACGATTTTGTCGGGAACTACAGCAACGGGGACTTTTATGGTCGCCTCAGCATTACCGTAGCGGTCGCTTGTGGCAAACAGTCTTACCTCGTCACCTTCATGTGGAGTGTATGTTGAGATAAAGCGTGTCCCTGATGTGTTGTTGTCCGGCTCATCTTCGACACTTGTGATCAGAGAGAGTTTTTCTTTCAGAGAGCCGTTGATCCATAGTTCGATATCGCTGCCGGGAACACGGGTATCGATATTGTATGCCGGACCGGACGGATAGTTCCAGGTGTGAGTGAGTTCAACGATGACAGGCTCCTCGGCACATATAAGTGAGTTCATGCATAGCATCTCGGGCTGATGGATGTCGGGTTCGAAATCGGTGTAGCAGCCGGTCAGTGAAACTGACGTCGCAAGTAATATTATGTTTCGCTTTAGAATGTCCATGTGTATGAAATAGAGGGAATTATTGGTAAAAGGTGAATATATTGGAACACGAGATGTCCTTTGCGTTCTGCAAGTCTGACACCGATGACGTTCATGTGGCAGTAGGCGTTATAGAAACTGAAATTCCAGAATCCGTGGCGTGTGTGACGGGTGAAATTCAGGTCGAGACGATGGTAGAACGGTAGCCGGAAGTTGTTGGTCGGAGCTGATAGGGACGTACTTGAGAAGTGCGTGGTGTAATCAGATTTATCCCATTCAGGAGTCAGCCACTGTTGTGTCGAGAGGGTTATGAGATTTCCGCTCATACCTGTCCAGGAGGCTCCGATCTCCCACTTGTCATTGATCGTCCAGTTTAACAGGATGTTAATTTTGTGACGGTTGTCAAACTGAGCCGGATAGGTGTGTCCTCCGTTGCGGTTGGGAAATGTACGGTCGGCATACATCAGGGAGTAGACAAGGTGACCGGTCAGACGACCTGTTTCGCGGGCGAGTTTCAGATCGATGCCTTTTGCAGTTCCGCGACCGGTGTCGAGTTGCGCGTTGAAATCGGGAGACTCGGGAATCAGATAGTAGTCGTCGCGGAAGTCGATGAGGTTGTGCATCCATTTATAATAAATTTCAGCTGATGCTGTCCAGGATTTGCCTATGATATGGTAGACGCCGGCGGCGATTTTGTCGCTTGTCTGAGGCTTGAAATCACCGGTGATGGGGACCCATCGGTCGGACGGAAGCGACAGATAGCTCTCGGTAAGCTGATGAACATACTGAACGGCGCGGCTGTAGGATGCCTTTACCGCCCATCGGTCGGCAGGGGTGTAGACGGCGGAAAGTCGGGGAGACAGTCCGTAGCGGGTCTTCTTGTCGATAGCAAACAGGCTCGCGTGCAATCCTGCGTTGACTCGCAGGTTCCGGGTGATGTCAGCATCATAGGCGGCGTAGGCATTCAGTTCGTTGGCTCGGTAACCGGTTCCGTTGTCAGTGACAGTGATGGTCTCGGCATCAGGATGTGCGGTGGTTATGTTGCGTGACGTGCGCACGGGGAGGAAAGAGTGATGCGTGTAGGACGCTCCGAAGTCGACGCGCTGTCCTGTCATGGGATTCCAGTTGAAGTCGGCACGTGCTATCCAGTCGGTAATATTATTATCTGAATAGAGATTGTCCTCGCCTTTTGCCCCGGATTCAGGCTCTCCATAGATGTAGTCCTCAAATTCATATTGGTGTTTCATCGTAGACGAATAGCGGGTGAAAGCAGCGGTAAACTCGGCGAATAGTTTTGGCGATATGACATAGTTCCATCCAGCCGAGGCCATGATGTTGCCCCATCTTAGCCTGTAATGCTCATCATCGCGCCAGGGGCAGCTCGGGTCTTCACGCCACTTGCTGTGTGTGGTCAGATAGTCATTGCCGTAGTAGAATGTCACACGGGCACTTGACCGGTCGGAGAATCGGTGAGTGACCTTGGCATTGATGTCGGTGAAATTATACCGGAAGTTGGCATGGTCGTTTTCCTCGGTTGAATTGATGATTGCAAACAGAGGTGCGGTGAATATTTCAAGCCATGAGCGGCGCATAGCTACTGAATAGGAGGTGGTGCCACGATGAATCGGTCCGTCGATATTGAATGCTGCCGATGTCAATCCGAGACGGAATGAGCCGTGATGGCTGTCAAGGGAGCCGTCCTTGGTGTGTACGTCCATGAATGATGACAGTCGACCGTCATAGCGGGTAGGAAATGACGATTTGTAAAAATCGACACTTTTTATCGCTTCGGTGTTGAACGCAGAGAAGATGCCTCCCAAATGATTTACCTGATATAGGGGAATGTTGTCGAGCATATAGAGATTTTCGTCGGCATTGCCACCGTGGACATACATTCCGGCAAGACCTTCGATGCCGGCTGAGATGCCGGGTTGCATCTGGAGCGTTTTTATGATATCGCTCTCTCCGAAGATGACAGGCGAAGAGGTGATCGCCCGGTTGGAGAGATTGAACTTACCGACGAAGGGGGAACTCATGTCGTTGATGTTGTTGATGGTTTCGGTGATAATTACTTCGTCGAGCTGGTTGCTGAACTCGAGGTCGGCGTTAATCACCATGTTGCCTGACAAATTTAGGATACCCGATGAGTAAGACTGATAGCCGGGATAGTTTATTGAGATGGATCCGAGTGCCGAAGGGAGTGTCACGGAATAGTATCCGGCATAGTTGGTGACGGCAGGGGCTTTGAGCAGAGGAGATGTCACGATGGCGCCGATCAGCGGTTCGCCGGTGACTGCCTCGCGTACGAATCCGCTGACGGTCGCTTTAGCCGGAGCCTGATCGGTGGCGGGTGTGGTGCGTGTCATCAGGATCACGTTGTTACCGTCAATACGGTAAGTGATGTCGGTGTCAACAAACATTTTGTCGAGAACTTTATCAAGCGTTTCGTCCTGAGCCTTGACCGATATGCGCATACCTTTGAGTAAGTCGCTTCGGTAGATGAAGTTTTTGCCACTCTGCTTCATGATGAGCGCAAAAACTTTTTCAGCAGGACTCGACTTTACATCGACTGTGACTCCGGCACCGGCGATATACGTCGAGACGAGGAGCAGTGCAGATATAACTGTTAGGCGTTTCATAAGCGGGCAATTTCCATTTTAGTCCCGAGGAGACTGTTGATAATGTCGATAAGTTCGTCAGCTGTGCCCTCGTAGCTCAGTGTCAGATTGTGCTGTTCCTCAGGAAGATTGGTGACGGTGACACCGTAGGCGGTCTCGATGCGTTTTACAACTTCATTGAGCGGTGCGTTGTTAAATTCGATTTTCACTTTCCGGGCCTCGGTTGAGCCGGCTGTCATCGTGGTCTCTTCATGTCCGTTGTCAACTGCCGGCGGTGTCGTCCCGTAATGATTCCATAGTCCTATTGCCGAAGCAGTCAAGGCTATTGCTACGGTGATAGCGGCAGCGATTCCTGCACGATGGCTGCGGGGACGGATTATTCCGTCGAGTCCCTTTCGATAGTCAAAGGCGCCCTCGCGGTAGTGCCTGGTGACAAACTCCAGATTGTCCTTGTTGTCGTGTTTAATTTGCATCTTTGAATCGTTTTTTTATCTGTAAGATGCAAACGGAGAGAAAAACCCCTATTGCCCCGCTAAATTTTTTTTACAGGAACGGCAGAAGAGGATGGGACAGGCGTGTTTTGGCGTTTTCAGGTTCTGAGATAGCTTTGCGCAGGAGCCGGAACGCTTTTGAAATCTGATTTTCCACAGTCTTGATCGAAGTGCCGGTCTCTTCGGCAATTTCAGCGTAGGAAAGCCCGTCACGCTTACTCAGTAGAAAAGCTTGCCGGCATCGGGGCGGAAGCTTGTCGAGGGCATGCCATAGGCGGGCGTCGCGTTCTGACGTGTCTATGTCCTCGGGCGGGATGTCAAACGGCAGAGATGTGATATCGACAGTCTCGTGCGCGGCACGTAGTTTCATCAGTGCATTGTTGCGTACGGCGCGATAGATGTAGGCTTTGAAATTTTCAATTTCCTGTCGGTCACAGATGCGCAGCCATGCTGCGGCAAAAGCTTCCTGAACGGCGTCTTCAGCGTCATCGACGTTGCCGAGCAGACGAAGGGCGTACATACCGAGCGGCATGTACAGATTCCGGTAATAGTGCTCAAATTCTCGCCGTAACATAAAAAAACAGTATCTCTGACTGTGCAAAGATACTGTTTTTATGAAGAAAGTGGAAATACTTATTTCTTGTGATGCTTGATTTTGCCGTCTTTCATGAACGAGCGACGGTCAATAATAAGTTTGGCAAGACGGTCAAGCACTTCGTGATCGAGCGGATTGGATGACTCGGCGAGGTCAAGAACTGCATGGCAACCGGTATAATATGCGATTGCCGAGTTGTCGAATACGCCGTTTTTCTCGAAGTAGTCGATGTAGGCTACGAGACGATCATAAGATGAGTCGGGATGGTCGATGAGGGCTTTCTCGTCAAATTCCATCTCCATGCCCATGTTGTGACGGAATGCCGTGGCACAAGCCTGGTCAAGACGTTCATCAGGGATATCTTTTCCGAAGAAATGATTGGGCTGCTGATAGGCGATGTCGAAACCGAGGCTTTCCCATTGGTCATGACCCTTAGCCTGCCAGTAAGGAATCCATACGAATGATTTCTTAAGGTCCTTACGTACGTATTCCGACACAGCGGCAGAGAGATCTTTGGTAATATCGATATCCTCGGCAAGCCAATAGTAGCCGTCGAGTTCAAGATGTTTATACCCGGCTTTAGCGAATCGGTCGCGGAGCTGATCGATATACCATTTAGTCGCTTTAACCTGATGGTCACGGCGGGAGAAGTCCATCTGCTCGCCATCGAGTTCGCCCCAATAGATTCCTTCAGGCATGATTTCGGGCACCGAGATAATAATCTTATGCTTGAAATCAGGTTTACCTATTTCTTTAATCTGCTCATCGATACACTGGTCAAGAGCCGAAAGACTCTTGCCTTCTTCAAAGATACGGTCAAGAAGCCATTCCCATGTCTGGCGGTCGGCGTTTTTATCGGAGTAGCGTGTTGCGATGCTGGTACCTTTTCCGTCGGTAAATTCCAGAAACAGGAATCCGTCAAACAACCAGTCCTTGCGCCCGTCGGCAAACGTGTGCACGACGTAAGGCTTGAACTGATCTTTGGTCCAGTCAATTCGATGTATGCCACCCTGATATATCAGGGCGAGGTCATTGATGGGATATGTCTTGTATCCTTCGTTCACGTCTTTTGCGCTTATGCCGGGTATTACCAGGCATAAGCACATAAGAGCGAAAAGCGATTTGAATAATTTCATGTCTTATTCAGTCGAAATGGATTAAAGTCCCCAGAAATTAAGCTCTGCAATGTTGATCTGAGCACCATTCTGGTAAGCATCAAATGCTTCGGTGATGACAAATCGTATGTAGCGACCGGGAACTGGATCGGTAGAGTACTGGATTGTACGGGTGAACTTGTTGGGAGCTGTCCATTCACCGATCTTTTCCCAATTCTGGTTGTCCTTACTGATTTCAAGGTAACCAGCCTTGGCGTTACCACGCCATGCGTCAGAACCGGTGGGGTTGTCAAAACCGGCGAGGAAGATAGTGTGCTCTTTCTGCATGTCGAATACGAAGTAGTAGGGGAGCGGTTCGGGGGTTGTCCACTTAGAATACCAGAACTTACCTACGGTACCGTCGATAAGATTTTCGACACCACCATCGAGTGCAACGACCCAAGAGGTCTCGTCGTCCTTACAGCTTGAGTTGTAGTCAACAACAGTCCATCCCTCCTTGCTGAGCTGCTGGGGCTGGAAGGAGATTGCATAAAGGAGGTAAGAAGCTTCAGGATCTATCTGAGTTGAAGAAACCGACGACAGACGGAGCGGAAGGATGTATTCGCCGAATTTCACTGTCTCACCCTCGGGACGGAGAGCGTCGAGGTTGAAAGTGAACTTGAACATGGCGTTGTTGGCGCTCTGTTTGATAGTCCAGCCCGAGAGGGGGAGGTCATAAGCGTCGGCGGGGAGCACCTTGTACTTGGTGTTCTTCTCGTTGTTGTAGGCTTCAACCAGGTCCTCGTCGATAGACAGGGTGTACTCGATGTCGGTGCGGGCGATGAAGTTGGCTTCAATCTGCACGTAGACGTCAGAGTGGGCATTGTCATTTACAAGAGGCATTATACCGGTATAGAATCCGGGAGTCCTGAAAGAAATGTAAGGAGTGATGATGTTGGGCTTGATGAGGACAGTCAGACGGTCTTCGTTGACCTGTACGCCGGTTTCGGCGACAGTCATGCGGATAGGAATTACCGCCATGGGATCAGCTTCAACAGCAGCACTGAGGCGATCCTGATTCCATGCGATCTCAAAAGGTTTGCGATAATCCTCTTTCGAGAATATAAGGTTGGCTACCTTTAAAGAATAGCAATCGGCAGGAAGCACGGTGTAGCTTGTCCCGTTTGCCTCATTATAGTCGGAGAGGACCTGCGGGTCAACTGAAATTGTGACATTGGCAT
Source organism: uncultured Bacteroides sp. (assembly GCA_964442005.1). Lineage (GTDB taxonomy): Bacteria > Bacteroidota > Bacteroidia > Bacteroidales > Muribaculaceae > JAAVFS01. The sequence goes on along the minus strand of CAYTWG010000016.1, from coordinate 13,096 downwards.
CCTGAGAGCCTTTTCCGCTCTTGATAGAGTAGAGCATGTAAGGCTCAGAAACGCCTGATAATACATCGGCTTCAACACATCCATTGTTGAGAAATCCGATAGAGTCATCGACCATGAAGTTATCGATGTCGCTTTCGCATGAAGCGAGACCGATGACACATGATGCAATGAGTAAGTTGAATATCTTGGTTTTCATTATTGTTGCGGTTTTTTCTAAATTACCATCCATAGTTCTGAGTAATATTCTTCATCTCTCGGAGCTGGCTCTGGTTGATGGGGAAGAAATAGTGTTTCTTCTCGAATACACGGTCGCTACCTGCCCATACCTCAGTGGTGCGTTCCCACGAGCTCTCGTAGTTGGTTGCGAGAAGGTTGAGGGTGTAGTTGGGTCCGGTGAATTCTTTCTCAGCAGTCATCCAGCGGCGGCAGTCGTAATAGCGGTGGCATTCAAAAGCGAGTTCGACCATACGCTCTTTCTGAAGCAGTTCGCGGAGAAGAGCTTGATTTCCGATAACCTCGGGATAAGCGACCTCGATGTTGTTAAGACCGGCACGGTTGCGGACGAGGTTCATGTATTTGAGAGCCTCAGCCTCGTTGCGGTTGGGCTTTTCGTTACATGCCTCAGCATAGTTGAGGTAAATCTCGGCGAGACGGTAGTAGGTCATGAAGTAGTTACCCCAGCTACCCTGCTGATAGTTGTTGGTTGATTCCAAAGGACGACGCCAGAGGTAACCAGCCTTAACACAGTCATTACCTGAGTAGGTAGAGGTACCGCCGGTAAAGAATGTCACGATGGTTTTCTGATTCTTCTGGTTCTTGTCAGTAATCCAATAGAAACCGTTGGCAAATACAGAAGCATAGTAGCGGGCGTCACGACCGATACAGCTGTTGTGGGCTTTTACACCGCCAAACTTGTTTCCTTCGATGGGGTGGAACCAGTTGTTGGTGAAGCCATCAACGACATATCCTGATTTCGGGTCAGCGATGGGGGTACCGTTAGCCTCGTAACCGATCACGGGATAACGACCTGACTCAGCCATAGGATATGTGTCGACCAACTTAAGCGAGGGGCAGTAGCCACCGTTAGCGTCTTTGCAGACAACGGGAGGCATGCAGCGCTGCTTGTTGAAGGTAGCGATGTTGTAATAAGTTGGAGAGTAGCGCGGCCAGCAACCCCAGATGCATTCGCTGTTCCATGCGTCGAATGTTGTCATCTGGTAAGATTTGATTGCTTTCTGGAAGGGATCGGTCTCGGTGTTGTCTTCACAAAGCGAATAAAGACCAAGGTCGATCACGTCCTTTGCAGCCTGTGCTGCTTTTTCCCACTTCTGGGGATCGGGAGTCTGGGGGAAGAGATATTCACCGCGGATGTTTTTCATCTGACCTTTGTAAAGATCGCAGCCGTTATAGAGGGGGCTGGCGGCATAGAGGAGAATGCGTGATTTAGCAGCCATTGCTGCGCCTTTGGTGATACGACCTGCCCAAGCTTCGTTATCTTCAATCAGAAGGGGAAGCTCTGCTATAGCCTTGTCAATTTCCGAGATCATGAAATCAACGTTCTGGTCAACGGTGTGACGGTCGATTTCTTCGGGCTTGATGGTCATGTCGGAACGCTGATCGCCCCAGATGAACACCGGACCGAATTTACGGAACATCTGGAAGTAGCAGTAGGCACGGATGAAACGAGCTTCAGCTTTCATGTAGGTGCGCTCCTTAATAGAAAGTTCGACACATTGGTCAACGTTTTCCATAAAGATACCGCACTGCTCGATACCGGTGTACATGCGTTTCCAGTTGTTAAATTCAATAGTTGTGGGACCCCAGTCACCGGTTGTGAAGGGGAGGTAGGTAACCCACTGATACCATGAGAAGAGCGCTTCGTCGCTCATCGGAACAACGGCACCGTCACCGCCGGGAGCGGTCTCAAGTTTGTTGTTCGGACCAAGGTATTCCACCTCGTAAGGGAGGTAGCTGTATATGTGGCGGAGGTAGCTCTCAGTGGTCAGACGCTTGCTGAACACTTCTTCCTGGGTCATCTGGTCGTCGAGCTGAACTTCAAGGTAGTCGCCGCAAGAAGTGACAGCTGTCATCGATGACACCAATGCTATCGCTAAAAATATTTTCTTATTCATAATTGTCAATTACAGATTAGAAGTTAACATTGAGTCCGATTGAACCGGTCTTCATCTGCGGGTAAACGCTACCGGCAGCTGAGTCAAGCTCGGGGTCCCAAAGTTTGAACTTGCTGAATGTGAGCAGGTTCACGCCCTGGGCATAGAGTCGGATTGTTGAGAGTCCCCACTTGTTATACCATTTCTTGGGGAATGTATAGCCGATCTCGACATTCTTCAGACGGAGGAAGCTCATGTCGCGCTGCCAGTAAGTTGATGCCTCCTGGTTGTTGGCAACCTTTGTAACGGCGAGACGGGGATACTCGGCATTGGGATTGGGATTGTTGACAGTCCAGCGGTTGTCGGCAACTTCGGCATAAATCTGACCTTTGTTAAAGATGTTTTCAGACGCGCCGTAGAATGTTGCACCACCGATGATGCGGGTCACGTGACCTACGCCCTGGAAGAATACCGAGAGATCGATGCCTTTCCAACTTGCGCTGACACCGAAACCGTAGTTGATTTCGGGAACGGTGGTGTAACCGATCGCTACACGGTCATAAGCGTCGATCTGACCGTCTCCATTGATATCCTTGTACTTGATGTCACCGGGACGTACTGTACCACCGAAAGTCTGTACAGGGCTGTTTGCAACATCTTCTTCAGATTCAAAAAGTCCGAGAGCGATAAGACCGCGCTGCTGGTTGTAGGCAAATCCTGCTTCGCTCTGATAAGCCCATACGGGGGTGGGTTTATCATCATATAGCATCTTGTTGCGGTTGTAAGTGAAGTTACCGCGAGCTGAGATGAACCAGTCGCCAAACGACTTGTTGTATTCAAGCGACAGATCGACACCGCTGTTGCGCATGCGACCGAGGTTGACATACTGAGCTACGTTGTGACCAACGATAGAGGGTACGCTCTGCTGGAGAATGAAGATACCAGAACGTTTTTCATAGAAGTAGTCAGCCTGAAGGGTAAGTTCGTTGAAGAGACCGAGTTCGAGACCGATGTTCTTCTTGATTGCGGTTTCCCATGAAACGTATTCGTTACCAGGTTTACCGGTAGAGATACCACCTGTTTCAAAATATTGGGGTTTTGAACCGAAGATGTAGCCTGCCGCCGAGCTATTCATTTCAGAGTTGAACGCGAAACGACGGTCACCACCGATCTGGTCATTACCGATTTCACCGTATGATGCCTTAAGTTTCAACAGATTGATAACGGGTGTAAGATCCTCAAAGAATTTTTCATTGCTGATGAGGTAGCCGAGAGCGACTGACGGGAAGAAACCGAAGCGTCTCTTGGGCGAGAAGTTCTCAGAACCGTTATAACCGAAGTTGAACTCGGCGAAGTATTTAGAGTCGTAAGAGTAAGTGGCACGACCTGCGATACCGATGTTCTTGAACGCGAATGAATCAATGTAAGAGCTGGGATAGAGGTAAGAATAGCTTCTCATGTTGAAAAGGAACATGCCGCTGACACGATGAACATTGGCAAACGTTCTTTCGTAAATGAATGAAGCTTCGAGGTTGGTGTTCTTGTTAGAAGCACCGCGACCATCATATTTGTTGCTCCAGATTGACTTGTTGAGTGTCATGTAGTTGCTACCTTCGGCAGTCACATTGAGGATGAGGTTTCCATCAGCATCACGACCGAGAGCGTGATAGTTGGTGGGAGTCAGACGACGGTCGAGAGTCGAGCCTGTGAAAGCATCCCACGCAAACTTGATGTTGAATTTCAAACCAGGGGTTATGATCTCAGAGAAATCCTGAGTCAACGAGATAAGTGACTGAGAAGTGTTGGAGAAGTCCTGGCAATAACCGGTATTATTAAGAAGATAATAGGGGTTATAACCGTTGGTAGGCTTAGCTAAAGAGCCGTCTGAGTAAATGGTAGGTGTCGACACCGGAGGAGTCAAAAGAGTCCATGTGTAGATGTCGCCGAGGTTACCACCGGGACGGTTCTTGGTGGTATAGACGTTGGTCAATGAGAGTCCGAGCTCGGTTGACGACGTGATGTTGATGTCGACGTTGGCACGGAAGTTATATTTGGTATAATTCATTGAGGCGTCGTAACGCTTGTTGTCGGCTGTGTTAAGGATTGAACCCTCGGTGTAGAATGAACCGCCGACATAGTAGCGTACCTTGGGAGAACCACCGGAGACGCTTACGTTAACACGAGTAGTGCTGGTCTGATCCTTGAAAATGGTGTTCATCCAGTCGACATTAGGATAGAGGTCGGGGTCGACATTGTTGATGTATTTGTCCATTTCCATGGGCTGTATAGCGAGACGACCGGAAGCATCAAGCTCAATGTCATTGTAGTAGTCAAGCCACTGTTTTGCATTGGCAAGTTTGGGAACCTTAATAGGCGCCGAGAAACCGTACTCGACTTTGGCGCTTACTTTGGGTTTTGACTCGGCACCACGCTTGGTGGTGATGAGGACGATACCGTTAGCACCACGCACACCGTAAAGGGCGGTGGCGGTTGCGTCCTTAAGAATTGAGAATGTCGCAATATCTTCGGGGTCGACGAGGTCCATTGAACGCTCAACACCGTCGACAAGCACGAGAGGCTTGTTGTTGGCACCGAATGAGCTGATACCACGAATCCAGAAGTCAGCACCGGCACCGGGCTCACCGGTACGCTGCATAACGACGATACCTGCAAGTTTACCGGCGAGTGCGGTCGAGAGGTTTCCGACGGGCATCTTGAGGGAGCTTGCATCGATTGTAGAGATAGCGCCGACGACGCTCTCCTTACGCTGTTTACCGTAAGCAACGACGGTCACTTCTTCAAGCTCGGCGGTCTTTTCATGAAGAGTAATAACGAGACTTTTGTTTTTACCTACGGCAATTACCTGCGGTTCCATACCGAGGTAAGAAACTTCAAGTTGAGAGTTCGGTCCAACTTCGATGGTGAATGAACCGTCAAGGTCGGTCATTACACCTTTAGAACTGCCCTTGACGAGCACTGTCGCGCCGGGGATACCTTCGCCGGTATCGTCAAGGACTTTACCCTTGACCACTTGATCCTTGCTGGGTACTGAGGCGTTTGCGGTCTGAGGAGATGCCGATGGCACACTCGCGGCGCTGACACCTAATGCAGAAAGGCACATGAGCGCTACTGCACTGTACGTCTTTAGCAAGCACTGCTTTTTCAACATTTGCTTTTGCATAAAAGGTTTAGATTAGGTGATTAGATTTGTTATTATTACTATATTATTATTATCGATTAATGTAGGGACGGTAACGCTCGATAAGCTCACGCGCTACCTCGGCTGATTTCTCTCCCGAAACGACGGGATATTTCTCGGTCCCGTGGGTCCACTCTTCCTCCCAGTCGGTTATCATGTCGTAATAAGCTTTCGGATCGTAGGACTTTCCGCTCTCGACCGCAGCAATGACGCTGTCGGTGAAGCGTTTCCAGCGCTCACGGTAGAATCCGGAGGTCAGCCCAGCCCATCCGCGGTTGGCGTAATCATTGAGCTGCGTGGCTTTCTGTCCCCAGACGGTCAGGATACAACGGGCGTTCTCCTCATAATAGTCTTTTTCTTCGGGTGTGACACCAAAGGAACGGGCATCCTCAATCCATTTTCCAATTGAGAAGTCGGAGCGAGTGGCGAGCAGCCGGTCGGTGTCGAGCAGAAGTGAGTCCATCAGAGCTGCCTGTTTCTTCATTGCGTCTATATCTTTATTATTATACGCGCGCGTGAAGTTTTCACGGAAATCGGAGAAGAGATTGCCGAGTACCTGACGACCGACGTTGACAACGTCGTAGTCATATCCCGGATTACCGTCTACTCCCTCAGCTGAAAGAAGTTTGTCCCAAGCGTTCAGGAGTGTGGCATTGCTGTAATGGATGTCGGGGTACGTGTTCCAGCTATCGGTGCCTACAAGCATGGGACGCGCATTCATTAACACGGCTTGTCCGCAGGTAGCATGGCGGATGTAGATGCTGTCATGGAGAATTTTCCATGCTTCAAGCACGGCTGGAGATTTGTCGGCACCGCGTGAACGTGCCCATTTTTCAATCCATGTATCGGGAGCAGAGCAAGTGTCCCATGCCTTGTTGAACACAAACTCATACATAAGCGGATTGACGTCAAGACCTTCTAATGTCGCACCGATGCCCGAAGCGTTGTCGCCTCCCTCGGCGAGGAAATTGTCGAGACGGGTGTTGACTCCGTTGAAGTTGCCGGCAAGCATGGTGTTGCCACCGAAGTTGCCGAGGTAGCACCATATATAGGGGTTACCATAGTATCGTTCGGTGTTGCGCCATATCTCGGTGCTGTCGCAGTAATAGTCGAGCAGCACGAGCTTATTGTCGGGTACGGAGCTAAGGAATGCTTTTATGCGTGGCTGTGTCCAGCGTTCCTGATCGTGATAGAACATCCATGTCATCTGAAGCCATGTAGCAGCTGAGTCAATGTCGGCAATCGAGCCATAGATACGTTTTGACACGTTGGCGAGGAACTCCTCACCCCAGTCGGGGGATTGTACCTCGTTGAACGGATCGATGCCGTAAATGTGGTCGGTACCGTATATCTCGTTCTGTTTCTCGATGAATTTCTGCTGTATTACGCCATAAAGCGAGTCCATCGGTTCGATGAAATGGCTGCGATAATTGTCGTCATAGCCACCCCACTGGCTCATTGTGTGGATTTTAGCTTCGGGGTATAGTTCCTGTAGTTCCTTAGGTACGTGCCCGGCAAAGGCAGGAAGCACGGGCGTCATGCCGAGTTCGCGTTCGCGTTCAAGAATCTTTTTCTGGAGTTCTTCCTGATTGTCAAGCCATGACATTGGTAACGGACTCTGCCAGTAGTCTACGTTGGACATGCGGTGCCAGGGAAGGTGTGCCGGTCCGGTGAAGTAGTTGCGGATCTGTTCGTCGGTGAGACCCATTTCGCTCCATACTTTATACCAGATCGATTCTTGCCCTGTGATAGCGAGTGGCATTGTCACGCCGTTAAGCGCCATCCAGTCAATGAGACGCTCCCAGTCATTCCATCCCCAGTAGGGCATTGAATAGCCGTAAGTACAATAATTAAGGAAGAAACGGTTGTCGACCTTTGCAGTGCCTTCGACTTTTTCAGGAACTACGGGCAGGGTTTCGGGCATCATCACGGAGTCAGCGGCGTACCATGACACGTGGGTGTCGCAGTAGTTGCGTAAATAATGGTTAAGCCCGACGGCAAGCGAGTTGTTGTTATTGCCGGTGATGACTATTTTATTGCCCTTTGATTCAAGCGTAAAGCGGTCGGTGTCAGTGCTGTCGGCTACGACCTCAAAGATGAACTTATCGGCGTGTTGCGGGAACAGTCGCTGAACCATTCCGTCCATTGGAGAGGGGACTGTGTGTTTATTGTCAGAGCATGCCGTTGACAGGAGTATAAATGATGCTACGGCGATAGTATAATTGCATGTTAATTTAATTATGCGTCGAACGATGCCATTCAGACTGTGTTTCATGATTCGGTATGTGATGATTTGGTATAATAAATTTCATACAAAGTAACGGATTTTTTTTTAATTGTCAAAATGTTTTTGTGTTAATTGATAAAATAATTTAAAAAATAGTGGTTAAATAATTTGTGTTTTTGATGAATGCGTTAAATTTAATGAATATCTTTTTACTTAAAAATCGTTGTGTGTATTTGTGTGTGATAAGATATACGTGGAAATTCAAGAAATGTTATGTCGGATGTAAAATTTTTGTGATATAATAAAGGCATGTTGATAAAATTTTGTGACGGGGTGGGGCGCGTGTGGGATATTTTTGTTATCTTTGCACGGTTTTCACGATAGAAATCATGTTAACCGCAGTAATTAACCAAGCACTATCATTCTATCGTATGCGTGAAACACGTCGCGCTGTCATCGTTCTTGAGGACGGCACTACTTTTGAAGGAAAATCCTTCGGTTATGAATCGGCTACAGCTGGCGAGGTTGTGTTCAACACGGCAATGACCGGTTATCCCGAGAGTCTCACCGACCCTTCCTATGAAGGTCAAATCTTAGTTACAACTTATCCCATTCTTGGCAATTATGGCGTTCCTCCGCGCCGTGAAAAGGATGATGTCAGCGAGTTTTATGAAAGCGACCATATCCATGCGCGCGGAATTGTAGCTCAGGATTACTCTTGGGAGCACAGTCACTGGCAGGCTGATCGTTCGCTGAGCGAGTGGCTCGTAGAGGAAAAGATTCCCGGAATTTACGGAGTGGACACACGTGCCCTGACCAAACATCTGCGTGAGAAAGGCTCGATGCTCGGCAAAATCTTGATAGAGGGAGAGCCGGATGTGGAGTTTTACGACCCCAATAAGGAAAATCTTGTCGGAAAGGTGAGCTGTCGAGAAGTGGAGGTGCATGGTGACGGCGATAAAACTGTTGTCCTTATTGACTGTGGCACAAAACACAATATCATACGTTGTCTGACGCGACGCGGAGTGAAAGTGATACGCGTCCCCTGGGATTATGATTTTACTGATATACCGTATGATGGACTGTTTATTTCCAATGGTCCAGGTAATCCCGACATGGCTGAGGCAACTGTCGCCAATATACGTAAGGCAATAGAGATAGGAAAGCCTATATGCGGTATCTGTATGGGTAATCAGTTGTTGTCAAAAGCTGCCGGAGCTAAAACGTATAAATTGAAGTACGGACATCGCAGTCACAATCAGCCGGTGCGCCGTGTGGGTACCGATACGTGTTTCGTTACATCTCAGAATCATGGATATGCTGTCGATCAGTCAACCCTCCCCGGAGACTGGGAGCCGTTGTTTGTAAACATGAACGACGGAACCAATGAAGGAATACGTCATAAATCAAAGCCTTTCTTCTCGGCTCAGTTCCACCCTGAAGCGAGCAGCGGTCCTAAAGATACCGAGTTCCTGTTTGACGAGTTTATCGACATGCTTTAAACACCTATTTTTTTAAGATATATCATGACATTGGCGAGCAACAAAAGTGAGATTAAGAAGGTGCTTCTGCTTGGTAGCGGAGCGTTGAAAATTGGCGAGGCGGGTGAGTTTGACTATTCCGGTTCGCAGGCTCTCAAAGCTCTGAAAGAGGAAGGCATCGAGACGGTGCTTATTAATCCCAATATTGCGACTGTGCAGACTTCCGACGGCATTGCCGATAAAATTTATTTTCTTCCGGTTACCCCTTACTTTGTAGAAAAGGTGATCGAAAAGGAGCGTCCGGAGGGCATTCTGCTTGCTTTCGGCGGTCAGACGGCTTTGAACTGCGGTGTCGAACTTTACACTCACGGCGTCCTTGAACGCTACGGTGTGAAGGTGCTTGGTACGCCCGTTCAGGCGATTATGGATACGGAGGACCGTGAACTTTTTGTGAAACGACTTGATGAAATAGATGTCAAGACAATCAAAAGTGAGGCGGTGTCGACTGTTGATGACGCGTTGCGCGCGGCTTCTCAGCTTGGCTATCCGGTTATTGTGCGAGCTGCATACGCGCTTGGCGGTCTTGGCTCGGGATTCTGTGATAACGAGCAGGAGCTTGTGGCTCTGACTGAAAAAGCTCTGTCGTTCTCGCCTCAGGTTCTTGTAGAAAAGTCGCTCAAAGGTTGGAAAGAGGTTGAATATGAAGTAGTGCGAGACCGTTTTGACAACTGTATAACGGTCTGCAATATGGAGAATTTTGACCCGCTAGGAATTCATACGGGTGAAAGTATTGTGGTTGCTCCATCCCAGACTCTTTCCAATGAAGATTATCATTATCTGCGCAAACTTGCAATCAAAATCATACGTCACATCGGTATTGTCGGAGAGTGTAACGTGCAGTATGCTTTCGATCCTGAGTCGATGGACTATCGCGTTATAGAGGTTAATGCGCGACTGAGCCGTTCGTCAGCGCTCGCTTCAAAGGCAACCGGTTATCCTCTTGCGTTTGTTGCGGCAAAACTTGGTCTTGGCTACGGGCTGTTTGATTTGAAAAATTCGGTGACACGCTCTACATCGGCGTTTTTTGAACCGGCACTCGATTATATCGTGTGCAAGATACCTCGCTGGGACCTTGGTAAATTCCATGGTGTGCGTCGTGAAATCGGTTCGTCGATGAAGTCGGTGGGCGAGGTGATGGCTATCGGTCGTACTTTTGAGGAGGTCATTCAAAAGGGCCTGCGCATGATAGGTCAGGGCATGCACGGATTTGTCGGTAATAAGGAAATCAAGATTGACAATATTGATCATGCGCTGAAAGAGCCAACGGATAAGCGTATTTTCGTGATCGCTGCTGCGATGCAGAAGGGCTACACCGTCGATAAGATACATGAACTGACCAAGATTGACAAATGGTTTCTTTACAAGCTGCGTAATATTATCGACACGGCAAGTGAACTTGAGGGCGTAAACGAGATACGTGAATTGTCTGATGGTTTGCTGCGTCAGGCTAAGCAGCAAGGCTTCAGCGATTTCCAGATTGCAAGAGCTGTGCTTGGCGGTCGTATGGTGGATGCTGAGGCGGCTAACCGTGATGTGCGCGCATATCGTAAGTCGCTTGGCATTGTGCCTGTGGTTAAGCAGATTGACACGCTTGCGGCGGAGTATCCTGCACAGACTAACTATCTGTATCTCACATATAATGGAAATGAGAATGATGTTGATTATCTGCATGATCACCGATCGATAGTAGTGCTCGGTTCGGGGGCTTACCGCATTGGTAGCTCTGTTGAGTTTGACTGGTGCTCGGTCAATGCTCTCATGACTGTTAAGAAGGAAGGTTGGCGCTCGGTTATGATTAATTATAACCCTGAGACAGTATCAACCGACTATGACATGTGTGATCGTCTGTATTTTGATGAACTCACCTTTGAACGTGTCATGGATATTATGGATCTTGAGCAGCCTCACGGAGCTATTCTGTCGGTGGGCGGTCAGATTCCTAATAATCTTGCATGTCGCCTTGATGAGGAGGGTGTAAATATACTTGGAACATCGGCTCAGAGTATTGATAATGCTGAGGATCGTCATAAATTCTCGGCGATGCTTGATCGACTTGGTATTGATCAGCCCCGTTGGCGTGAATTGACTGACTTTGATGATATATATAAGTTTATTGATGAAGTAGGGTTCCCGGTTCTTGTCCGTCCAAGTTACGTGCTTTCTGGTGCTGCAATGAATGTATGTTCCAATAAGGAAGAACTTGAACGTTTCCTGCGCCTGGCTGCAAATGTTTCTAAGCAGCATCCTGTCGTTGTTACCGAGTTTATCCAGTATGCTAAGGAAATCGAGATGGATGCGGTGGCTCAGGATGGACAGATAAAAGCTTATGCAATTTCTGAGCATATCGAGTTTGCCGGAGTGCATTCGGGTGATGCCACAATCCAGTTCCCGCCGCAGAAACTGTATGTTGAGACAATGCGTCGTATCAAAAAGGTGTCTTCTCAGATAGCTAAGGCTCTGAATATTTCCGGTCCGTTTAATATACAGTATCTTGCTAAGGATAATGATATTAAGGTGATTGAATGTAATCTCCGTGCCTCACGCAGTTTCCCGTTTGTGTCCAAGGTTCTTAAGATTAATTTTATTGATCTTGCGACTCGTGTGATGTTGGGTATTCCGGTAGAGAAACCTCATAAAAATGCTTTTGACCTTGATTATGTGGGTATTAAGGCGTCGCAGTTTAGTTTCTCTCGCTTGCAGGGGGCTGACCCCGTGCTTGGAGTAGATATGTCGTCGACAGGCGAAGTCGGATGTATTGGTGTCGACACGTCGGAAGCGATCCTTAAATCGATGCTTTCTGTGGGGTATAAGATACCGAAGCGTTCGGTATTGCTCAGTACAGGAACTGCAAAGCAGAAAACTGACATGCTTGATGCCGCTCATCGCCTTCATAATAAAGGGTATATACTCTATGCGACCGGCGGGACTCATCAGTTCCTGAATGATAATGGTATACCTGCAATACGTGTTTACTGGCCTAACCAGGAGGATAAGCATCCGCAGGCTCTTGATCTGCTTCATCAACATGAGATAGATTTGGTCGTTAATATCCCCAAGAATCTTTCGTCGGCTGAGTTGAGCAATGGATATAAGATTCGTCGTGCTGCGATTGATCTCAATGTCCCTCTTATTACCAACGGACGTCTTGCTTCGGCTTTCATTCGTGCGTTTACGTCGATGTCTCTTGATGATATCGAGATAAAGTCGTGGGATGAATATTGATTGAATGACTTTTGACTAAAATACCGATTTGACCAATGGCTTATCATAATCAATTGGGAAAATGGGGAGAACGTATAGCCCTCGAGCATCTTGTGCGCGAGGGCTACGCTATTTGTGATGTCAACTGTCGATTGGGGCACTATGAGATAGATATTGTGGCGACTAAAGGTAATAGATTGATATTTGTGGAGGTTAAAACTCGATCGGATGATTTTATTGACCCGCTTGATTCCATAGATCGGCGGAAAATTAATCGTATGGTCGCTGCTGCAAATGCTTATGTCAGACATTATGATCTTCCTCATGAGGTGCAGTTTGACATCATTACAATAGTTGGCGTCCCCAATGATTATAAACTTGAACATATTCCTGATGCTTTCATCGCTCCGTTGCGCTCCTATCGGTAAAAATCTGCAAAGGTATTTTTGTCTCAAATATATATTTATATTAATGTGTGTAATGCGTGTTACATTGATATAAATAATGTGTGTGTAGTGGGGTTGATTCTTTTATGCGTAATATATCAAGAGTTTTTAGACGCGTAATTATTTGCTGAAGTGTCCATGGTCGGCGAGTCGGAATAGGTTTTTGGGAAATATTTTGTGTTTTTAGATATATTTGTCGGCGTTTTTTTTACCCATGTTTAAATCTTTTATAGGGAAAAGCTATGATTTTTGTTGAATAATTATGTCTTGTATTTGTGTATATTTATGCTGTATACTTAACTTGGTGCCATGAAACATGTTTTTGAGCATAAAATTAACATTTGTTGATTTGGGTGGATGTCAAGGAGTTA